>DATACC010000339.1:0-1788 GCA_036259255.1 Thermoanaerobaculia bacterium | reverse complement strand
CCGGGCCGGGTCGCGGGCCTCCTCGGCGGCCAGCGGGACGCTCTCGACGGCGAGGAAGAACCAGATGGCGAACGGGAACGCCGCCCAGACGCCGATCAGCCCGTACGGCAGGAACGCCGAGGCGCCGGCGGCGTCGGTGGGCGCGATGTCGAGCAGGTTGCCGGCCTCGAACCGCGGGACGGCGCCGACGAGGAAGACCACCAGCCCGGCGAGCGCCACGACGGTGACGGCGAACATCGCCTTGAGCGCCTCGCCGACACCCATCAGGTGGATCCCGATGAACAGCGCGTAGACGACCAGGTAGACCCACCAGCCGTCGGTGATGCCGAAGAGCCCGAGGGACTCGACGTAGGCGCCGATGAAGGTGGCGATGGCCGCCGGCGCGATCGCGTACTCGATGAGCACGGCGACGCCGGTTGCGTAGCCGCCCCACGGGCCGAGCGCGCGCCGGGCGAAGGTGTAGCCGCCGCCGGCGGTCGGCAGCGCGGAGCCGAGCTCGGCCAGCCCGAACACCATCGCGGTGTACATGACCGCCATCAGCACGGTGGCGATCAGCAGTCCGCCGAACCCGCCCTCGGCCAGGCCGAAGTTCCACCCGGCGTAGTCGCCGGAGATGACCGCCGAGACGCCGAGACCGGCCAGCAGCAGCCAGCCCGCCGTCCCGGATCGCAGCCGGCGCCTCTCGAGGTAGCCGGTGTCGACCCGCTCCGCCTCGACGCCCGCGTGTGCGGACCTCGGCGGGGTGGGGCGGGCGGTGGGATCGGCGGTCACGGGCGCCTCCGGGAGTCGGCCCGCTGCAGGCGGGGAGGGCCAGCCTGGTCCGGCGTCCCGGCCGGGTCAACGGCCTGGGCCGGAGGCAACACGCTGTTCACGGCGCCGTTCGCGTGGAGTCTCCCCGCGCCGCCCGTGCGTGCTGGATACTCCATCGGCCGGACGGGCACGACACGGAGGACGGGCGCAGTGACGCCGAGGCTGGACACGGGGTCCGACGACGGGGAGCTGCTCGCCCTGCTGGCGTCGGGGGGCGACCTCAGGTCGTTCCTGGGCGACCTGGTGCACCTCGCCGCGCGACAGGTCCCCGCCGCCGTGGCCTGCGGACTGACCCTCACCCGCGACAGCACCGGGGTGACGGTGGCGAGCACCGGGCCGCTGGCCCAGCAGGCCGACGAGCGGCAGTACGCGGCGGACACCGGCCCGTGCCTGGAGTCGATGCGCACCGGCACCGTCGTCCGCGTCGACGACATGGCCACCGAGGACCGCTGGACCCCCTTCCCGGCGCGAGCCGCGGAGCTCGGCGTCCGGTCCTCGCTGTCGCTGCCGCTGGTGGTCGAGGGCCGCAACAGCGGTGCGCTGAACCTCTACGCCACCGAGCCCCGGGTGTTCAGCGCCGACGACGAGGCCACCGCCGCCGACTGGGCCCAGCAGGCCACCGGTGCGCTCACGGTGGCGCTGCGGATCGCCGACAGCGACGAGCGCACCGAGTCCCTGCTCGGCGGCCTGGACACCCGGGCGACCATCGGTCAGGCGGTCGGCCTGCTGATGGCGCAGGAGCGGTGCACGGCCGACCGGGCCTTCGACCTGCTGCGGATCGCCTCGCAGCGGCGCAACGTCAAGCTCCGCGACGTCGCCGCCGGCGTCGTGACCGCGTTCGAGGAGGGCCTGGCCGACCGGCGCGAGCGCTGGTGACCGGGAGCGCTCAGACGCCGTGCCAGCGGCCGTCCTTGGCGTTGCGCTCCGTCCGGGAGGCGAAGACGTTGCCCTCGCTGGGTGGTGCGCCGTCCCCGGCCA
>DATACC010000338.1:0-8609 GCA_036259255.1 Thermoanaerobaculia bacterium | reverse complement strand
GGAGAGCGACCACCTCGCGGGCTTCGAGCACCACGACCCCGCGCACCGAAGGGCTGGTCGCCGGCGGCCCGAACCGGGGTAGCCAACGCTGGAGGTAGCGGGCCGCGGCCTCGCCCTCACGCACCGGATCGTCGGTGGCGGCGGCGCCGAGACCGATGGCCTCCTCGTAGAGGCCCAGCAGGTGATCGAGCTGCCGCTCGAGGCCCGCCTCGGCGCGGACGGTGGCGCTGACCGCGGCGGCGTCGGCGGCATCGTAGCGCGCGATCTCCGCCGCCACTGCGGCGCCGGTGACGGGTCGCTGCAGCGCGCGGCGGCCGAAGTTGAGCGCGCGCAGCCGGGGCAGCTCGAGAGAGCTGACCATCGTGCCGAGCCCGTGGACGTCGCAGAGCACCACGGCGCAGCCGACGGCGAGGGCTTCGAGCGCGCAGCGACCCTTCGCGAACACCAGATCGAAGCCGGGCAGCACCGACTCGGGTCGGACGGCGCTATTGCCGACCCCCGCTCCGACCACCGTCAACTCGAGGCCAGCGCTGGCGCAGGCCTCGCGGAGCGCCGCGAGGTGGCCGCCCTGGGCGGCGTAGTTGCTGAACACCAGGGCGCGGCGCGGCCGAGGTGGCAGCGGCGGCCGCGGTACGAAGCGCTCGAGATCGACGGCGTTGAGCACCAGCCGGATGCGCTCCGCCGGAATCCCGTGCTCGAGCTCGAGCTGATCGCGGTTGGTGGCGTCCACCGGAACGTAGAGCTGGACGCGCGGAAAGCGCAGGGGCTCGTCCATCCAGCCGGCCCAGTCGTGCACGAAGAAGAGGGCCGGGACCCCGGGGAAGCGCAGCAGCGCCGTCATCGTCGGCGTGTGGTGGTGGCCGTGGATGACCTCCGGCACCGCCGCGATGGAGGTCAGGTCGTCCACCACCGGCACGGTGGCGGCGCGGATCTCGTCGGCCATGTCGCCCAGTTGGGGCGAGTAGACCACCGGCTGGTGACCGCGCCGCAACAGGCCGACGGCGATGTCGCGGGTATTGATCTCGGTGCCCGTGCGCGACGCGAGGGTCACGTTGGTGAGCAGGACCCGCAGTGTCAGACCTCCAGCACCAGCCGCCGCAGCTCGTCGGCGAAGGGCACGAAGTGCTTGCCGAGACGCAGCACGGTGCCGTAATGCCCGGCGGCGACCCGCTGCTCGCCGTACCGCTCGTAGAGCGCCGGATCCGCGAGCTGCTCGGCCAGCGGCCGCAGAGGCCGGACCGCCCGCAGGCGCTCGACCGCGAAGGCCTGCTCGCCGTGGGTCGCCAGGGCCCGTTCCACCTCCGCCGCCATGTCGGGATCGGCGCGGGCGGCCGCGATCTTCCGGGCCAGGGCGTTCTCGTCGAGCACCAGGCGGACGTCTCCCGCGTGGTCGTCGACCCGGTGCACATCGGGCGACGCCTCGAGCGGGAAGTCGAAGCCGAGCACCGTCCCTCGCTGGCGTTCGGCGAGAACGACGGCAGTGTCGACGAGGACCCGGCAGAGATCGTGGACCGGATTGAAGCCTTCCAGGGCGTCGGCCACCACGTACGGCGCCTCCTCGCTGGTGAGCCGCTCGGCGAGCCGTCGCGCGATCGCCGCCCACGGCCCCACCTCGCCGGCCAGGAGCATGTCGTAGGCGGCGCGGTCGCTAAAGGCGCCGAAGACCGGACCGGGCCGCGCTGCAGCGCCGTGCAGCCGGCGTCGGGTCGAGGGCAGCCGGTTCGGCGCACCGTGCCCCGTCCCATCGGTCAGGACCCAGACCTCCGGCCGGGCCATCTCCAGCCAGGCGTGCACCCGCAACTCGTGCCCCGGATGGGCGACGACGAGCAGGGCAGGGCGGTCACGGAGGATGATCGGCAGGTTCGAGGGGGGCCGGTGCTCGGTCACCCGGGCATTCTCACGTCGAATATCCGAGGCTGGCAAGCAGCCCCCCCGCTGCGGAGGTGAACTCGGCCACCTCCTCGGCGCTCAGCTCGGCACGCCAGCGGCCGACCCGCGCCGGGTCGAGCGGCCGCTGCGCCAGTTCCTGGTTGCGCAGGCGCTGCTCCTGGCTGACCAGGAGCCGGCCGGCCGCGTCGTGGCGCGCCTGCCCTTCGCGCAGCCGGGCGGTGGCCCCTTCGAAATAGCGGAGCATCTCCGGCGCGAACGGCAACTCCAGAAGGTTCGTCGCGCGCGACAGCTCGGCCCGCGGGTCGAGGAGCAGATCCTCGTAGCGCAGCTCGAGGTAGCGCGGCCCCAGCTCCGCCCCGGCCGCGCGTGCTGCGACGACGTGCCGAGACCACTCGCGGGCCAACGAGGTCATGTCCTGGCCGGGGGCAAACCAGAGCGGGCGCAGCGAGACGGCGACGTCGCGGCCGTCGCGGAGGACGTGGACGAACCGCGCCTCCGGAAACGCGGCGGCGATCGCCGGCAGGTGGAGGGCGTAGGACGGCGTCTTGTCGCCCCACCGCGTCTTGCCCCGCGCGGCGGCGTAGCGCAGGTAGAAGGCGCGCAGCCCGTCGGCGAGGGTGAACGGCTCGACCCGCGCGAGAGCCTCGCGCAGCTCCTCCTCCGAGGTCGCCAGGTCCGGCCAGGTCGGGAACTCGGTCAGGAAGCGGGCTAGGGCTTCGCGGCCGGCGTCGTCGCCGAGAGCGAGTGCCCGCGGGACGAAGGAGGTCTCGTGCGGGATCGCCACCTGCGGGTGCGAGTCCAGCATCAGTCGCACCAGCGTGGTGCCCGAGCGCGGCGCGCCGACGACGAAGACCGCCGGAGGGGGCACCGCCGCCGGGGAGCGGTCGCCGCCCGCGCGCCGAAGGGTCGGACGCCCGAAGAGCGCGCGGATCGAGCCAAAGGACCTCATCGTGCAGCAGATCGGCGGCGAAGGACCGGCTGGTCGGCGACCATCCTCAGCGCGTCTTCGCGTGAAGCCTGAGCGCGAGACCGCACAACCTTGAGCACTGTCGCGAGCACCGGGTTTCCTTCGGGTGAGAGGGCCATCTAGAAACTCTCACGACCAAGGCCGGTCTCCGTCGCGATTCACGTCATTTCCTTTTGGCGCGAGCGGTGTCACCAAGTGGCGGTAGCAAGAGCGGTGCGTCCTCCCTCTTCGAGGACGGCTCGGAGGTATGCCGCCATGTGGTCCTCGGCCCCGGAATACTCGCCCGCATCTCAGGTCGAATCCTCGCCTTCGGCGTCTCCTCCATTTCGACTCTTGCAGACCCCGGGCACTCCATCGCTCGGTGGAAATCTGGTCGCGGCGGCCGCCGCTGCCGGCCCACTGTCTGCCGCCGTGCCTTCGCCCCCTCGCACTCGCTATGAACCGTCACGTCGTCAGGTCCTCGGAAACAGCTGTCGACTTCACCTGCGCCTCCTGGATCGCCTTGAGCGTTCGCCCGTTGCCGTCCTGCCATTCGGTACGACCGTTGGCGGCACGACCGAGGACGACCCCAGCGGCCGTCGACGGGGAGTTGAAAGCATAATCCTGCATGAAGCGGAAGTGCTCCGAGTCAGCAGCCAAGACGCCCTTCTCCCTAAGCTCCCTCCGAAGCGTCGTAAGGAACGGGGACCGAACGATCGAAGGTACCTCCGTCGCGGCCGCTTGCGAGCCTTCCAGAACCACGAACCCCTCTGCCCCTTCGAACCCCTTCGCCTCAAGTCCCTTCCCGCGCAAGTGCAACATCTGTCTCTTCCGCCTCCTGTCCGCGCGCGGGCGCTCGAAGACAGGAAGACCCAGCAGCGGGAAGATGCTCAACATGTCCGACAGGAAGCTTGCAGCGTCAGCCTCGTCTGCCTCGGCTAGAGATGGCTCATTAGACCCGGTGACATTGTCCACGTGGGATCTTCGAGAATCCTTTGCCAGTGTCAGCAGGTGCGACTCCAGATAACTCACATGGGCCTTGTTCAGGCTACCGTCCTTCGACACGAACACGACTGCCCAAGTCCAGAAGTCCTTACCTGATTGATGCTGTTCGAGGCGGCGACGGATTGGATCCGCCTCGCCGATGTAGATCATCGGCAGCTCGCCCTCCTCCGAGGGGCCAACGAGTACATAGACGCCCGTCCGGCTGAACTCGGACCGAGCCTTGACATCGGGGAACAGCGCCCGCGGAAAGACAACACCAACGCCAGTCCAGTTTGATTTCTCGATGATCCGCAACCCCTCTGGCGTACCGGCCGGTAGGAAGATTTTGATCGAGAACGGACGCGGAGAGCTGCCGTTCATAGCGGTGAGCCGGTCCTCATTCGCTAACTCCTCAGTCGGTTCCTAGAGGCACTCGGCCCACGAAGAATCCTTCTGCGGAGGCCGCGGTTTGCTTTGCTCTCTGCCGGGTTCTGCAGACCACGCCGCAAGGATACACGTTCGGAGCAGCCCCCCTTGCACCACCCACCCCATCTGTGGCACTGTAGCACCTGTGTACCACACCACCTCACGAGTGCCCCGATGCTGGTGAGCCTCGATCCTCGCGACGCGCGGCCGCTCTACCTCCAGATCATGGATGAGGTGCGGCGGGCGTTGGTGACCGGCACGTTGCGGGCGGAGGATCCGCTGCCTTCGGTGCGGGAGCTCGCCGCCGAGCTGGCGGTGAATCCGCGCACGGTGCGCCAGGCCTACGGGGAGCTCGAGCGCGAGGGCGTCGTCTACGTGCGCCGCGGCATGGGGACCTTCGTGGCACCGGATACGCGGCCCGACCACCGGCAGCGCACCCTCGTCGCCCGGGGCGTTGCCAAGCGGGCCTTGCTCGAAGCCCGGCGCAACGGCCTGGGGCTCGAGGAACTGCTGACCACGCTGCGCGAGGTGGCGGCCGAGGAGGGGACCGAGCCCTCCCGGCCGGCCCCCGCAACCAACCAGGGAGACGAGGAATGAGCCGTACGCCCCACCCCGGTCCGGGGACCGGCCCCGACGCCGTGGCCACCCACGGATTGACCAAGCGGTACCGGGGCGAGACGGCCCTCGATCACGTCGACCTGCGGGTTCCCGACGGCGCCGTCTACGTGCTGGTCGGCGCCAACGGCGCCGGCAAGAGCACCACGCTCCAGGTGCTCCTCGACCTCGAGCGGCCCGACGCCGGCCGCGCGGAGGTCTTCGGTCTCGACACCGCCCGGCGCGGCCCCGAGGTGCGGGCCCAGGTGGGCTACCTGCCGGAGCACCACCGGCCCGGCTACGACTGGATGACCTGCGCCGGCCTGCTCCGCCACCGGGCCGCCTATTACCCCGCCTGGGACGCCGGCTACGCCGACCACCTGGTCCGCGCCCTCGGCCTGCGGCTGAGCCGCCGGGTCGCCACCCTGTCGAAGGGCGAGGCCCGGCGCCTCCAGCTCGTGATGATCCTGGCCCACCGGCCTCCCCTCCTCCTGCTCGACGAGCCCACCGACGGCCTCGATCCGGTGGTTCGGCACCGTTCCCTGGCCCTGCTCGCCGAGCACCTCGCCGACACGCCCACCACGGTGCTGATCTCGACCCACCAGGTCTCCGAGCTGGAGGGGCTGGCGGACCACCTGGGCGTGCTCCGAGACGGGCGCCTGGTGGCCCAGAGCCCACGCGAGGAGCTCCAGCGCACGGTGCGCCGCTACCGGGTGGAGGTGCCCGACGGCTGGCAGGCGCCGCCGGCGCTCCCCACCGCCGGCCACCGGCGATCCAGCGGCGGCCGGGAGGTCCAGTGGACGCTGGTCGGCGAGGAGCGGGAGGTGGTCGAGCGCCTCGCCCTCGGCGGCGCCCGGGTGCGCGAGGTCGAGCCGCTGAGCTTCGAGGAGGCCGCCCTCGCCCTGCTCGCCGAGGAGGTGCCGCAATGACGTCGACGATCCTGCACCCGACCCCGCCGCCCGGCCAGGTCCTGCGGGCGCAGATCCGCGCCGTCGGCTCCGCGCTGCGCTGGCCGGCCGTCGTCGCCCTGGCGCTGGGCACGCTGGCGACGGTGCTCGTCACCACCCAACTGCGGGTGGGAGGCCCCCTGGCGTTCCACCCCGAGCACCAGATGCTGCCGGGAATGCTCGGCCTCCTGCTTCCGCTGGCCGTGTGGCGGGGAGAGACGCGCTTCGGCGCCGGCTTCCTGTGGACCCTGCCGGTGGACCGCCGCCGACACGCCCTCGCCAAGGTCTTCGCGGGCTGGGTGTGGCTGACCGCGGCCGTGGCGCTCTTCGTCGCCTGGCTGCTCGCCCTCACCCTGCTGTCCGGCGCCAGCGTCCTGGCGGAGGAGACGATCCTGGTCCTGCGCTCCTCCACCACGCCGCTGCGCGGCCTGCTCGATCCGGCCGCCGTCGAGACCGTCCGCTGGACGCCCCGGCCGCTGCTGTGGCTGGTCCCCTTCACCGCGGCGACCGGGGCCTACCTGCTCACCAGCGCCCTGGTCCTGGGAGTCCGCCACCCCCTGCGCTGGATCGCCGGCGCGGTGCTCGGCCTGCTGCTGGTCGACGCCGTCGGTACGGCGGTCGGCGCCGAGTGGCTGGACGACGCGCCCGAGCTCCTGATGCGGTGGCTCCTCGACGGACCCTACGGCTTCGACGTGCTCCTCACCGCGCGGACCGAATCGCTCAAGACCCTCGCCACGCTCTCGACCGGCGAGGAGGTGGTGGTGTGGCGAGCCCTGCCGCAGGTCGGCCGGTGGGCCACGGCCACCCTGCTGTGGACCGGCGCCGGCCTGCTAGCGCTGTGGGCCGCCGCCTCCCGCCACCGGGGCCACCGGCGGCGCTGAGGGCTGACGCAGCCCGCCGCGCAGGACAGCAACCGCAGCCAGCAGACGCAGCCAGCAGACGCAGCAACCCGAAATCTCCTTCTCCGAGGAACATGATGCAGCTCGAGATCCGCAACCTCTCCAAGACGTACCCCAACGGCGTCCACGCTCTGCGCGACGTGACGCTGACGATTCCCCCCGGCCTGTTCGGTCTGCTCGGCCCCAACGGCGCCGGCAAGTCCACCCTGATGCGCACCCTCGCCACCCTGCAAGAGGCCGACGAGGGCTCGATCCGCTTCGGCGACCTCGACGTGCTGCGGCAGAGCGCGCGGGTGCGCGAGACCCTCGGCTACCTGCCGCAGGAGTTCGGGGTGTATCCCAACGTCAGCGCCGAGCGGCTGCTGGAGCACTTCGCGGTGCTCGAGGGCATCACTCCGCGGCGGGCGCGCCGGGAGGTGGTGGACGCGCTCCTCCACCAGACCAACCTGTACGCGGTGCGCCGCAAGAAGCTCGGCGGCTACTCCGGCGGCATGCGCCAGCGCTTCGGCGTCGCGGTGGCGCTGCTGGGCGACCCGAAGCTGATCATCGTCGACGAGCCGACGGCCGGCCTCGACCCCGCCGAGCGGGTGCGCTTCCTCAACCTGCTGAGCGAGCTGGGCGAGAACGCCGTGGTGATCCTCTCGACCCACATCGTCGAGGACGTCTCCGAGCTGTGCAGCCGCATGGCCATCCTCCACCGGGGCGAGATCCTGCTCGAAGCCGAGCCCCTGCGCGAGGTCTCCGCCCTCGCCGGACGGATCTGGCGGCGGTTGGTCGAGAGGAGCGAGCTGCCCGCGGTGAAGCGGGACCACGCGGTGATCTCGACCAAGCTGCTGGCGGGACGCACCGTGGTGCACGTCCACAGCGCCACGCCGCCGGGGGCCGGCTTCGAGCCCGTGGAGCCGGACCTCGAGGACGTCTACTTCAGCACCATCGCGGGCCATCACGGCGGAGCCGCCGCGCAGCCGGCGCCCGAGGTGGCCGCGTGAGCCTCTGGGAGATCTTCCGCTTCGAGATCGGTCAGCAGGCGCGCCGCGTCCTCACCTGGCTCTACTTCGCGGTGCTGCTCGCCCTCGCCTACACCCTGGCGACGGCCGGTTCGGTGAGCGACGCGCGCAACACCGGTCACTTCCTGAACGCGCCGTTCGTCATCGCCACCGTCACGCTGCTCGGCAGCATGCTGGGGCTGTTCCTCACCACGGGTCTCGCCGGCGACGCGGCGGCGCGGGACGCCCAGACGCGGATGCATCCGCTCCTCTACACCACGCCGCTCGGCAAGGCGGCGTACCTCGGCGGGCGTTTTCTCGCCGCCTTCGTCCTCAACGCCACGCTCCTGCTCGCCGTGCCGGCCGGCATCCTGCTCGGCACCCTCCTGCCGCGCGCCGAGCCCGAGCTCGTCGGACCGTTCCAGGCGGCCCCCTACCTCGTCGCCTACCTCCTGCTGGCGCTGCCCAACGCCTTCGTCGCCACGGCGCTGCCATTCTCGCTGGCGGCGCTCGGCCGGCGCGCCATGGCGAGCTACCTGGGCAGCGTTCTCCTGCTCCTCGCCACCCTGCTGAGCTGGCAGCTCCTCGCCGGGCAGCTCGGCTGGTGGGGGCTGGCGAAGCTGCTCGACCCCTTCGGCCTCACCGTGATGGCCGAGCTGTCGCGGCTGTGGACCGCCGCCGAGAAGGACACGCTGTCGATCGCGGCGCATCCCGCGCTGCTGGCGAACCGCCTGCTGTGGATCGGCATCGCCCACCAGAGCTTCGACCTCACCGGCGCTGCGGGGCCGCTCGACCCGCGCCGCAGTGGGCGCCGTGCGGCCCCAGCCCGAGAGCAGCCGGGCGTCAGCGTCCTCAGGCGGCATAGACGCCGACGGCGAAGACCGCCGCCCACACCAGGCCGACCACCTGGAGCATGCGGTCGCCGAGGACGATCTCC
>DATACC010000337.1:0-24967 GCA_036259255.1 Thermoanaerobaculia bacterium | reverse complement strand
GGCGCGGCGCCGCCGCCGCCGTCTCCGCCGCCGCGCAGCGCGCCGCTCTCGAGCTCGCGCAGCAGGTCCAGGCCGTTGCCGTCGGGCATCAGGATGTCGCACAGGCACAGGTCGTAGCGGTGCTCGCCGAGGCGCTTGCGGGCCTCGCTCACCGAGGGGGCGGTGTCCACCTCGTAGCCAGCGTCGCGCAGCAGCAGCCCGAGGAAGTCGAGCAGGCTCTGCTCGTCGTCGACCACCAGCACGCGGCGCGGCGCGGCGCTCACCGGGGCTCCCCGGCGCCCGCCTCCGGCGCCGCCTCCTGGAAGGCCACGGCGACCCCGGACGCGGTGCGCGGCAGCTCCACCAGGATGGTCGTGCCGGCGCCCTCGGCGCTGTCCACCTCGATGCGCCCGCCGTGTTCCTGGACGATGCGGTAGACGATGGCCATGCCGATGCCGGTGCCGGTGTCGAAGAAGGTCTGGAACGGGTGGAACAGGTTGCTGCGCTGGGCGGCCGGCATGCCGCGCCCGGTGTCGTGCACCCGCAGCCGGTAGACCCCCGGCCCCGGCGCTCCCGACACCCGCAGCACGCCGCCGTGGGGCATCGCCTTCAGCGCGTTGCGCGCCAGGTTCCAGAAGATCTGGCTCACCTGGTCGCGGTCGGCGACGATCGGCACCGACGGCGGATCGAGCTCCAGTACCAGCTCGTGGCCGGGACCCACCTCGTCGCTGTTGCGCAGCAGCTCGAAGTTCTCCGCCAGCAGCCGCGCGACGTCGAACTCCGCCGCCGCCCGCTCCCGCGGCCGGGCGAAGCGCAGGAAGCCCTTGATCGTGCGATCGAGCCGCTGGCTCTCCTTGAGCAGGATCGCCAGCAGCTTCTGCTGCGACTCGTCCCCACCGCCGGTGGCGGCGAGCATCTGCACCGAGCCCGAGATCGCGGCCAGCGGGTTGCCGATCTCGTGGGCGATGCCGGCGGCCAGCTCGCCCACCGCCGCCATGCGGTCCTTCATCCGCACCTCCTGCTCGAGGCGGTGCCAGCGGGTGAGGTCCTGGAACACCACGTTGTAGCCGCGGTGGGTGCCGCTGGCGTCGGTGAGCGAGGAGACGGACAGCCCCAGGTACACCGTGTCGTCGCCGCGCGACAGCTCCACCTCCGAGCGGTGGGCCTCGCCCGGTTGGGCGGGGGTCGAGCGCAGCCGCTCCCAGCGCTCCGGCTCCACCAGCTCCTGGATCGGCCGGCCCAGCAGCTCCGTCTCCGAGGCGCCCAGGATCTCCTCGCCGGCCCGGTTCAGGCTGGTGATGCGGCCGCCGGGGTCGGTGGTGGCCAGGCCACTCGAGATCGACTGGATGATGTCGCGGTGCAGCACCTGGAGGTCGGCCAGGTCCTCGCGCTTCGCCTCGAGCTCGCGCTCGGCACGGGTGGCGCGGCCGGCGAGCACCGAGGTGAGCACCGCCACGGCGTAGAAGGCGAAGAAGTTGACCGCCAGGTTGTAGAGCAGGCGGAACAGGGCGTCGCCCGGCTCGGCCGTCACCCCGCCCGGAGTGATCCACTGGAAGTACAGGGCGAGCAGCAGGCTGGCGTAGAGCAGGTACGCCAGCGTGGCCACCGTGAACCCCGCCTGGCGCCGCAGCAGGGTGGAGGCGATGGCGATGACCACCAGGTAGAACAGCGAGAAGGGGCTGGTGATGCCGCCGGTGAAGTAGACGAGCCCGGTGATCAGCAGCAGGTCGCCGAAGAACTGCACGTAGGCGATCAGCGGATCGCGCGGCCGCAGCCGCAGCAGGATGATGTAGAGCAGGCTGGCGAGGTAGGTGAGGCCCGCCAGCCGGTAGAGCACCGACGAGCGCACGCCGGCCACCGCCGCCTCCTGTCCGGGGCCGGGAGCGGCCACCAGGTCGACGCCGGGGGCGAGCTCCGGCGCCGTCAGGGTGTCGAGCAGGAAGTACGGCAGCACGATGCTGGTCACCACCACCAGGCGGATGGCGATCAGCCACTGGAGCTGTCGGGTCAGCGAGCTCACAGTGTTCCCCGTGCGAGGGTCTCGGGGCCGGGACCCTCGTTTCGCCTAGCCGATCTCGCTGAGGACCGAGTAGAGCGGCAGGTACATGGCGGCCACGATGGTGCCGATGATGGCGCCGAGCACCACGATGAGCAGCGGCTCGATCAGCTTGGTCAGCCCGGCCACCGCGGTGTCCACCTCTTCCTCGTAGAACTCGGCGATCTTCTGCAGCATCTGGTCGAGGGCACCGGTCTGCTCGCCGACGTTGATCATCTGCACCACCATCGGCGGGAACACCTTCGTCTCGCCGAGCGGCACCGACACCGTCTTGCCCTCCTCGACCGCCTTGCGCACCGCCATCACGGCATCCTCGATGATCGCGTTGCCCGAGGTCCGGGCGGTGATCTCGAGGCCGTCGAGGATCGGCACGCCGGACGAGGTGAGGGTGGCCAGGGTCTGGCAGAAGCGGGCGACGGCGATCTTGCGCAGCAGCATGCCGATGACCGGGATCTTGAGCAGCGTGCCGTCGATCACGCGGCGCCCGCGGTGGGTCTTGTAGTAGCGCGACAGAGCCACTCCGCCGAGGACCATCAGCAGGACGATCCACAACGTGTAGTCGACCAGGAAGTCGCTCGCCGTCACCACCACCTTGGTGATCAGCGGCAGCTCGCTGCCGACGCTCGACAGGAGTTGCTCGAAGACCGGGATGACCTTCCACAGGATCAGCCACACGACGCCCGCGGCGATGACGATCACCGCCACCGGGTAGATGAGCGCCGATTTGACCTGGTTCTTCAGCTTGACGACCTTCTCGATGTAGGTCGACAGGCGCTGCAGGATGATGTCGAGGATGCCGCCCGCCTCGCCGGCGGCGATCATGTTGACGTAGAGGTTGTCGAACGCCTTCGGGTGGCGGGCCATGGCGTCGGCCAGCGACGAGCCGGACTCGACGTCGGTGCGCACCTTCTCGATGACGCCGCGGAACAGCGGGTTCTCCTCCTGCTCCCCGAGAATCTCGAGGCACTGCACCAGCGGCAGGCCGGCATCGAGCATCACCGAGAACTGCCGGGTGAAGATGGCGAGGCGCTTCTGGGGGATGGAGCGGGCGAAGCGCGGCAGCACCCGCACCTCGCGCCCCTTCTCGCGCAGGCTGGTGACCTGGATCTGCTGGCGGCGCAGCGTCGCGATGGCCGCCTCGCGGGTGTCGGCGAGCAGCACGCCTTCCTGGGTCTGTCCGCCGCGGTTGCGGCCGGACCAAACGAAACTGGGCACGGTCTCAGCTCCTCGCGGTCCGGGCCCCGGCGGCGCCGGTACCGGCGGGCACGGCCCCCGGGACCGCGCCCATCGACGGGTTCAGCGCCGAGGGGCCCCGCGCGATGATCTCCTGCAGCTCGTCCGGGTAGGACGAACGGGCCATGGCCGTCTGCAGGGTGATCATGCGCTTGAAGTACAGGGCGGCCAGCGACTGGTTGAAGGTCTGCATCCCGTGCTTGGCCTGGCCCGATTGCATCATGCCGTAGATCTGGTGGATCTTGTCCTCGCGGATCAGGTTGCGGATCGCCGAGTTGGGCACCAGGATCTCCATCGCCAGCACCCGCCCCTTGCCGCTGGCCCGCGGCAGCAGGCTCTGGCACAGGATGCCCTCCAGCACGAAGGAGAGCTGCACCCGCACCTGGGACTGCTGGTGGGCCGGGAAGATGTCGACGATGCGATTGATCGTCTGGGCGGCGGTGTTGGTGTGCAGGGTGGCGAAGGTGAGGTGGCCGGTCTCGGCGATGCGCAGCGCCGCCTCCACCGTCTCGTGGTCGCGCATCTCGCCGACCAGCACCACGTCCGGATCCTGGCGCAGCACCGAGCGCAGCGCGTTGTGGAAGTTCAGCGTATCGGCGGCCAGCTCGCGCTGGTTGACGATGCACTTCTGGTGGCTGTGCAGGTATTCCACCGGGTCCTCGATGGTGACGATGTGCTCGCGCCGCTCGCGGTTGACCTTGTCGATCATCGAGGCGAGGGTGGTCGATTTCCCCGAGCCGGTGGGGCCGGTGACCAGCACCAGGCCGCGCGGCTTCTCGCACATCGTCTCGACCACCGCCGGCACGCCGAGCTCGCGGAAGCTGAGGATCTCGTACGGGATGCGCCGGAAGGCGGCGGCGATGGCGCCGCGCTGGTGAAAGACGTTGGCGCGAAAGCGGGCCAGCCCCTTGATGCCGAAGGAGAAGTCGATCTCCAGGTTCTCCTCCAACCGGTGCTTCTGGTTGTCGGTGAGGATCGAGTAGGCGAGCTGCTTGGTCTGCGTCGGCGTCAGCGGCTCGAACTCCAGGGCCTGGAGCTGTCCATCGATGCGCACCTGGGGCGCCGAGTTGGTGGTGATGTGCAGATCGGAGCCACCCCGATCCACCATCGACCGCAGCAGCTCGTTCAACGTGGGGGCCGCCATCCCGTGATCCTCCTGCGCCTTGCCTACGGCGCGTACGTCCCAGCCTGGAGCGTCATCGCTGGCCGGGAGTGTACAACAAGTCGTCTCAAGCTATAGAGGAATGCGGATGGGCGGGGATGACCTCAAACGACCGCGCGCCAGAACCCGCGGCTGCCGGCGGTCCGCCGGAACCCGGCCCCCGTGTAGAGGGAATCGATGGACGTGCTGCGAGCCCTCTCGCCGGCCATCGTCACCTCCTGGTAGGGGAACCCCGCAGCCTCGAGCTCGGCGAGGAGGGCCCTCAGGAACTCCTCGCCGAGGCCCACGCCCCACAGGCCCGGGGGCACGTAGAAGTCCCGGCTCCTCCAGCGCACCCGGCCGGGCCCGGTCCGCTCCATCACGACGACCCCGGCCTGCACGTCACCCGAGGCGAAGGGAACGTGGAAGCCATAGCGCAGGGCGGCGGCCGGCCCGCCCTCGGGCGCCAGCTCCCGCCAGCGGCTCCAGGCGAACCCCGGGCGGCTCGGATCGATCTCCCGCAGGACGCCCTGCCACGCTCGCGCCGGCGGCAGACGGAAGGCGTTCGCCATGAAGGCCGTGAACGGGCGGGCGTGGAGCGGCGCCAGCAGCGGCCACGCATCGCGGAAGGCCGGCGCTCCGGCCCAACGTCCGAACCGGTTGAGCCATCCCAGGAAGCGGGGATGGCTGGGCGCCTCGTAGGTGGCGCTCATGCCGGTCTGCAGGTAGAGGAGCTCCATCAGTCCCAGCGCCTCCTGCAGGAGCGGCAGCGCGGCGACCGCCTCGGCCTCGCTCAGTCGCCGGGGGGTCCCGAGGCCCGGCTCCACCTGGGCTCTCAGCGGCCCCTGGCCCGGCTGGTGCAGCTTGCGCTCGAGCTCGGTCCAGCGGCGGGAGAGGCGGCTCAGCAGCTCCTGCTCGCCGTCCGGCAGCGCAGGCCAGCGATAGCGGGCATGGAGGAACACGCGCTCGAGGGGTTCTTCGCGGTCGAGATCTCCGAACGCCTGCTCGACGACGTGCTGCCCCAGTCTGCGGTACGACTCCCACTGCGCCTCGTCGTAGAACTGGTCGATCGTCGTCTCGTGGGGGAAGTGCCGGTTGGCGCGGGCGTAGTGGGCGACGTCCGGCGGCTCGCTGCCGGTGATCGAGGGCTTGAGGTAGAGCAGCGTGCCGCGATCGCCACCGGGATAGACCAGGTCCCCCGCCACCATCGCCTGCGGCGCGCGACCGTCGCTCCCGGGTCGCAGCGGGGTGAGATCGATCTCGATCTCGACGCCGAAATCCTCCCGGATCCTGCGCACGGCGTTGCCGAAGTCGCTGAACAGGCGCTCGGGATCGGCACCGCAGTCGGACAGCAGGATGAACCGGCAGTGGCGCCGAACCAGCTCGTACAGCGCGAGGTTCTCGAAGTGCCCCCCGTCGGACAGGTGCACCCACGGCCCCTCGACGGACGACCTGCTGAAGAGCTCGCCGAAGAACAGGAGGCCGCGAAGCCGGCGCGGCCAGGCGGGCCGCGTCGTCTCGGAGCGCGGGTTCGGCAACCACAACCCCAGCCGCAGGCCGAGGGCGGCGAGCAAGAAGGTCGCCGCCTGCCCCAGCCGCATCGACAGCGCCCCCATGTGCGAGTTGACGGCCGCACCGGAGGCGGTCATCGCCTGCCCGAGGGTCGGGACCGCGGGGTGCCGCGACCAGGGGGACCACTGACTGCCCACCTGCAAGCCGGCCCGCGACAGGACGGCGCTGTCGGCGCCGCGATGGAGCGTCGGAAGGGGATCGCCTGCCAGGTCGTTGGCGGCGCAGCAGATCAGGTGCAGGGGCTGGGCGGGCAGGCAGGTCAGCGCCAGGTCGTCGCCCTCGCACTCGAGGGTGGCCCGCGGCCAGGGCTTCTCGTTGCTGGCCCCCAGGTAGGCGCGCACCAGCCGCGCCCGGTAGAAGGAGTGGAAGCCGCTCTCGTGGGGATCGAAGAAGACGAGGGCCGCCACCAGGAGTCCCCAGGTCACGACCGCGGTGACGACCAGACCCGGCGGTCCGAAGGCTCCGGCGATCATCACCAGCAGGCCGGCGGCGGCGGCGGTCGCCGCGGCGAGGGTGAGGTAGGCGAGGAGCTGCAGGGTGCGCGGCCGGGCGAGCAGGGACGGCCCCGCCGACGCGGCCGCCCGCCGCTCGAGCAGCCGTCGGACCCAGGCGAACGCGCCGCCCCCCGCCGTGCTCACACCGGCCGCCGAGAGCACCGCCCCCACGCCGCCGGAGGCGAGCAGCATCCCGACCCACCACAGGGTGCCGACCACGGTCCACACCGCGGCGCAGAAGAAGACCTGCGAAAGCGCGCGGTCCATGCCGCTGAGGCGCGCGCGACTCGGTGGATCGTGGGCGGCACGGCCTCGCCCGGTGCGTACCAGGACGAGCAGCGAACCGACCGTGACCCAGGCGGCGGTGGGCAGGAGGATGGTGACCAGGGGAAGCAGCGTCGCGGGCTCCACGGTGGACGCCTGGAGCAGGGCTCCGAACGGTAGCGGCACGAAGGGCCCGAGGAGCAGCCAGGCGAGGACGGTGATCGCCGAGCCGGCACCGGCCGTGACCCAGAAGGTCTTCTCGGCTCGGGATCGCGGCTCCTCCAACTCCCAGGTCTGCCGCGTCTCCCACGCCAGGTTGACCAGCAGGGTGAGGGCGCCGAGGAGGAGGGCGGCCCCCGGCCGCCGCCACGGCTCGGCCAGGGGAGGACCGTCGAGGAGCAGCCAGGCCACGGCCAGCCACAGCAACAGGGACGCGATGATCGTGGCGACGGCCGACGTCAGCGACGGCACGAGCGACGTCGCGAACGCCGCCACCACCCGCCCCGCCTCCCGCGACACCAGCGACAGCCGCGGCTGGAGGAAGTTGCTGAACTCCCGCAGGTGGCGCACCTCGGGCGGCTCCGCGTGACCCTCGGGGGTGGTGGGGAACCCGGTGGTCCGGTCGCGTCCGCGGCTTCGCCAGGCACTCCAGAAGCCGCCCACGTAGCCACCTCCCGAGACGGTGGCCAGGTAGTGGAATCCCGAGAGCAGGCCCAGCCGGGCGAGCTCCTGGAGCACGCCGAGGTTGAACGTGGCGCTGCGAATACCGCCCCCCGACAGCGCCAGCCCGAAAAGCTCCCCTTCCGGAGGCTCGGTGCGCCACTGGACCGGTGGGTCCGGCGGACGCGGACCGCGACGGAACCGCTGCCAGCCGAGGAGCCCGCGGACGATGCCGCGCAGCGAGCCGGCGCGGTCCGGCCGGCGCGCCCGGCGCGCTGCCTTCGCCAGCAACCGTTGCTCCTCGTCGTAGAGGTCGTGCCAGTTGCTCATGGCGAAGCCTCGGCGGGGAAGGCGCCGACCGGCCGGCCGACGCAGCACCCGCAGGCGCTCCCCAGCAGGAGGACGATCGTCAGCTTGGCGCGAGCGGTGCGAATGCCGATCTCCGGTGGGCACGCCGCGCCGTCTCCCGGGACGTCGCTCCGCGTGCGTTTCCCTGTCACGCCCCGCTGCTCGGCGCTCCCGCGCAGGCAGCGGCGCTTCCTCGGCTGTTCCGGGTGGCCGCTATCCTTCCGGCAGGTCCGGGGGCCTGTCAACCTCTAAGCGTTCTCTTCATCCGTCGAGGAGAGCTTCCCGCCCGAGGAGACGGACGCGCCGCAGCCGATTCCGCTGCGCCGGGGCACCGGCCCGCGGGTTATCCTCGCCCGGTGAGCGAGCCGGTCTCCATCCACGAGGAGGAATCCCTCGGCAAGGCGTACGACGCGCGGTTGATGCGTCGCCTGCTGGGCTACGTGCGGCCCTATCGCGGCTCGGCGCTGGCGGCCGTGGGGCTGATCATCGTCTCGTCGCTGCTGCAGCTCGTCGGGCCGCTGGCCACCGCCGTGGCCCTCGACCTGTTCATCCGGCCCCAGGGCGCCGAGACGCGGCTGTCGGCGCCGAGCCGGTGGACTGAGGCGTGGCTCGCCGCCGCCGGCTGGGAGCCCACCGCCCTCGAAGGCATCGCCGCCGTGTCGCTGGTCTACCTCGCGGCGCTGGCGCTGACCTTCGTGGTGCTCTACCTGCAGAGCCGGATCATGCTGCTCATGGGGCAGCACATCATGCGCGACCTGCGCCAGGCGATCTTCGACCACCTGCAGCGCCTGCCGGTGGCCTACTTCGACCGCAACCCGGTGGGCCGGCTGGTCACCCGGGTGACCACCGACGTCGATGCCCTCAACGAGATGTTCACCGCCGGCATCGTCTCCATCTTCGGCGACGTGGTGCTGCTGGCCGGGATCGTCGGGGTGCTCTTCTGGCTCGACTGGCGCCTCGCCCTGGTGAGCTTCGCCATCCTGCCGATGCTCACCGTCCTCACCCTGTGGTTCAAGGTGCGGGCGCGCCAGAGCTACCGCGACGTGCGGGTGAAGATCGCCCGCATCAACGCGTTCCTCCAGGAGCACATCACGGGCATGTCGGTGCTCCAGCTCTTCAACCGCGAGCGCCGGGCGATGGCCGAGTTCGCCGCCATCAACCGCGAGCACCGCGACGCCAACGTGCAGGCGATCTACTACTACGCGGTGTACTACCCGGCGGTGGAGCTGATCACGGCGGTGGGGCTGGGGCTGATCATCTGGTACGGCGGCGGTGAGGTGGTGCGCGGCGCGCTGTCGATCGGGGCCCTGGTGGCCTTCCTGCAGAACGCCCAGCGCTTCTACCAGCCGCTGTCCGACCTGTCGGACAAGTACAACATCCTGCAGGCGGCGATGGCGAGCTCGGAGCGGATCTTCCGCCTCCTCGACCGCGACCCGGGGATCGTCTCGCCGCCGGACGCCTACCGCCCCTCCGGCCGCGTCGCCGGCGACATCGAGTTCGACCGCGTGAGCTTCGCCTACAAGGCGGGCGAGCCGGTGCTCGAGGACGTGTCGTTTCGCATCGGCGCCGGCGAGACGGTGGCGGTGGTGGGCCACACCGGCGCCGGCAAGACGACGCTCACCAACCTGCTGCTGCGCTTCTACGACGTGGGCTCCGGCACCGTGCGGGTGGACGGCGTCGACGTGCGCCAGTGGGACCTGGAGACCCTGCGCCGCTCGGTGGGCCTGGTGCTCCAGGACGTGTTCCTGTTCTCCGGTACCATCGGCGGCAACATCCGGCTCGGTGCCCGCGGCATCGCCGAGGACCGGGTGCGCTGGGCCGCCCGGGAGGCCGAGGCGCTGCCGTTCATCGAGCGCCTGCCGCAGGGTTTCGAGACCCTGGTGCGCGAGCGTGGCGGCGGTCTCTCGGTGGGCCAGAAGCAGCTCATCGCCTTCGCCCGGGCCCTCGCCTTCGACCCCAGCATCCTGGTGCTCGACGAGGCCACCTCGTCGATCGACACCGAGACCGAGCAGGCGATCCAGCGCGCCCTCGACCGCCTGCTCACCGGTCGCACCAGCCTGGTGATCGCCCACCGCCTGTCCACCGTGCAGCGGGCCGACCGCATCCTGGTGATGCACAAGGGCCGGCTGCGCGAGCAGGGGACCCACCAGGAACTGCTCGCCCGCCGCGGCATCTACCACCGCCTCTACCTGCTGCAGTACAAGGATCAGGAAGCCGCTTCGGTGGCCTGAGGCTCCGGCTCGGCCTCGGCCGGGCCGCTGCCGAGGTCCTCGCGGCGCAGCGACAGGAGCGCCCCGGCGAACCCGGCGGCGGCGCCCAGGGCGACCAGCAGCAGCGCCTCGCGCAGGCCGAGGAAGTCGGCCAGCAGCAGGCGCGAGAGCAGGCCGCCGGCGGCGGAGCGCTCGACGGCGGCCCGCCACGCGCCGTAGAGGCCGCCCACCGCGAGCACGCCGCCGAGCAACCCCTGCAGCAGCCCCTCGGCGTAGAAGGGGCCGCGGATGAAGAACTCGGTGGCACCGACCAGCCGCATCACCGAGATCTCGTCGTGGTAGAGGAAGGCGGTGAGGCGGATCACCGCCGCGATGGTGAAGATGGCGGCCCCCAGGAGCACGGCGCCGAGGGCCAGGCCGATGCCGCGCACGGCGGCGATCAGGGTGTCGAGGCGCTCGAGCCAATCGCGGTCGTCGTCCACCATGTCGACCGCCGGCTCGGCGCGCACCGCCTCGGCCCAGGCGGCGATCTCGCCCGGCGGGGTGCCGGGCACCGGCCGGATCTCGACCGAGGGCGGCAGCGGCGAGTCGCCGGCCTCGCCCTCCACCAGGCCGCCGAGGCTCGGGAAGGCCTGGCGGAAGCGCTCGGCGGCCACCTCGGGACCGACCTCCTCGACCGCCGCCGCCCAGGGCGCCGCCCGCGCCCGCGCCACCACCGCGGCGCGCACCTCGGCGGCGGCGGTGGGCTGCAGGTAGACCACCACCTTGGCCTCCTCGCGCCACCGCTCGGCCTGCTCGGCGAGGTTGGTGGCGGCGAGCAGGAAGCCGCCGCCGACGAACAGGCTGACGCCGATGGTGACCACCGCCAGCAGGCTCACCTTCCAGCTCCGGCGCAGGCTGACCAGCGCCTCGCGCAGGAAGTAGGCGAGGGCCTGGAGCAGGGTCACGGCGCGGCGGCCTCGCGGGACGGACCGTCCTCGGCCTCGCCGGCTTCCGAGGCGGGGTCCTCCGTAGCCGGCGGTGCGACGGGCGCCGGCACCTCCGCGTCCCACTCCTCGCCGTCGAGCCGCAGCGCCGGCGGCGGCGCGGTTCCGGCGAGCACCTCGTCGCCCGCCAGGCGGCCGTCGTGGAGGGTGAGCACGCGGCGACCGAGGCGCTGGATCAAGTCGCGGTCGTGGGTCGCCAGCAGCACCGTGGTGCCGCGCCGGTTGATCTCCAGCAGCAGGCGCAGGATCTCGGCCGACAGCTCCGGGTCGAGGTTGCCGGTGGGCTCGTCGGCGACCAGCAGCTCGGGCTCGGCGATGATCGCCCGGGCGATCGCCACGCGCTGCTGCTCGCCCCCGGACAGCTCCAGCGGAAAGGCGTTCATGCGGTGGGCGAGGCCGACCCGGCGCAGCGCGTGGTACGCCTGCTTCTTGCGACTCGCCGTGTCGTGGCCGAGGATGCGCGGCAGGTAGGTGACGTTCTCGAACACCGTCTTGCGCGGGATCAGCCGAAAGTCCTGGAAGACGACGCCGAGGGTTCGCCGCAGGTAGGGGATCTTGCGCCGCGGCAGCGAGGCCACGTTGCGACCGTTGACCAGGATCTGCCCGGAGGTCGGCACCTCCTCGCGAAAGATCATCTTGAGCAGCGTCGTCTTGCCGGCGCCGCTCGCCCCGGTGAGGAAGACGAACTCGCCCCGGGCGATGTGGAACGACACGTCGTCGAGTCCCACCTGTCCGCCGGGATACCGCTTGCCGACGTGGAAGAAGCGAATCACGACAGAGCCCTCCGGCGCGGAAACGGAACCATCGCCGGGAGTCTATCCGGCGCCCCGGGGTGCCGGGCCGGCAGCGGCAGCCGGCGCCGGAGCTCGTCCTTCAGGCCATCACCGATACCGTGCCCAGCGCCGGGCGGCCGAGGTGCTCGTCGCCCTCGATCGTCACCGTCGCCAGGCAGGCGCGGCGCGCCGCCGTGTCCCGCCGGTGGGTGAACAGCAGCCAGGCGCTCTCCGGCGGCACGGTGACCGTCGCCGCCGGTGCGGCGCCCGCGGCGGCCCGACCCAGGTGCCAGGCGCCCGCGTGGCGCACCACGTCCCAGGCGCCGCCGGCCGCGCCCGGCACCACCAGCCGCACCCGAGCGCCCTGCGCCGCCGTCACGTCGCGGTAGCTCACCGGCAGGGCGCGCACGAAGGTGGCGAGCACCGGGGAGTAGAGGGGCGGCGTCTCGAGGACGCCGGGCCGGCTCACCGCCTCGCGGATCTGCCGCTGATGGGTCCACTTCTCGGTGTACTCGCGGGCGACGTCGAACCAGGTGGCGGACGCCGCCTCGCCGGCCCAGGCGACCGGGTAGAAGGCGGGCTCCTCCGGATCGAGCCCGTCCATCAGGGCGGTGAACCAGGGGCCCGTGGCGGCCAGCAGGCCGATGAGCACGCGCGGGCTCAGCCGGTCGGCGGCGCGTACCCAGCGGCCGTTGAGCTCGCCGATCCAGGCCACCAGCTCGCGGTAGGAGGCGAAGCCCGCCGGCTGGTGACGACCGCGGTGGCCGTCGCGCTGGGCGGAGACGCGGCGCAGGGTGCCGTCGAGCAGGTGGGCCGCCACGTCCTTGACGGTCCACTCGGCGCACAGGGTGGGGCGGTCCCAATCGGCGGAGTCGAGGCCGCGCAGCAGGTCCAGCAGGTGGCGGTCGAGCTCGGCGAAGAGCTCGCCGCCGAGGCGAACGGGGGCGAGCGGCGCGAGAGGAAGCGCGAGATCCATGATCGGGCGAGGGCTCCGCTGGGAGCCTAGCAGCCGGGTGGAGCGGATGCCCGCCGCCGTCACCGGTGCCCCTCCGCTGAGCGGGCGTCATGGGTGTTCCCAGGTGGCTCCGGCACCCGCCCCTCGTGACCGTCGTCCCCTCCCGCTCCGAGTCCGTGCTGCGCGCTGCGCGGCAGGGCGGTGGCGGGAACGCCGCTACAATGGCAGCGCCGTGATGGCCCTGCGCACCCTCCCCGCCGCCTTGCCGCCACGCCGCGGCGCAATCCTCCTCCGGCTGGCGGCCCTGGCGCTGCCGCTCGCCGCCCTCGCCTGCGGTGGCCCCGACGTGCCGAACCTGCACTCCGACGGCAGCACCATCGTGTGCCTCGGCGACTCGATCACCGCCGGGGTCGGCGCGGCGGCCGACGAGGCGTACCCGGCCCGGCTGGCCGAGCTGCTGGGAGTGGAGGTGGTCAACGCGGGCGTCTCCGGCGACACCACGGCGGACGGGCTGGCGCGGCTCGACGCGGCGCTGGCGGCCGACCCGTGGCTGGTCATCGTCGGGCTCGGCGGCAACGACATGCTGCGCCGCCTGCCCGCCGAGCGGGCCGAGGAGAACCTGCGCGCCCTCGTCGACGGCGTGCTGGCGGCCGGCGCGGTGCCGATGCTGGTGGAGATCGAGGGTCCGTTCGGCGGCGCCTACGGAGCGATGTTCGACCGCCTGGAGGAAGACTACGACCTGCCGGTGGTCGAGGACGTGCTCGGCGACATCCTCACCGACCGGGCCCTGAAGAGCGACGCGATCCATCCCAACGCCGCCGGCTACGACCGGCTCGCCCGGGCGGTGGCCGACGAGGTGGAGCCGCTGCTCGCGGCGCGCCGCAGGCTGGGGCTGACGGCCCGCAAGGTGGGCGGGTGACGGGACGGCGGGCGGAGGCTCGCCGCGGGCGGGCTCCCGGGCCGACGGCCCTGGAGGTGGCCGCGTGACCGGGCGCGACCGCACCCATCCGCACGGCCCGGAGGAGCGCGCCGGCTACCCGGTGTGGGAGGCCCGCGGCGAGGGCGCCGAGGTGCGCTTCGTGGGCCGGCATCACGGCGAGCCTCACGACCTGCCGCGCCAACAGATCCTCGCCGCCGTCACCACGCCCGACGCCGCCCTCGGCGGCCCGCCCGCGCCCACCGGGCTGGCCGAGGCGCGCCAGGTCCACGGCGCCGACGTGCTGCACGCCACCGGTCCGGGCCGCCTCGGCAACGCCGATGCCCTGTTCACCCGCGAACCCGGTCTCGCCCTGTCGGTGATCACCGCCGACTGCGTGCCGGTGCTGCTGGAGGCGGGCGAGTGGGTGGCGGCGGTGCACGCCGGCTGGCGCGGGTTGGTGGCCGGCACCGTGGCCGCCACCGCCGAGCGCCTCCGCGCGGCCGGCGCGCCGCCGCCCGGCGCGTGGACCGCCTGGGTCGGCCCGACCATCGGCCTGTGCTGCTACGAGGTGGGCGAGGAGGTGGCGGCCGAGGTGGAAGCGGTGGTCGGCTCCGGCCCGGTCGATCCCGAGGTCGTCGTCCGCCGCGAGGGCACCCGGCCCCACCTCGACCTGGTCGCCGCCGCCCACCACCAGCTCGCCGCGGCCGGCGTCGGCACCGTGCGCTGGGTGGTGCGCTGCACCCGCTGCGACGACGAGAACCTGTGGAGCTATCGCCGGCTGGGCAAGCTGGCGGGCCGGAACATCGCCTTCATCTGGAAGTCCCGCGGCAGGGATCGCCACCCCCAGGCCGCCCAGGACCGCCACGGGCAGTGACCCGCCCCCCGTCGCCGCCCAACGTCCTCAGGCGTTGGCGTAGCGCCGTACGTCGATGCCGAGGACGAGGCCGGTGATCATGAAGTTGAGCAGCATGAAGGAGCCGCCGTAGGAGAGGAAGGGGATGGGGATGCCGGTGATCGGCAGGAAGCCCACCACCATGCCCGTGTTGTAGAGCACGTGGAAGGCCACCAGCGAGACGGTGCCCACCACCAGCAGCACCGCCGCGCGCTCGCGGGCGCGCAACGCCACCCGCAAGGCGTTGATCAAGAAGACCGCGTAGAGGCCCAGCACCAGCATCACGCCGAGGAACCCCCATTCCTCGGCCAGCACGGCGAAGATGAAATCGGTGTGGCGGGCCGGCAGGAAGCGAAGCTGGCTCTGGGTGCCCTGGCGGTAGCCCTTGCCGGTGAGCTGGCCCGACCCCACGGCGATCTTCGACTGCTGCACCTGGTAGCCCGCCCCCAGCGGGTCGGCCGCCGGGTTGATGAAGGTGTAGACCCGCTCGCGCTGGTAGTCCTGCATGCCGAAGGTCCACAAACCGGCGCCTGCCGCCGCCACCACCAGCGTCGCGATCACCAGGAAGCGCAGCCGCAGGCCGGCGACCAGCAGCATGCCGGCGAGCATCGGCACGAACATCGCCGCGCTGCCGAGGTCCGGCTGCAGGGCCAGCAGCACCATCGGCACCAGCACGATGCCGACGGCGATGGCGATGTGCTTGATCTCGAGGTGACGCTTGTTGACCGAGGAGAGGTAGCGGGCGAGCAGCAGCGCCGTGGTCAGCTTCGCCACCTCGCCGGGCTGCCCCCCCAGACTCCCCACGCCGATCCAGCTCCGGGCACCGCCGCCCACCTGGCCGGCGATCAGCACGAACACCAGCAGCCCCAGGCCGCCCAGGTAGGCCGGCAGCGCGAGGTCGACCAGGGTGCGGTAGTTGACCGCCGCGATCACCACCATCAGCACGAGGCCGATGCCCACCCACAGCGCCTGGCGCGGCAGGAAGTTGATCGGCATCTCGGCCGTGGCGCTCGCCACCGTCACCACGCCGATGCCGGTGAGCAGCAGCGCGGAGAGCAGCAGGGCCCAGTCGAGGCCCGAGAAGTTGCGGATCGCCTGCGGCTCGTCGGTGAGGCTAAGGGCGGTTGCCATCCTCGCTCTCGACCCCGTAGAACGCCTTGTAGACCTCCTTGGCGATGGGCGCCGCGCCACCGGAACCGGAGCCGCCGTGCTCGTTGAACACGACCACCACGAGCCGCGCGTTCTCCACCGGCGAGAACGAGGTGAACCAAGCGTGGTTGCGCAGCTTCCATGGCGTGCTCGCCTCGTTGCCGGCCACCCCGCTCGCCACCTGGGTGGTGCCCGTCTTGCCGGCCATCTCGACACCCTCGATGTGGGCCGACCAGTAGGCCGTGCCGCCGGGCTGCATCACCGCCGCCATGCCTTCGCGCACGGCGGCGAGCACCCGGTCGTCCACCGGCAGGACCTGCGCCTCGGAAGGGTCTTCCTGCCCCTCGACGAGGTGCGGCACCACCAGCCGGCCGCCATTGGCCACCGCGGCGGTGGCGCGGGCAAGCTGGATCGGGGTGACGGTCAACGCGCCCTGGCCGATCGACACCGAGATCGTCTCACCCGGGAACCACTCGTGGCCGCGCACCCGCTGGCTCCACTCCGGCCCCGGCACGATGCCGCCGATCTCGTTGGACAGCTCGATGCCCGTCGGCGATCCCAGGCCGAAGGCCTTCGAGTACTTCTCGATGCGCTCGATGCCCAGCGCCTTGCCCAGGTGGTAGAAGTAGACGTTGCACGACTGGGCGATGGCCCGCTCCAGGCTCACCGCGCCGTGGCCGCCGGCGCGCCAGCAGCGGAACACGTTGCCGTAGATCACCGTGGCACCGCCGCAGCTCACCGTGCTGCTGGGGGTGATCACGCCCTCCTCGAGACCCGCCGCGGCCATGATCATCTTGAACGTCGAGCCGGGGGAGAAGGCGTTCTGCAGCGCCCGGTTCTGCAGCGGATCGTTGTCATCCTCGAGCAGGGCGCGCCACTGATCCGACTGGATGCCGCGGGCGAACATGTTGGGGTCGTAGGAAGGGCTCGAGACCATCGCCCGCACCGCGCCGTTGCGCGGGTCGATGGCGATCACCGCGCCCACCTTGTCGCGCATCGCCCGCTCGGCGGCCTGCTGCAGGCGCAGATCGAGGGTCAGGCGCAGCGGCTCGCCCGGGTCGGCCTCCTGGCGGCCGTACTCCTGGATCAGGTGGCCGCGACTGTCCACCACCACGGCGCGGGCGCCGTTGACGCCGCGCAGCCGTTCGTCGTAGGTCTCCTCGATGCCCTTCTTGCCGATCAGGTCGCCGAGCTGGTAGCGCACCTTGCCGTCCTCGCCGGCCTCGGCGCGGGCCCGCTCCATGTCGCTCTCGGAGACCTCGCCCAGGTAGCCGAGGACGTGGGCCATCTGGGGCCCATGGCGGTAAAGGCGAAGGTGGCCGACGTCGATCTCGAACTCCGGGTGCTCCAGGGCCACCGCCGAGAA
Source organism: Thermoanaerobaculia bacterium (assembly GCA_036259255.1). Taxonomy (GTDB): domain Bacteria; phylum Acidobacteriota; class Thermoanaerobaculia; order Multivoradales; family JBCCEF01; genus DATACC01. Next base: position 7,970 of record DATACC010000337.1, on the reverse strand, counting down.
CCGCGCCACCTCCGCCAGGTTGAGCGCCTTGGCCACCGGGATCGGCTGGTAGTCGGGCTGCTCGGTCGCCTTGGCGAGGTTGGCGTGCAGCTCCTCCAGCGGGCGGTTCAGCAGGTCGGCGGCGAAGCGCAGGCTGTCGTCGAGGTCCGCGGTGCGGCTACGATCGACCAGCAGGTTGTAGCTTGGGGTGTTCTCGACCAGCAGGCGGCCCTCGTGGTCGAGGATCAGGCCGCGGGGGGCGCGCACCGTCATGCGCCGCAGGCGGTTGTTCTCGGCGAGCTCGCGGTAGTGGGCGCCCTGGACCATCTGCACGAACCAGAAGCCCGAGCCGATCACCACCAGGGCCACCGCCACCAGCACGGTGATCAGGCGCACCCGGCCGTTCAGATCCTCGCGGAACTCGCGTTGCACTTCCATGGTGTGTTCGTCCTCCCTCGTGTCTCGTCTCGCTAGTCGAGCCGCAGCCGCCGGCCGCGGCTCTGCTGGCGCGACCGGCTGCCGCTGCGCCAGGCGCGCCCGGTGCTCCACAGCACCACCGTCAGCACTCCGGTGATCAGCGCCCGCAGCCCGATCCACAGCGGGTCCGGCAGGGCGAGCTGGGGCTGCAGCAGGAGCACCAGGCAGGCCAGCAAGGCCTGTTGCACGACGGATGCCGCGAAACCGACCAGCAGCAGGCCGCTGGCCCGCTCCACCACCACCCGCTGGACCAGCCGGGCGGTGCCGTAGCCGAGCAGCGTGTCGGCGAAGCCGTGGAGGCCGAACAGGCTCGAGGTGAGAACGTCGTGGGAGAGGCCCGCCACCAGGCCCGCCAGCATGCCGTCGAGGGTGCGCCCGCGCAGAGCGACCAGCACCGTCAGGACGAGGAACAGGTCCACCGCGCGGCCGAATTCCGGCATCACCGCCACGCCCAACGAGTGGAACAGCAGCACCAGAAGCAGGCCGGCGAGGAAGCGGGCGGCGCGCATCAGGCTGTCCCCTCGCGGTCCGGCTCGGAGCGCTTCACGGGGCCTAGAGGTTCGGCACCGGGCGGCGCGAGAGGAGGTAGACCTGGTCGAGGAAGCCGAAGTCCACCGCCGGCTCCACCCGGATGTCGAGAAACAGGCTGCCGCCACTCTTGTCGACGCTGGCGATCCGGCCCAGCGGCAGGCCTCGCGGATAGATGCCGTCGATGCCCGAGGTCACCACCCGGTCGCCCGGCTGGACGTCGGCCTGCTGCGGCACGAAGTCGACGGTCAGGCCGTCGGGGCCGCTGCGCACCAGGCCCTGGCGGCGGGTGCGCTGGATCATCGCGCCCACCCCCGCCGAGCGGTCGGTGACGAGCTGCACCTTGGCGTAGCCGGGCACCACCTCGATCACCCGCCCCACCAGGCCGCGGTCGCTGACCACCGGCTGGTTGATCTCCACCTGCTGGTCGCCGGTGTAGAGGATCAGCGAGCGCAGCCACGAGGAGTGGTCGGCGTAGACGATGTCGGCCACCTGCAGGCGCCCGGAGGCCGCGCGGCTGTAGTCGAGGGCGGTGCCGAGCCGCTCGAGCTCGCCCTCGAGGTGGGACATGCGCAGCAGGTCGAGCTCCAGGCGCTCCACCTCGCGGCGCAGCGCCCGGTTCTCCTTGACCAGGTCGTCATGGGTGGCGATGCTGTCGGCCGCGCCGCGGGCGCTGCCCGACAGGGCCGCTACCGAGTGGGCGACCGGGGCCACCACGCGCAGCATGGTTCCCTCGATCCAGTTGTCGCCCAGCCCTCCCGACGGTGCCTCGAAGGAGAGCAGCAGCAGCAGGCTCACGAGCACCGCGAACAGGACCCAGCCGATGCGCCGTTCGCTCACCCGGGCCCCCGCCCACCCCTCGCGGCCATCGTGGTCGTTCTCACCGCAGCGAGACCTTGCGCAGCAGGTTGAAGTCCGACAGCAGGCGGCCGGTGCCGAGCACCACCGAGGCCAACGGGTCCTCCGCCAGCACCACCGGCAGGCCGGTCTCGTCGCGCAGCCGCTGGTCGAGGTTGCGCAGCAGGGCGCCGCCACCGGACAGCACGATGCCCTTGTCCATGATGTCGGCCGACAGCTCCGGCGGCGTGCGCTCGAGGGCCAGCTTCACCGCGTCGACGATGGTGGCCACCGGCTCGGCCAGCGCCTCGCGGATCTCGTCGTCGCTGATCGACAGGTTCTTCGGCACGCCCTCCACCAGGTCGCGGCCCTTGATGTCCATGCGGATCTCTTCTTTCAACGGATAGGCCGACCCGAGGTCGATCTTGATCTGCTCGGCGGTGCGCTCGCCGATGAGCAGGTTGTACTTGCGCTTCAGGTACTGGATGATCGCCTCGTCCATCTCGTTGCCGGCGATGCGCACCGAGCGGCTGTAGACCGTGCCGGCCAGCGAGATCACCGCCACGTCCGTGGTGCCGCCGCCGATGTCGACGATCATGTTGCCGGAGGGCTCGGTGATCGGCAGGCCGGCGCCGATGGCGGCCATCATCGCCTGCTCGACCAGGAACACCTCGGAGGCGCCGGCGCGCTCGGCCGAGTCGCGCACGGCGCGCTTCTCGACCTGGGTGATCTCCGACGGTACGCCGATGACGATGCGCGGGTGCACGTGCATGCGCCGCCCGTGAGCCTTCTTGATGAAGTACTCGAGCATCTTCTCGGTCACCTCGAAATCGGCGATCACGCCGTCCTTCATGGGCCGGATCGACTCGATGTTGCCGGGGGTGCGGCCGAGCATCTCCTTGGCCTCGGAGCCGACCGCCTCGATCTTGTTGGTCAGCTTGTTGATCACCACCACCGAGGGTTCGCGCACGACGATGCCCTGGTTGCGGGCGTACACCAGGGTGTTCGCCGTGCCCAGGTCGATGGCCAGGTCTTTCGAGAAGTAGCGCAGTAGAGAGAGAGCCATTGGATCCCGTCGGTCAAGCGGCGGCACGGGTCCGCCGATGGGCGGCTGTGCATCAGCCGCGGATTGCCGTAGCAAGCCGCGCGCCTGCTACGGCGAGCGACGCGACATCGTACCGTTTTGCGGGGGTCTGCCGCGAGCCCCGCGAGGGGTTGGATCAGAGACTTTCGACGAAGACCCGCCGCCGCTGCTCGCTGACGTGGCCCCAGGCGTCGCGGGCCTGGATTTCGATGAAGCTCCAGCCCTCGCCGTCGAGCTGGATGGTCTTGGTGAAGGAGCCGTCCGCGTCCACGCTCACCGGCTCCCCGTTGACCTGGACCGTGGCGCCGGGGTCCGTCCGCCCCTGGACGATGAAGATACTACCGTACCGGTCGGTATCGAGGATCTCGAGCTGCGGCGGCGCGGTCCCCGGTCGACCGCCGGACCCGGGCGCCGAGCCGGCGTCGGGCGCCGCGCGGACGATTCGCGCGCCGCCGGCGCCGGCCACCCGGAAGCCCTGGGGCGGGCTCCACTCGCTCTGGCCGCCGTCGGCGGCGAGCGCCGCCACGCGCCAGCGGAAGCTGCCCTCGCCGCGCACCCCGAGGGTGGCGCGCGTGGTCTCGCGGCGCGGGTCCTCCACCACGTTGTCGACGAACAGAGCGTTGCGCCCCACCTGCAGCGCGTAGCCGGCGGCGCCGTCCACCGGCTCCCATTCGAGCACGATGGTGGGCGTGCGGGCGCGGTCGAAGTGGGCGTTGGAGGCCGGCGCCAGGGGGCGCGGCGCGGCCGGCAGCCGGCGCGGGGGCGACAGCTCGCCGGCCACCTGCGTCACCTGCTGGCGCTCGCCGAGATGCTGTTCGCTGCCGTCGCCGCCCGCCACGTCCATCTCGCCGCGGAAGACGCTGAACCGGCCACGGCGCTCGTCCGGCTCGTAGGCGATCACCGCCTCGGTCTCCTGGCGCAGGTGGGCCTCGGCGTCGGGGGTGCCGACCACCCCCGGCTCGCTGGTGGTGGATGCGTAGACCCAGCCGTAGCTCATCTCGATCGTCTTCTCGCCGTCGCCGCGGCGCGAGCCGGAGATCACCAGCGACGTCTCCGGCCGCACGGTGAACAGGTTGCCGTCGGCGAACATGATCTCGGCGACCCCCTGGCGCCCCGTACGCACCAGGTCGCCCCGGTGCAGGCTCACCCGGTTGCCGGCGGCGCGCCACTCGGTGGCGCCGGCGCTGCGGTACTCGACCTCGCCCTGGACCGACAGGAAGTGGGCCTCCTCGTCGCTGCCGCGGCGGTCGAGGTGGGCGAGCAACGCCGCCAGCACTCTGCGGCTGCGCCGTCCGAGCTCGGCGGCGCGGCGGAAGGAACCGACGTCGTAGGCCTCCTGGGCCTCGCCCAGCAGGTTCCTGCCGGTGGCGAGCTCCTGGGCCAGGGCGGCGACGTCGGCGGGCCGCGCCTCGAGCCGTTCGATCATCTGCCGGCTCTCGGCGATCGCGCGGCCGGCCTGCCGCTCGAGGGCCCAGCGCTCGCCGTAGCGGTAGCCCACGAACACCAGCAGCGCCAGCACCAGCACGCCGAGCAGGATGCCCCAGCCGCGCAACGTGTCGAGGGACACGCTGTACCAACCGACCCCGCGCTTCGACTCAGTCATGCACGCGGGAGCATATCCAAAACCGCCGGAGCAGGAAGCCTCGACCGGGTGCCGCGAGCTTCGACAGCGACCGCTCGCCTCCCTGTCCCCGGGTCCTGAGCCGCTGCCGCTCCAGCCGTCCCGCGTGGAGAAGAAAAGGCCGGCGCGGGTCGCCCCGGCCGGCCTTCGGCGCTGCTCCGTGCCCTTCCGCGTGCGTCAGTTGCGGCGGCGCGGGATGACGGTGCGGGTGTCGCGGGCGCCCCGCTCGTCGCGGCGACCCCGGTCGTCTTCGTACCGGCCGTCGGAGCGATCGTAGCCGCGCTGCTGGCCGTAACGGCCGTTGGCGCCGCGGTGCGGATCGTCGCGGTACAGGTCGCGTCCGGTGTACGTGCGGTAGATCTCCTCCATCGGGGCGTTGATCCGGTGGAAGGCTGCGCGCACGTCCTGCGGACCGTGGTAGCGGGAGAAGTCGCGGCGCAGCTCGTAGTAGCGCGCCGCCAGGCGGTCGAACTCGCCGCGGGCACCGTTACCGTTGCGGTCCACCGAGCGGGCGAACCGCCGAGCCGCCTCCTCGAAGCGGAAGAAGCTGTCGGTCACCGCCCGCTCTTCGCGGCGGTTGCGGCGCTCCGCCACGCTGGCGGCGTGGCGCGAGGCGTCCTCCAGCTCCCGGGCGAGGGCCACCACCCGGCTGTCGCCACGGGAGCGGTCGTAGCGGTCGGAGTACCGACCCGAACGATCGGAATCCGGCTGGTCGTAGCCCGGGCGCGGTCGGGTCGTGCGGGCCTGCGCCTCGGCCGTGGCGACCACCGTCAGGAGAGCGAAGAGGGCGAGGCCGAGAATCGTGGTCCAACGTCGAAGCTGCGTCATGGTCAGCCTCCTTTCAGGCCATTCTTCAGAGCATGCGGCGTGCCAGCGGCGAACTCCTCGTAGAATCAACGACTTCCGAGGAAATCGCGCGGCCGCCCGGCGACGAGGACGTCCTCTGCGGAGGACACGCCGGCGGAGCTGCGAGGAGCCTGCAGGAGAGAGGGGAAAGTGGCTCCTGGGGAGGGATTCGAACCCCCGACCAATCGGTTAACAGCCGATCGCTCTACCACTGAGCTACCCAGGAGCAGGACGGGCCGCCCGCGAGGGGCCGGCCCGGGGACTCGCGATTGTAGGCGCAACGGCAGGGGAGGTCAAATTCTCCCCGCCGGCGCGCCGGACCCTCAGCGGGTCGAGTCCATGAACGGCTTGAGCTTGGTCGCCCGGGTCGGGTGGCGCAGCTTGCGCAGCGCCTTCGACTCGATCTGGCGGATCCGCTCGCGGGTCACGTTGAAGCTGCGACCCACCTCCTCGAGCGTGTGCTCGCTGTCGATCCCCACCCCGAAGCGCATGCGCAGCACGTCCTCCTCGCGCGGGGTGAGCGACTTGAGCACCGAGTGGGTCGTGTCGCGCAGGTTGCCGAAGATCACCGAGTCGATGGGCGACACGGCGTTCTTGTCCTCGATGAAGTCGCCGAGGTGGGAATCCTCCTCCTCGCCGATGGGCGTCTCCAGCGAGATCGGCTCCTGGGCGATCTTCATGATCTTGCGCACCTTGGAGGCCGGCAGATCCATGCGCTCGCCGATCTCCTCGGCGGTGGGCTCGCGACCCAGCTCCTGCACCAGCGACCGGCTGGTGCGGGTGAGCTTGTTGATCGTCTCGATCATGTGCACCGGGATGCGGATGGTGCGCGCCTGGTCCGCGATGGCCCGCGTGATCGCCTGCCGGATCCACCACGTCGCGTAGGTCGAGAACTTGTAGCCGCGCCGGTACTCGAACTTCTCCACCGCCTTCATCAGGCCGATGTTGCCCTCCTGGATCAGGTCCAGGAACTGCAGCCCACGGTTGGTGTACTTCTTGGCGATCGACACCACCAGCCGCAGGTTGGCGACGATCAGCTCCTCCTTGGCGCGCTCGCAGATCGCCTCCCCCTCGCGGACCTTGCGGATCGTCGCCGAGATCTCGGCGTGGGTGGTGCCGTAGCGCTCCTCGAGCTCCTTGATCTTGATGCGGTACTTCTCGATGCGCCGGCGGTGCAGAGCCTGGAGTTGCTCGTTGGTCTCCCGGTTGAGCGCCGTCTGGGCGCGGCGGATGTCGCCCTCGAAGCGGCCGAACTCGCGGTCGATGCCCTTGAGGAAGTCCACCATCCGGTTGCGCGCCTGCAGGCTGAAGTCGATGGAGCGGATGTCCTTGGCGATCTTCGCCACCAGGCGGTCGATCTCGCGCTCGATCTCCAGGTACTTCTCGCTGCCTTCCTTGCACCGCTTCTGGCGCTTGTGCAGGCCGTTGATCTTGCCGTCGTTGTCGGCGATGGCCTCGAAGATCTTGAGGTTCTTCTTGATGCGTTCCGCGGCCTTGCTGTCGAGCGGCTCGTCGGCCTCGCCCGCCATCAGCTCCTGCAGGACGTTCTTGTCCTTCTGCGCCAGCTCGTTGAGACGCAGCAGCTCGCGCAGCACCACCGGGTTCTCGCACAGCGCCTCGTAGATGAGCCACTCGCCCTTCTCGATGCGCTGGGCGATCTCCACCTCGCCCTCACGGTCGAGCAGCGGCACGGTGCCCATCTCGCGCAGGTACATGCGCACCGGGTCGTTGGTCTTCTCCTGCGGGGTGAGCAGGTAGTCGCCGCCGTCCTCGTCCTTCTTCTCGAAGTCCCGGTCGCCCCCGGTGTCGAAGTCGTCCCGGTTCTGGTACCGCTCGGGACGGTCGATCACCGCGATGCCCTGCTCCGAGAAGGCGACGTAGATCTCGTCGAGCTCCTCGGGGAGGCTCACCACCTCGTCCGGCAGCATCTCGTAGATCTCGTCGTAGAGGAGGTAACCCTTCTCCCGCCCGAGCTCGATGAGCTGCTTGACCGCCGGGTACTTGTCTTCCACCGTGTCCATCTTCTTCGCTGCCTTGGTCAACTGGACCTCCTCGGTTGGTCCCTTGGTGCTCGAGTCGGAGTCGGGGTCGTCGTGTTCACGGGCGTTCGCTTCCTGCCGCCGCTCAGGGGCTCCGGTGCAGACGGCGGCTCAGTTGCGTCTTCTCGGCCACCAGGTGGTCCAGGCGCGCACGATCCCCGGCGCGCTGCGCTTCGGCGATCTCTCGGGACAGACCCTTGAGCCTCTGCTGCAGCCATCGGCGCGTCAGCTTGTCGAGGCAATCCGGAAGAGCCGACCCGGCCGGGCCGGGCTTGCCACCCACCAGGAGTCGCGCCATGCGGTCCACCGCCGCCCCCTGTTGCCCCAGGGCCGCCAGCACCGCACGCGTGTCCGGAGCGGACCCCGTGCCGCTCTCTCGGTATAGAGCGCTCCAGACACGGTAAATATTCCGGCACTCGGGGTCGAAAAACACATCCGGCGGCGGCAGCTCTTCCGGTCGCGGCAGCTCGGTTCCCCCGGCCCCCCCGCCGAGCAGCAGATCGAGCAGCCGCTCCTCGGTGGTACGCACCGTGCGCGGCGCGGCCGGGGCCTCGGCGAG
>DATACC010000336.1:0-6985 GCA_036259255.1 Thermoanaerobaculia bacterium | reverse complement strand
GCGGGCGAGGGGTCCGGCCCGCTTTCTGGCACCACCTCGACCGCCACCACCGGGAGATTCGCCATGCAGCCTGCTCGCGGAGCCGTCGCTCTCGCCTCGACCCTCGTCGCCCTGCTCGCCGTGCTCGCTCCAGCGCCGGCGGCCGCCATCCAGTTCGTCTCCAGTCTCTCGTCGGTGAAGGTCCAGGGCGAGCAGGGCTCGGTGCACTTTCGCGAGTTCCGCCTGAAGCTGTCGGAAGGCTCCGAGGGGGCGCTGTTCCGGGTCAAGCTCGAGGACTGGTGGCAGAGCCCCGATGGCCAGCGCTCCCACTACGCCGCGCCGGGCACGCTGGAGCGCTCGTGCGCACGGTGGGTCGGCGTGGAGCCGCTTCAGGCACAGGTCGCGCCGGGGGGCGAGCTGGTCCTCAATCTCGCGATCCGGGTGCCGGACCGGGTGCCGAGCGGCGGCTACTGGTGCGTGCTGACGGTGGACGAGGTCCCCGACCTGCGCCAGGCGCCGGCCGGCGTCGGCGCGATCTTCTCCGCCTCCATCTCCACCGGCATCTTCGTCGAGGTGGGGGCGGTGCGGCGCGAGGCGAGGATCACCGCCGTCGACCTGGACGCCGCCTCCGCCCGCGTGCGGGTGGAGAACACCGGCGACACGCCGGTGGGCATCGAGGGGCGCCTCGAGTTCCTCGACGCCGAGGGCGAGGCCGTGCGGGCGGTGGTCGACCTCGCCCGGGTGACGGCCCTGACCGAGCCGATCCGGGACCGCATCCTGGCCGCCGAGCTTCCCGACCGCTCGATCCTGCCGTCGGGGCGGTACCTGGTGCGCGCCGTTCTCGACTACGGCGCGGAGCACCTGATCGGAGTGCAGCGCCTGGTCGATGTCGACCGCTCGGCCGCGCCGTAGGCGATGGGCCCGCGGAGCCTTCGCCTCGCGGCGGCCCTGGCGCTGCTGCTGCTGGCTCCGGCGCACGGGGTCGCGGCGGAGGGCTGGCGGGTGCTGGTCGACGGTCGCCCGGAGCTCGCCGGGGCCGCGGTGGCGCTGCGCGGCGCGACGGTGTGGATCGAGCTGGCCGCCGCGGCGCCGGTGCTCGACCTCCAGCTGCTCGCCTTCGACCGCGTCACCGCCTTGCGCGATGCCGAGGGCGTTCTCTGGCGCCTTTCCGGAGACGGCACCCGGCTCGAGTCTCCCGGCCGCAGCCTGTCGCTCGGCGGCACCGCCCTGGGCTTCGGTGGCCGCGTCTTCCTGCCGGCCGCCACCCTCGCCCTGCTCGGCCAGCGCCGGATGACGGTGGATCCGGCTCGCCACGAGGTCCGGTTCGTCCGGCCGGCCGCGCGAGCGGCCGCCGCCCAGGCTCCGGAGGGCTGGCAGCCGCTGGTTCTGCCGAAACCGCAGGCGCAGCTCGCGGCCGAGGCCGAAGCCCGACGCATCGCGGCCCTGGCGGCACCGGGGCTCGAGCTGGTGACGCCGGAGGAGCGCGCGTCGATGCGCGTCGGTGTCGGCCTCGGGCACCTGGTCGACGGCGATTGGGGCCTGGAGCTGTCCGCCTCGGGCCGGCTGGCCGATCTCGCCGTCTCCCTCGACGCTCTGGCAGCCACCGACGGCACGGCGAGCGAGCTCACCACCGGGCGGCTCCTCGTCGGCGCCCTCGACCGGCGCTGGACCCTGGAGGCGGGAGATCTCTACGGCGACCTGTCCGGTGGCGGACGCGGCCTGCGGCTCTCCCGCGCTCTCGGCTCGCGCTGGAACGTCGACGTGGCGGCGCTCACCCCGCGCGACCCGCTCGAAGCGGGCGGCGAGGACCGCGCCCTCGTCGGCCTGCGCTGGGCCTTCGACGATCGCGGAGGTCTGCTCGAGGCCGCCGCCGACTCCCTCGGCGGCGGCTTCGCCCGGGCGAGCTTCGACCGGCCGCAGGGCGGCTTCTCCGCCTTCGGCCGGCGGCGCGTGGACCTCGAGGAGGAGAGCTACGGAGCGAGTGCCCGGTGGGCGGTGCGACCCTGGCTGCTGGCCCAGGCGGGAGCCACCCGCGGCCGTCAGCTCGGCGAGCAGCGCAGCGACTGGGCCGCGGCCGTCACGGCATCGCTGGCCGGACGCGCCGCGCTCACCGCGGAGAGCTCCTCGGCGCGGCTCGGGCCACGGCGGCTCGACTCGACGGCCCTGGGCCTGGCTTTCGGCCTGGGGCCGTCGCGGTGGACCGTCCGCTATCAGGATCTCGAGTCGACCGCCGCCGGCGGCGCCGCGTCCCGCGCCGAGCGGCTGGCGGTCTTCGTGTCGGCGCCGGTCGGCCGGGCGCTCTCCTTCGCCTACCAGGGGAGCCTGCCGCTCGGAGCCGACGGCGGAGCTGCCCGCGACGAGCTGTCGCTGCGGGCGCGCCTGTCCGAGGGCAGTCTGCTCGAGGTCGCCGCGCCGCTCGCCGCGGGAGCGCTCGACGAGCAGCTTCGCCTGCGCTGGACGCAGCGGCTCGGAGCGCACGTCGAGCTGATCGCCGAGACCGGTCGCCTGGCGCCGTTCACGAGCGCCGCGGCCGACGATCCCACGGACTCCGCCGAGCGCGGAGTCCGGCTGCTCCTGCGCACCCAGTGGGACGTCGCCACGCCGGCCGGTGGCGCCGACGTCAGCGGCCGGGTGCTCGACAGCTTCGATCGGCCGGTCGCCGACGTTGCCGTACGCCTCGGCGAGTACAGGGTGCTCACGGCGGCGGACGGTACCTGGGCGTTTCGGCACGTGCCGCGTGGAGACCACGAGCTCGCGGTGGAGCCCGCCGGCCTCGCCGGCCGCTTCGAGGCGGAGCCCCCAACGCGGGTGGAGGTCGGGGACGAGCTCGCCGGCCTCACGCTGCGGGTGCTCGAGAAGGTCGAGATCCAGGGCCGGGTGTGCCTCGATGCGGACCGCGACGGCTGGTGCGAGAAGGACGAGGCGCTGGCCGACGTCGCCGTCGAGGGCTCCGGGCGCCTGGCGGTGACCGGCGAGGACGGCAGCTTCCTGTTCCGCCAGCTCTCCCCAGGGCGCCACCTGCTGCGCCTGGTCACCCGTCAGCTACCGCCGGGCGTGGTGCCGGCGAGCCCGGCCGAAATCGCGGTCGAGGTGGAGCCCGGACGGCGCACGGGGGGCTACGTCTTCCTGCTCGTCCCGGTGGAGCGGCCGATCGTCTTCGGGAGCGTGCAGTGATCCCGCCGAGCCTCGGCCGGCGGGTGGCGGCGGGGGCCGGTGCGCTCGCGATGTCGCTCCTCGCCGGCGCCGCGGTCGCCGCCGCCGCACCGGGCGGCCTGCTCGAGGTCCCGGAGGTGGTTCGCCTGGGCGGCGGCTCGCTGGGGCCCGTGCGTGTCTTCGAGTCCGCGCCGATCCGCATACGCCTCGGTCGGCTGCGCGCGCCCCGCGTGGTGCGCCTGGTGCTGGAGCTGCCGGACCCCCGGTGGCGCGGAGCCGAGGTGAGCTTCACGACCACCGCGCGGCACGGATGCGCGGGGCTCGGCGGGGATCTGTTGCCCGGGGTTCCCAGCCCGGTGCTGCGGACCGCCCCCGGGGCCGCCGCCGCCGAGGCCGACGTCGTGCTGCGCATCACCGCTCCGGCGCGTGGCCTGGGAGCGGGGCCCCGCGCGCTGCGCCTGCGCTGGGACGCCGTGGAGGACCCGCGCGAGCCATTCGCGGCGCCGGGCGCCCCGCCTCCCGGGGTCCCCCCTCTCGAGCGGGACGACCCGCCGCGGGTCCCGGGCCGGCGGTGGGCGCCCCGGCCTCCGGGCGTCACTCCGCCCGCAGCGCGACCATCGGATCCACCCGCGTCGCCGCGCGCGCCGGCAGGTAGCTCGCCGTGACCGCCACCGCGGCGAGCACCGCGGCCACCACCGAGAACGTCGCCAGATCGGTGGTGCTCACCTCGTAGAGCAGGCTGGCGAGCAGGCGCGTCAGCGCCAGCGCCCCCGCCAGGCCCACCGCGACGCCGGTCAGGGTGAGCCCCAGGGCGCGTCCGAGCACCCGCTGGCGCAGCCGGCCCGGCTCGGCACCGAGGGCGATGCGGATGCCGAGCTCGCGGGTGCGCTGGGCCACCGAGTAGGACATCACTCCGAACGTCCCCACCGCCGCGAGCAGCAGGGCGATGCCGGCGAACACCGTCAGCAGCAGGGTGTAGAAGCGCGGCTGGGACGAGGAGGCGTAGACCATCTGCTCGACGGTGCGCGGGTTGTCGAGGGGCAGGTTGGGATCGAGCTCCTGGAGCTGCCGGCGGGCCGCCGGCAGCAGCGCCATCGGGTCGCCCGCGATGCGCGCGACCAGCGTCAAGGGGGCGACCGGCACCTGCCGGTGGGGGATGTAGATCTCCGGCTCCGCCGGCAGGTGGAGGCCCTCCTTGCGGGTGTCGCCGACGACACCCACCACGTCGCCACGGACCGTGTCCTCGCCGTCGCCGCGCCCCCAGCCGAGGATGATGCGCTTGCCGAGCGGATCCTGGTCCGGGAAGAACTGGCGCACGGCGGCCTCGTTGATCAGCACCACCGGCGGCGCTCCCGGCCCGTCGCCCGCGCGCAGGTCGCGCCCCCGCACCACGGGGACTCCCAGGGTCTCGAAGTAGCCCGGGGTGATCACGTTCACGTGCATCGCCGGCTCTTCGCCGGGCCGCGCCGGCGGCCGCCCCTCGACCTCGAAGGTGATGACGAAGGCGAGGTTCGACAGCGGCAACCCGAGCACCCCGCCCGCCGCCTCGACGCCCGGCAAGGCCCGCAGGCGCTCCAGCGCCTGGCTGTAGAACTGCTCGCGCTGCGGGTCCTCCGGATAGGCGGTGGAGGGCAACGACAGGTCGAAGGCGAGCAGGCCCTGGGGGTCGAAGCCGGGATCCACCTGCTGGAGCTCGCGGAAGCTGCGGATCAACAGCCCGGCGCCCACCAGCAGCATGGCCGCGAGCGCGATCTCGGCCACCACCAGGCCGCTGCGCAGGCGCGAGCTGCCGCGCCCGTCCATGGCGCTGCGCCCGCCCTCCTTGAGCGCACCGACCAGGTCGCTGCGCGATCCCTGGAGGGCGGGGATCAGCCCGAACACCACACCGGTGGCGAGCGACAGCAGCAGCGTGAAGGAGACCACCGTGGCGTCCACCGTCACCTGGTCGAGCCGCGGCACCTCTTCGGGCTGGAGCGAGACGAGCAGCTCGGTGCCCCAGAACGCCACCAGCAGGCCCAGACCGCCGCCGAGCAGGGACAGCACGATGCTCTCGGTGAGGAGCTGGCGCACCAGGCGCGGGCGCTGGGCACCGAGGGCCGTGCGCACCGCCATCTCCGGCTCGCGGCCGGCGGCGCGGGCGAGCAGCAGGTTGGCCACGTTGACGCAGGCGATCAGCAACACCAGCCCGACGGCGCCGAGCAGCACCAGCAGCGGCTTGCGCACGTCGCCGAACAGCTCCTCGGCCAGCGAGTAGGCGGTGAGATCGATGTTGGTGTTGGTCTGCGGGTACTCGGTGGTCAGCCGCTGGCCGAGGCGCTCGACCTCGAGGCGGGCCTGCTCCTCGGTGACGCCGTCGCGCAGCCGGGCGATCACGCCCAGGAACTGGGCGCGGCGGTTCTCGGCGGCGGTGAACTGCTCGCTGTACGCGAGCGGCATCCAGATCTCGCGCTGGTTGGGGAAATCGATCCCCGGCGGCATCACGCCGACGACGGTCACCGCCTCGCCGTCGAGCCGGATGGTGCGGCCCACCACCTCGGGGTCGCCGGCGAAGCGCCGCTGCCACAGCGCATGGCCGAGCACCGCCACCAGGTGGTTGCCGGGGGTGTTCTCGCCGGGGCGGAAGGTGCGACCCAGGGCGGGGCGGACACCGAGAACCTCGAAGAAGTCGGCGCTGACCCGCAACCCGGCGAGTTGCTCCGGATCGCCGCTGCCGGTCAGCGTGATCCGGGAGTCGAAGCGGTAGGCGGCGGCGCTCTCGAAGGCCCCCACCTGGTCCCGCACATCGGTGAAGTCGGGTGCCGAGGAGGCGGTGGGGGAGCCGTCGGGCCGGTTGATGGTGAAGACGCCGAGCAGGCGATCCGGTTCGTCGAACGGCAGCGGCCGGAGCAGCACGCCGTCGACGACGCTGAAGATGGCGCTGTTGGCGCCGATGCCCAACGCCAAGGTGAGCAGCGCCACCAGGGTGAAGCCCGGGTTCTTGGCCAGGCGGTAGAGGGAGTAGCGCAGATCCTGGAGCAGTCGTTCCACGGGCTTTCGTATCCTTTGCTGGGCGCCGCGCGCCCGGTTGGCTGGGACCCGGGTGTAGGAAATTCCGTGCCACGCACGGGAGGGGAATCAAACACGGCAACGGAAGGGCTTGCCGGCCTGCCCGGGGGGCGGCGCGTTCCGAGAGCGTCCGCAGCAGGGGCGGTGTTTCCCGGAAGCGGACACCGGCGGTGGAGCGCCCAGAGGCGAGTCTTGCCGTACCTGCGCAGAGTGCTGCTCTCGAAGCGGGCGGTGCCGGGCCAGCCGATCGCGGCCGGAGGCCGCTGCCCCACCCACCGACGACGGCAGGTCCCGCTGGCGACCGTCGCGCGACCTGGCCTCGGGGCTGGACAACGCGAAGTCCCTGTGGCACACTCATGGGTCCCCGCCGACGAGCCGGCCAGGCCGGTACGGGCGGGGGCCTGGGGCTTTACAAGCGCGTCGAGGCGCGATATGGTCGCCGGGTTTGACCGTCTGCGGAGGCCGGGGCGGCCCGGCTCCGTACGTCCGTCTTTCAAGCCCACGTGGCTCAGTGGTAGAGCACTTCCTTGGTAAGGAAGGGGTCACCGGTTCAAATCCGGTCGTGGGCTCCATTGTCTTGAAAACGTCTTGACCATACCCCCGGCCGCGGCGCCCGACGGTGCCGCGGATCACAGCCGGACAGCTCAACCAGGAGAGACTCGGAGCCGCCATGGCGAAGCAAAAGTTCGAGCGCAACAAGCCGCACGTCAACATCGGGACGATCGGCCACGTCGATCACGGGAAGACGACGCTGACGGCGGCGATCACGCGGATTCTGGCCGCGAAGGGTCTGGCGGATTTCATCGCC
>DATACC010000335.1:0-9188 GCA_036259255.1 Thermoanaerobaculia bacterium | reverse complement strand
GGCCAGGATGACGACCCACATCGAGAGCTCCGGGCCGTTCGTGAGGCCCCACTCGACCCGGATGTCGGTGATCCAGGCGAGCCACTGCACGACCACCGCCAGCGCCAGCCCGGCGACGAGCCGGCCGCCGCCGCCGAGGGCGCCGCGCGCCGCCGCCAGGCGGTGGCCAGCCCCGCGAGCGCCCGCGCCGCGAGCCTCGAGGTGGCGCGGGCGAACCGCGCCGGGATCGACATGCGGCGCCCGTTCCGCGACCGGCGGCTGGCCGAGTTCTTCCTCGCCCTGCCGGCCCACCAGCTCTACCGGCCGGGCTGGCCCAAGTGGGTGCTGCGCCAGGCGATGCGTGGCGTGCTGCCGGAGCCGGTGCGGCGGCGGCGCCGGCCCACCACCCTCTACCCGCTGTTCCTGAGGGGGATCGAGCGGGAGCACGAGGCGGTCCGGGCGCTGCTCGGCAGGCGCGACGCTCTGTGGCCGCGCTACGTGCGGCGGGAGTGGCTGGACAGGGCAGGACCCGGCGCTGCGGGCACGGGCGACGGGATCGGTTCGGTGGTTCTTTGGCGTTGTCTTTGCCTCGAGGCTTGGCGCTCGAGGGTTTCTCTGGCGTTTCCAGGAGGTGTTTCCCATGAGTGAATCCCCAACCAGCTCCGGCCGTCCGCCGGCCACCGCGGCGTGCCCGGCGGCCGGCCCGCGCCGTCCCTACCGGCCGCCGCGGCTCACCGCCCACGGCGGCCTGCTCACCCTCACCCTCGGCAGCTCACCCGGGGTCGGCGACTCGCTGAACCCGGCAGAGACCCGCTCCCCGATCTGATCCTCCCGGCGCCTCCTCCCGGCGTGATCGTTCTGCGCCTGCCGCCCGGTCCGGCCGCCCCACCCGCGGTCTACCGCCTGGCCGGCGAGCTGCTGGCGGCCGACCGGCCGCTGGCGGAGCTCGAGCCGTGGCGCGTCGAGGCGCCGGACGCCCACGCCATCGCCGAGGAAGCGGTTTCCGGTGACCAGTGGTGCGGTGACGACCGGTCCGCCGCGGGGTGGCTCGGCGAGGGCTGGGTCGGCGGCGTGCTGCGGCAGGTCGCCTGTCGCGAGGTGGCCGGCGGTTACCTCGTCGCGGTGGAGGGCGCCGGCCGATTCGTGGTGGCGGCCGACGGCGGGGCGGTGACCTGGGCGGGTCGAGAGCCGCCGCCCGGTGCCGCGGCTGGCGACGCGGCAGCGCCGGAGCCGTCTCGGCGCGACGGCGGTGCCCCCGCGAGCGGGTCGCCCGTGTCGGCCGTGGCGGCGGCGGTCCTCGGGCCCGTCCTCGCCCTCGCCCTCGCCCTGCGCGGCACCTTCTGCCTGCACGCCTCCGCCTGTCTCCTCGCCGGCTCGTCCGCGCCTTCCGGCCCGGGTGGCGACGGCGCCGTGCACGTCTTCCTGGGAGAATCCGGCGCCGGCAAGTCGACGCTGGCCCGCGAGCTGCCGCGCCTGCCGGGAGGCACCTGGCGGCGCCTGGCGGACGACGTCCTGCCGGTGCGTCTCGCCGCGGCGGGCCTGGTGGCGCTGCCCCGCTTCCCGCAACTCAAGCTCGCGACCGGCGAGCAGTTCGCCCGCCTCGCCCGGGCCGAGAACCGCCCTTCCCTGCCGGTGACCGCCCTCCACGTGCTCGCCGGCCGCTGGGACCCCGCGGCCGGACCCTCCGCCGCTGCCGCCACCACGCCCGGCGTCGTCCCCGTCGAAGGCCGGGCCGCCGCCCTGGCGGTGGCGGCCCACACGGTCGCGGCGCGCCTGTTTCCTCCCGTCCTCCTCGAGCGCCACCTGGCCTTCTGCTCCGCCGTGGCCGACGGGGTGCCGGTCGACCACCTCGCGGTGCCGCCGCTGCCGGAGCACGCCGCGGCGGTGGCGGCGACCCTGGCGCAGATCTGAGCGCCCGCGGCTCAGATCGCGCCCCCGGGGGTTGACAGCCGACCGGAGCGCGCCTATGCTGCTAGCACTCGAGGCCGGAGAGTGCTAACAGCAACCGGCCCCGGCTCCCGTCCTGGGAGCCTGCTGAACACGACACTCGAAGAAGCACGAGAAACCTGAGGAGGAGACGACCGTGAACATCCGTCCGCTGCACGATCGCGTGGTGGTCAAGCGCATCGAGACGACAGAGCAGGTGCGGGGCGGCATCATCATCCCCGACACCGCCAAGGAGAAGCCCCAGGAGGCGGAGGTGATCGCCGTGGGTCCCGGCAAGCTGAGCGACGAGGGCAACCGCAGCCCGATGGACGTCAAGACCGGCGACCGGATCCTGATGGGCAAGTACTCCGGGAGCGAGATCAAGATCGGCGAGCAGGACCTGGTGATCCTTCGCGAGGACGAGATCCTCGCCGTCATCGAGTAGCACCGCGCTCCACCTTCCAAACCGATAGCAGACCAGGAGACCAGCAATGGCCAAGCAGATCATCTACTCCGAGGACGCGCGTTCCGCGATCCTGCGGGGTGTCAACCGGCTCGCCGACGCCGTCAAGGTGACCCTCGGCCCCAAGGGCCGCAACGTCGTCATCGAGAAGAAGTTCGGTTCCCCCACGATCACCAAGGACGGCGTCACCGTCGCCAAGGAGATCGAGCTCAAGGACGGCATCGAGAACATGGGCGCGCAGATGGTGCGCGAGGTGGCCTCGAAGACCTCCGACGTGGCCGGCGACGGCACCACCACCGCCACCGTGCTCGCCCAGGCGATCTTCCGCGAGGGCTCGAAGAACGTCACCGCCGGCGCCAACCCGATGGAGATCAAGCGCGGCATCGAGGCCGCCGCCCGTGCCGCCGTGGCCGCCATCGACGGCATGGCCAAGCCGGTGGAGGGCAAGGACATCGCCCACGTCGGCACCATCTCGGCCAACAACGACCCGGAGATCGGCCAGATCATCGCCGAGGCGATGGAGAAGGTCGGCAAGGATGGCGTGATCACCGTCGAGGAGGCCAAGGGCCTGGAGACCACGCTGGAGGTGGTCGAGGGCATGCAGTTCGACCGCGGCTACCTCTCCCCGTACTTCGTGACCGACTCCGAGCGCATGGAGACGGTGCTCGAGAACGTCAAGATCCTGCTCAACGAGAAGAAGGTCTCCTCGATGAAGGATCTGCTGCCGATCCTCGAGCAGGTCGCCAAGCAGGGCCGTCCGCTGATGATCATCGCCGAGGACGTCGAGGGCGAGGCGCTGGCCACCCTGGTGGTCAACAAGCTGCGCGGCACGCTGCAGGTGGCGGCCGTCAAGGCGCCGGGCTTCGGCGACCGCCGCAAGGCGATGCTCGAGGACATCGCGATGCTCACCGGCGGCAAGGTGATCACCGAGGACCTCGGCATCAAGCTCGAGAACGTGCGCTGGGAGGACCTCGGTGAGGCCAAGAAGGTGGTCATCACCAAGGACGACACCACCATCGTCACCGACTCCGACAGCTCCGAGCGCCGCGAGGCGATCGCCGGCCGCGTGAAGCAGATCCGCAACCAGATCGAGGAGACCTCCTCCGACTACGACCGCGAGAAGCTCCAGGAGCGCCTCGCCAAGCTGGTCGGCGGCGTCGCCGTGATCAAGGTGGGTGCTGCCACCGAGACCGAGATGAAGGAGAAGAAGGCCCGCGTCGAGGACGCGATGCACGCCACCAAGGCGGCGGTCGAGGAGGGCATCGTGCCGGGCGGCGGCGTCGCCCTGCTGCGCGCCATCCCGGCGGTCGACAAGGTGGAGGGCTCGGGCGACTTCAACGTCGGCGTGCGCATCGTCCACCGGGCGCTCGAGGAGCCGGCCCGCCAGATCGCCAACAACGCCGGCGTCGAGGGCTCGGTCATCGTCAAGGAGCTGCTGGGCATGAAGGGCTCCACGGGCTACAACGCGGCCACCGGCGAGATGGAGGACCTAGTGAAGGCCGGCGTCATCGACCCGGCGAAGGTCACCAAGACGGCGCTCCTCAACGCCGCCTCCATCGCCGGCCTGATGCTCACCACCGAGGCGATGATCGCCGAGGTGAAGGAGGAGAAGGACAACGGCGGTGCCGGTGGCGGCGGTGGCATGGGCGGCATGGGCGGCGGCATGGGCGGGATGTACTAGCCCACCCTGCAGCTCGCCCCACCACGGGCACACCTCTCCGCTGCGGAGAGCACCGGCGGCCGGTCCCCTCGCGGGGCCGGCCGTTTTCTTTGGGCGGCACCGTAGCTGCCACCAACATCGCCCGCCCCCCGGCAGGGAGGCGGGCGGTGGAGGCTCCTGCTACCGCAGGCGGTCGGCGCCGGTCAGGGTCGGGGTCCCCGCTTGCCCTCGATGTGCCACTGGATGAACTCGTAGGCGGTATCGGCCACCGAGGTGCACAGGGCGTGGGCGGCATCGATCGCCGCCTGGAAGTGGACGCCGCCCCACAGGCGGCTCTGGCCGCACTGCTGCTCGAATTCGCTCCACGTGCTCCACTCGAGCACGATGTCGGTGGCCGGGGTGACCCCCGGCTCCACCCGCGACGAGCCCTGCGGCACCGGCACCGACCAGCCGAGCTCGTCGCTGCCGAGGAAGCGGCGCGCCGCCTGGGCGTGGGCGGTGCAGAAGCAGGTCGAGCCCGATGGGTACTCGGGATGGTCGGCGGTGGTCAGGTAGCTGCGCCACTGGTTGGCCGGCAGGTCCGAGACGGTGCCCCGTCCGGGCCCGCCCCACGCCGTCACCGGCGCGTCGCCGTAGAGGTAGCCGATGGCGGTGACCGGGCGCACGGCGTCGTGGCGCGTCTTCTCGTTCCAGGTGGCGATGGCGGCGTCGAAGGCCGCGAACTGGGTGAGGAAATCGAGGAAGACGAACTCCTCCAGGCTGAGGCCCCGGTCCGCCAGCAGGAAGAAATCCACCCCGCCGAGGCTGCCGATCTTGTTGTCGAAGAACTCGGCGCTCATCTTCTGGTGGTCGGTCAGCGCCGCCGAGGCCGCCAGCACCTCGTCGGCCTGGGTCTGGTACCCGGGCGAGGCCGGCGAGCTGTCGACGGGCGGCGGCGACGAGAAGATCGACGGATCGTCGTAGCTGTACGGGCGCGTCACGGCGAGCTGCGGAGTGACGAACTGCTGGATGCGGAAGATGCCGAGGCGGTCCGGCACCAGCAGCGGCTGCCAGCGCGACGGGTCCACCAGCTCGTAAGCGGTGTTCACCGGCTGGTAGCCGGTGGTGTCGGCGTAGGGCTGCCGGTTGTAGAGGCGGCCGCCCTCGTCGCCGAGCTGGTTCATGCCGTCGTGCTCCCGCGCCGCCACGATGGCCTTGCCGGCGCGGTTGCCGATCCCGATGGGCGAGCTCACGTTGGTGCGGTCGTCGTCGGGGTCGAGGCCGACCGCCAGCAGCATCTGGCGCCAGTCGTCGGCGCGATGGGGAAACAGGCTGTTGAACACGTGGTAGGTGGCGTAGAGCAGGGCGATGTTGCGGTTGCGGTCGGTGCGCTCGTGGGGCGGCCGCCGCCCGAGGTGCGAGTAGACGCCCACCGCGGTGGGATGGTAGGGCGCGATGGCGTCGAACCACGCATTGGTGGTCAGCGTGGTGAAGCGCAGCACGAGGGTCGCGTCGTTGAGCCCCGGCGAGACCTCGAGAAACGCCGGCACGACCGCCGGCACGGTGACCTCGAACGCCGCGTTGCCGGTGTCGAAGTCGAAGGATTGGGCCCCCGCGACGGTGGGGAGGAGGAAGAAAGCCAGCGCGACGACGGTCCCCGCAGCACACCTACAGATTCTCCAACTCATGGATATTCTCCCTTGGTCAATCCGGAATAGGTGTGCATGGTAACGGATGCGAACGCCCGGCGCAACGGCTGGAGCTCTGCGGCCGAGGCGGCCGTTGCGCACAAAAAGAAAACCGCCCGCCACCTCGAAGGGCAGCGGGCGGTGGAAGCGACGGGCGGGCGTCAGCCCCCGCCGCCGGTCACGGCTCGAACCTCACCACCGGGTTGCCGTCCGCGTCCAGCAGGCGGATGTCGGTGAAGCCGGCGTCGCGGATCTGCTGCTCGACCTTGGCGCGGTCGCCGACCACCACCCAGACCAGGCGGGAGGCGTCGATGCCGCCCTGGAGGCCTTGGTTCACCGAGGACAGGGTGAGACCCTCGAGCTTCGTCGGGTACTGCTGCCAGTAGTCACTCGGCAGGTCGTAGCGCACCATCTCCTGGATCGCGCCGGACACCTCGCCGCTGGTCTCCCAGGAGCCGGGCAGCGACAGCACCCGGTCGGTGCGGATGCGGTTCAGCTCCGCGTCCTCCACCGGTCGGCTCGAGGTGATCTCGCGGACCTCCTTGAGCACCTCCGCCATCGACGGGCCGGTCTGGTCCGCCTGCACCGGCGCGAACGCGATCCACGGCCGCTGACCGCGGGCGTCGAACATGAAGGCGCCGGCACCGTAGGCCCAGCCCTTGTCCTCGCGCAGGTTCATGTTGAGCCGCGAGACGAAGCCGCCGCCCAGCGCCTCGTTGGCGACGTCGAGGGCGAGGTCCCGCGGATCCGACTTCGGCGGCACCACCAGCCCGGCCAGCACCACCGACTGGATCGAGCCGGGACGGTCCACCAGGTACACCGTCTTCGCCTCCGGCAGGGTGACCGGCACCACGTTCTTGGCCGGCACGTCGCCGCGCTGCCAACCGCGGAACAGGGCCTCGATCTTCGGCCGGATCTCGGCCATCGTGGTGTCGCCCACCACCACCAGGGTGGCGTTGTTCGGCTTGAACCAGGTCTGGTGGAAGCGGGCCAGGTCGTCGCGGCCGAGCTGCTGCACCGCCTCGATGGTGCCCGAGCCGGTCAGCGGCGTGCCGTAGGCGTGGTCCGCACCGTACATCAGGCGCGGCAGCACCCGCAGCGCCATCGGCACCGGCGAGACCTTCTCGCGCTGGATCGCCGCGACGCGCTCCGCCTTGAGACGCTCGACCTCGTTCTGCGGGAAGGCCGGCGACAGCACCACGTCGGCGAACAGCGCCAGGCTCTCGTCGAGGTTCGACTTCAGGGTCGACATCGAGACGGTGGCCGTGTCGAGGTCGGCGCCGGCGAAGAGCGTCGCGCCGAGCCGGCGCAGCTCGTCGCTGATCTGGAGCGCGTCGCGCTTCGCGGTCCCCTCGTCGAGCACCGACATCGCGAAGCTCGCCGTGCCCGGCGCGTGGTGCTGGTCCGCCGCGTAGCCGGAGTCGACCAGCAGCGACAGGTTGACCACCGGCATGGCGTGGCGCTCCGCCACCACCAGGTCGAGTCCGTTGCCGATCTCGGCGCGCTCCATCTTGGGGAACGCCGGCTCCGGCGACTCGCCCGGGGTGGGCAGCTCGCTGCGGTCGACGCCCTCGGCGGTCGCCTTCACCTCCGGGTACGGCATCACCGCCAGCGTGTAGCGGCCATCGGCCAGCCAACGTCGGCCGGCATCGCGCAGCTTGGCCGGCGTGGCGGCGGCGTTGCGGGTGAGACGGGTCTTCCAGCACTCCGGGTCGCCGGTGTACACCTGGCAACCGGCCAGGATGTCGCTCTTGCCGCCGAAGCCGCCGATGCGCTCGGCACCGCGGGTGAAGCCGGCGACGTGGCTGTTGACGGCGCGCTCCACCTCGGCCTTCGTCGGCCCGTCGGCGAGCAGGCGCTCCACCTCCTCGGCGATCGCCTTCTCCACCGCGGCGAGATCGCCGCCCGGCACCGCCGTGGCCTGAATGGTGAAGAGCGACGCGATCTCCCGGGCGTCGAGGTAGGCCATCACGTCGGTGGCGATGCGATCGTCGTACACCAGGCGCTTGTAGAGCCGCGAGCTCTTGCCCTGGGTGAGCACGTCGGAGAGCAGGTCGAGGTAGGCAACGTCCTCGCTCATCCGGCCCGGCACGTTCCACACCATGTAGGTGCGGGCCTGGGGCACGCGGTCCTGCACCACCTGGCGGCGGTTCTCGTCGCGCTCGGCGATCCACTCCTGCCACTTGGCCACCGGAGGCCCGGGGGGGATATCGCCGAAGTACTGCTGGACCTTCTGGTGCACCTGCTCGGCGTCGACGTCGCCGGCGATCACCAGCACGGCGTTGTTCGGGCCGTAGTAGGTCTCGAACCACTCGTGGACGTCCTCCACCGCGGCGGCGTCGAGATCCTCCATCGAGCCGATCACGGTGTGGGCGTACGGGTGGCCCTCGGGGAAGGCGGCCTCGGTGATCAGCTCGTAGGCCACCGCGTAGGGCTCGTTCTCGCCCTGGCGCTTCTCGTTCTGCACCACGCCGCGCTGCTCGTCGAGCTTGTCCTGGTTGACGGCGCCGAGCAGGTGGCCCATGCGGTCCGACTCGAGAAACAGCACCCGGTCGAGCGCGGTCACCGGCACGTTCTGGAAGTAGTTGGTGCGGTCCTCGTTGGTGGTGCCGTTGACGTCGGTGGCGCCGACGTCCTGGATGCCCTTGAAGTAGTCGGTGTCGAAGTTCTCGCTGCCGTTGAACATCAGGTGCTCGAAGAGGTGGGCGAAGCCACTGCGGCCCGCTGGCTCGTTCTTCGAGCCCACGTGGTACCACACGTTGACCGCCGCGATGGGCGCCTTGTGGTCCTCGTGCACGAGCAGGGTCAGCCCGTTGTCGAGCACGAACTTCTGGTAGGGGATCTCCAGGTCGAGGTCCTGGGC
The DNA here is from genome assembly GCA_036259255.1 of Thermoanaerobaculia bacterium. GTDB lineage: Bacteria > Acidobacteriota > Thermoanaerobaculia > Multivoradales > JBCCEF01 > DATACC01. The sequence continues at coordinate 630 of DATACC010000335.1, read as the reverse complement.
GGCGGCACCGGTCGCCGGAACGGCGGCGAGGGCGAGCGCCAGCACGAGGCCGACGGAGATGCGAAGGGTTCGAGACATGAGGTCCTCCCTGAGGTTTTTCAGCCGAAGTGGCGTGGAGCACGCGAACCGCGCCCCGCGGCGCGCGGGCGCGTCCTGCAACTGGTACGTGGGAGGCGGGGAAAGGTTCAGCCGGTCGCCGCGCCGCCGCCGGGCCCGAGGGCCTCCTCCTGCAGGACCCGGCAGCGCTCCTCGGCCAGCCCAAAGGCGGCGCCGAGCCGGCCCAGCCAGACCCGCTCGAGGTCGGAGACCCGCTGGTCGGCCTGGAGCACCACGGCGGCGAGCTGGTACAGGGTCTCGCGATCCTCCTCGCCGACGACGAGCGCGGCGAGCTCCTCGACCGTGGGCGGCAGCACCAGGTCCTGGTGCACCTGGGCCACCTGGTTCTCGTCGAGATCGGAGTCGCCGAGCCGGGCCTGGATGGCCGCCCTTTCCTCCGGCGCCAGCCGGCCGTCGGCGAGCGCCGCCGCCACCATGGTGCGCACCGCCGCGTAGGCGAGGTGGACCGGCAGGTCGCCGCCGGTCTCGTCCACGGACGGCGCCGCCAGCGGGGCCGGCGGCGGCACGGCGGCG
>DATACC010000334.1:0-1618 GCA_036259255.1 Thermoanaerobaculia bacterium | reverse complement strand
CGCTCTTGCGCCCCTCGGCAAGGCGGCAGCGGGTGCAGCCCCGAACGAACTCGCCGAGAGCGTCGAGGGTCCGGAACTGCTCGTGGCCGAAGCCGCCGGCCTGACGGCCGATTCGGCCCTCTTCGGACCGGCCCCCACCGGCCACGAGCAGTTCCGGACCCTCGACGCTCTCGGCGAGTTCGTTCGGGGCTGCACCCGCTGCCGCCTTGCCGAGGGGCGCAAGAGCGTGGTCTTCGGTTCCGGCAACCCCCACGCCGAGCTGATGTTCATCGGCGAGGGCCCCGGTGCCGAGGAGGACCGTCAGGGGCAACCCTTCGTCGGACCCGCCGGCGAGCTGCTGACCAAGATCATCGGCGCCATCGGCCTGGGTCGCGACGACGTCTACATCGCCAACGTCGTCAAGTGCCGACCGCCGGGCAACCGCGATCCCCTGCCCGACGAGTCCGGCGCCTGCCGCGGCTATCTCGAGCGCCAGATCGATCTCGTGCGGCCGCGGGTGATCGTCGCCCTCGGCCGGGTGGCGGCCCAGACGCTGCTCGCCAGCGAGCTGCCGCTGGGGCGGCTGCGCGGGCGCTGGCACACGGTGCGCGGCATCCCCACCCGGGCCACCTACCACCCGGCGGCCCTGCTGCGCAACGCCTCGTGGAAGCGCCCGACCTGGGAGGACATGCAGCTCGTGCGCGACCGGCTGCGCGACGGATGAGGTCGCGCCGCCGGTGAGGGAGCCCGGGCCGCTGCCCCCCCGGTCGCTGCGCCCGCCCCACGTCGACCGGCTCACCGCCCGGGTGCGCGCCCTCGACGGTCCGCTGGTGCAGCTCTGGGCCTGGCCCGGCAGCGGCCAGCAGGCAGTGCTCGACGCGCTCACCGAGGACGCCCGCTTCGGCCAGCCGCTGTCGCTGGAGGACGTCGCCGACGAGGCGTCGCTGGCCCGCGCCGTGGCCGCCGCCTTCGAGAGCGGCGCCCGCTGGCTGGTGCTGCCGGCCGTGCCCTCCCTGCCCGCCTCCGTGCCGGCGAGCGCCGGGGCCATCGCGCGCCTGCTGGCTCCGGGCCAGCGCCTGGTATTCGCCGCCTCCCAGTGCCGCCCGCCCGGCCCCCTCGCCTGCTCCTACCTGCTCCCCGAGGAACTGCTGCTCGAGCGGGACGAGATCGCCGTCCTGTGGCGCGCCGTCACCGGTGCCGAGCCCTCGGCGGAGCTGATCGACCGCCTCGCCCGCAGCACCGACGGCTGGTACCGGCCGCTGCGCCTGGTCGCCGAGGCGGCGGCGGAGGCGGCCGGTTCGGTCGACCCCGGCGCCCTGCTCGACCAGCCGGGGATCGCCGCCTTCCTGCGCCACGAGGTGCTCGGCAGCCTCGCCCGCGAGGAGCGCGAGTTGCTGGTGGAGCTCTCCGCCGCCGACAGCCTGCAGCCCGGGCTGTGGCGCGAGGTGCTGAACGAAGCCGAGGAGGAGCTGCGCCGCCGGCTGGTCGAGGTGTGGGGTCTGGTGCTCGAGGACGAAGGCCGCCTGCGCCTGCCGTACCTGCTGCGCTGGTTCCTCGCCCGCGAGCGGCTGGCGCGCTGGCCGGTGGCGCGCCGCCGCGAGCTGGCGGGGGGGGGGGGGGGGGGGGGGGGGGGGGGGGG
>DATACC010000333.1:0-42613 GCA_036259255.1 Thermoanaerobaculia bacterium | reverse complement strand
GAGATGGTGATGCCCGGCGACAACGTGAACCTGAACGTCGAGCTGATCGCGCCGATCGCCATGGAGAAGGGCGTCCGCTTCGCCATCCGCGAGGGGGGCCGCACGGTCGGCGCCGGCACGGTGACGGAGATCCTGAAGTAGAGGTGACGACGGGAGGGAAGAGACGCCCTCCCGATGGCCGTTGTACGGAGAGCTGGTACCAGAGCACAGGCCAGTAGCTCGAACTGGTAGAGCATCGGTCTCCAAAACCGAGGGTTGGGGGTTCGAATCCCTCCTGGCCTGCCATCCTCTCTTCGGCTCCGCGGACTTTTCGAGAAAGAAGCGCTGCACGACATGAACTGGTGGAACCGTCTGACGACCTTCCTCAAGGAGGTCCGCGCCGAGATGGCGAAGGTGTCGTTCCCGTCCCGCGAGGAGGTGCTGTCGACCTCCATCGTGGTGGTGGTGGCGAGCTTCATCTTCGGTCTCTTCCTCTGGATCTCGGACTTCGCGATCATCAAGGCCTACCAGTGGCTGTTCGGGGCCCTGGGCGGATGAGCGAAGGCAACGGCAACGGCGACCTGCGCTGGTTCATCGTCCACACCTACTCCGGCTTCGAGGAGCGGGTGAAGGAGACGCTGCTCCAGCGGGCCGAGGCGCTCGGCATGGGCGACGCCTTCGGCGACATCCGCATCCCGACCGAGACCGTGGTCGAGTACAAGAACGGGAAGAAGCGCGAGATCGAGCGCAAGTTCTTCCCGGGCTATATCCTGGTCCAGATGGTGATGTCGGACGCGGCGTGGCACGTGGTGCGGAACACGCCGAAGGTCACCGGGTTCGTCGGCACCGGCAAGAAGCCGACGCCGCTGTCCCAGGACGAGGTGGACCAGATCCTGGAGCAGGTGACCACGGCCAAGGAAAAGCCGAAACCGAAGTACGTGTTCGATCGCGGCGAGCCGGTGAAGATCATCGACGGTCCGTTCAACAACTTCACGGGGATCGTCGAGGACGTCAACCTCGACCGCAACACGCTGCGGGTGATGGTGACCATCTTCGGGCGCCAGACGCCGGTGGAGCTCGACTTCTCCCAGGTCCAGAAGACCTAGCCGGACGACGAGCCGGAAGACGAAAGAGCCCAGAGGTCCAGAACAATGGCGAAGAAAGTCGTCGGACAGATCAAGCTGCAGATTCCCGCGGGCGCGGCCACGCCGGCACCGCCGGTGGGCCCCGCCCTCGGCCAGGCGGGCGTGAACATCATGGATTTCTGCAAGAATTTCAATGCCCGTACCCAGGGTCAGCCCGGGATGATCATCCCGGTGGTGATCACCGTTTTCGCGGACCGCAGCTACACCTTCATCACCAAGACGCCGCCCGCGGCGATCCTGCTGAAGAAGGCGGCCGGGGTCGACAAGGGGTCCGGCGAGCCGAACCGCAACAAGGTGGCGCAGGTGACCGAAGCGCAGATCGAGGAGATCGCCCGCACCAAGATGGCCGATCTCAACGCCGGCAGCCTCGACGCCGCCAAGAAGATCATCGCCGGCACGGCGCGGTCCATGGGGATCGAGGTCCAGGCCTAGACGGCCGGCACCGCGAGGCGAGAGGAAGAGGACGCAATCCATGCCCAAGCACGGCAAAGGTTTCCGGCAGGCGCGCGAGTCGGTGGAGGCGCGGCCCTACGGCCTGCGCGAGGCCATCGAGCTCGCCCAGCAGGTCAAGTACACGAAGTTCGACGAGACGCTGGAGATCGCGCTGCGGCTCGGCGTCGATCCGAAGCACGCCGACCAGATGGTGCGCGGCACCGTGGTGCTGCCCCACGGTACCGGCAAGAAGGTGCGGGTGCTGGTGTTCGCCTCGGGCGAGAAGATCAAGGAGGCCGAGGACGCCGGTGCCGACCACGTGGGGGGCGAGGAGCTGGCCAAGAAGATCGAGGGCGGCTGGCTCGACTTCGACGCCGTGGTCTCCACCCCCGACATGATGAAGGTGGCGGGCCGCCTCGGCCGCGTGCTCGGCCCCCGCGGCCTGATGCCGAACCCGAAAGCGGGCACCGTCAGCTTCGACGTCGCCCGCGCCGTCGAGGACATCAAGGCCGGCAAGGTGGAGTTCCGGGTGGACAAGGGCGGCATCATCCACGCTCCCCTCGGCAAGCTCTCGTTCTCCGCCGACCAGCTCAAGGAGAACGCCGACGCCCTGATCGGCGCGGTGCTCAAGGCGCGCCCGGCCGCCGCCAAGGGCAAATACATGCGCAACGTTTCGCTGTCATCCACCATGGGACCGGGGATCAAGGTGGACGAGAGCGGCCTCACCCAGGCCGAGGCCTAGGAGGAGAGCGATGGCTCTTTCCCGGCAGCAGAAGGAACAGATCCTCGAGGGCTATCAGGGTGGGATGGCGAACGCCCCCCACGCGTTCCTGATCGGCTTCGAGGGGATCACCGTCAACCAGGTGACCGGGCTGCGCGCCAAGGTGCGCGAGAACGGCGGCGAGTACGTGGTGGTGAAGAACACCCTGGCGCGGCGAGCCGTCCAGGGCGCGCCGATGCAGGTCCTCGAGGATCTCTTCGAGGGTCCGGTGGCGGTCGTCTTCAGCCAGGACGACCCGGTGGGTCTCGCCAAGGCGCTCACCCAGTACGCCAAGGACATTCCGGCCCTGCAGGTGCGGGGTGGGCTGGTCGACGGCCAGCGGGTGGAAGCCGGCCAGGTGAAGGACATCGCCAACCTGCCGAGCCGGGAGGAGCTGATCGCCAAGCTCCTGTTCTTGCTGCAGAGCCCGGTCACCCGCTTCGCGCGGGTCCTGGCGGCGTTGCCGCAGGGCCTGGTGGTGGTGCTCGACCAGATTCGTCAGAAGCAGGAGACGGGAGCCTCCGGGCCCGCCGTCTGACGTTCGATTTCCCATAGTACGCCGGACGGGAGTCCGCGAAGCGAGGAGAAGAAGATGGCCATTGCGACCGAGGATTTCATCAAGCAGATCGACGAGATGTCGGTGCTCGACCTGAACAATCTCGTCAAGGCGCTCGAGGAGCACTACGGTGTCTCCGCGGCCGCCGCGGCGGTGGCGATGCCGGCCGGTGGCGGCGGTGCCGCCGCTCCGGCCGAGGCCGCCGAGGAGCAGACGGAGTTCGACGTGGTGCTGAAGGCAGTCGGCGACAAGAAGATCAACGTCATCAAGGCCGTGCGCGAGGTCACCAGCCTCGGTCTGAAGGAGGCGAAGGATCTCGTCGAGTCGGCCCCGGCCCCCATCAAGGAAGCCGTCTCCAAGGACGAGGCCGCGGAGATCAAGAAGAAGTTCGAGGAAGCTGGAGCCACCGTCGAGATCAAGTGATCGCGGGGAGACGAGAATCCCCTCGCGCCTCTTGAGCTCAGCGAGCTCCCGAGCCGCGGGCCCTTCCCGGGTCCGCGGCTTCTCGCACGTTCGCAGGCAAGCGGAGGCCGCCGGGCCCGCGCTCCGATCGGGGCGGCGGCTCGGCGGCGCCTTGCTGTTTTTTCGCCGGCCGGGAACAACGGCGCACCGGGCGCTGTTGTACCAGGTCCGGGGAGCCGACCCGCCCGGTTCCCGCATCCCGGCATTTCGGAGTCGTACCGTCGCGTTTGCCTTCGATTCACCTGCCCGCAGCAGCGCTGCCCTCGCCGAGGAGCGGTGCGCGCGGGCGAGGTGTCGATTCCACCGGCCGATCCGCCCGCGCGGCCGGTGCCGGTCGCTGTCTGACTGTCTGAACCGCCTGAATTCTAGGAGTCACTGAGAGCCCATGACGAACAGCACGGACCCCACGAACGGTCACCGCAACGGCCACCGCAAGGACTTCTCCAAGATCGTCACGACGCTGCCGATCCCGAACCTGATCGACGTCCAGCGGAAGAGCTACGAGCGGTTCCTGCAGATGAACCTGCTGCCCGACGAACGGGCCAACACGGGCCTGCAGGCGGTGTTTACGAGCATCTTCCCGTTCAGCGATTTCCGGGAGACCTGCTCGCTCGATTTCGTGAAGTACTCGATCGGCGACTGGCAGTGCAAGTGCGGCGAGATCAAGGGTCTCGAGTACCTGCGGATGACCTGCACGAACTGCGGCGCGAAGGTGATGACCGATCACCCCCACGAGGAGACGGTCACCTGCGGCACCTGCGGCTTCGTGAACAAGAACCGGGTGACCAAGTGCGACACCTGCGGCAACCCGGTGGACCTGCAGCTCAAGTACTCGATCCAGGACTGCGGCGAGCGCGGCATGACCTTCGCCGTGCCGCTGAAGGTCACCTTCCGACTGTTCGTCTACGACAAGGACCCCGAGACCGGCGCCCGCATGATGCGCGACGCCAAGGAGGAGGAGGTCTACTTCGGCGACATCCCGCTGATGACCGACAACGGCACCTTCGTCATCAACGGCACCGAGCGGGTGATCGTCTCCCAGCTCCACCGCAGCCCGGGCGTCTTCTTCACCAAGCAGGGGCAGCGCAGCTTCCTGGCCAAGATCATCCCCTACCGCGGCTCGTGGGTGGAGTTCGAGTACGACCAGAAGGACGTGCTCAACGTGCGCATCGATCGCAAGCGCAAGTTCCCGGGAACGGTGTTCCTGCGCGCCCTGGGCCTGGAGAGCGACGAGCAGATCCTGCGCCAGTTCTACACCCCGGTGGGCCTGCGCCCCGAGGGCGGCGGCAAGCTGACCCTGGTGGTGCCGCCCAAGGTGCTGGAGCAGGAGCGTCTGAAGGACCGCCAGAGCCGTGGCCGCCGGGAGACCTACCCGGTGTTCGCCGGCATCACGCTGTCGAAGAAGGACGTGGGAGCGCTGGAGACCGGCCAGAACCTGGAGATGCCGGTGGGCCCCGCCGAGCTCGAGCGGGCGCTGTTCCTCTCCGACGTGGTGGATCTCGACACCGGCGAGGTGCTATTCGAGGCCAACGACCTGGTGCCGGCGGACCTCGCCACCCGGGTGGAGGGCAAGAACCACACCGGCATCGAGGTGTTCTTCCCCGACTGGGAGCTGATCGGCGCGACGCTGTCGAACACCCTCGGCAAGGACAACACCCGCAACGCCAAGGAGGCCCTGATCGAGATCTACCGGCGCATGCGCCCCGGGGACCCGCCGACGCTCGAGAGCGCGCGGTCGCTCTTCTACGGCATGTTCTTCGACGCCAAGCGCTACGACTTCTCGCGCGTCGGCCGGTTCAAGTTCAACATCAAGCTCGACTCCGACGTGTCGGTGGAGCAGAAGACCCTGTCGGCGGACGACTTCTTCCTGGTGATGGGCTATCTCCTGCGCCTGCAGAAGGACGTCGGCCGGGTGGACGACATCGACAACCTCGGCAACCGCCGGGTGCGCGCCGTGGGCGAGCTGCTGGAGAACCAGTTCCGCATCGGCCTGGTGCGCATGGAGCGGGCGATCAAGGAGAAGATGTCCGTGCACCAGGACATCGACTCGGCGATGCCCCACGACCTGATCAACTCCAAGCCGGTGATCGCGGCGATCAAGGAGTTTTTCGGCTCGTCCCAGCTCTCCCAGTTCATGGACCAGACCAACCCGCTGTCGGAGGTCACCCACAAGCGGCGCCTGTCGGCCCTCGGCCCGGGCGGCCTGTCGCGGGAACGCGCCGGCTTCGAGGTGCGCGACGTCCACGCCACCCACTACGGGCGCATCTGCCCCATCGAGACGCCGGAGGGCCCGAACATCGGGCTGATCTCGTCGCTCGCCACCTACGCCCGCATCAACGACTACGGGTTCATCGAGAGCCCGTACAAGAAGGTGGTGGACGGCCGGGTGATCGACCACTTCCGGGTGGTCAAGGTGGGAGACGGCCCGTTCCGCCTCGGCCAGATCGTCACCGGCGACGAGCTCGAGGAGGCCAACGGCAAGATCAAGGCGAAGAACCGCCGGGTCGACGTCGAGCCCCACGCGTTCTATCTCTCGGCCTGGGAGGAGGAGAAGTACATCATCGCCCAGGCCAACGCCGAGGTGGACGTGCGCGGCCACCTGGTGAGCGACCGCGTCATCGCCCGCGCCGGCGGCGACTTCATCACCGTCGAGCGCGACCGGGTGGACTACATGGACATCAGCCCGAAGCAGCTCGTCTCGGTGGCGGCGGCACTGATCCCGTTCCTCGAGAACGACGACGCCAACCGGGCGCTGATGGGCTCCAACATGCAGCGCCAGGCGGTGCCGCTCTTGAAGAGCGAGTCGCCGATCGTCGGCACCGGCCTGGAAGGCATCGTCGCCCAGGATTCCGGCGCGGTGATCCTCTGCAAGCGCGGCGGCGTGGTGGACTCGGTCGACTCCGAGCGCATCATCGTGCGCGTCGAGGGCGAGGACATCGACACCGGCGAGGCCAAGGAGTTCGGGGCCGACATCTACCAGCTCATCAAGTTCCGGCGTTCGAACCAGAACACCTGCATCACCCAGAAGCCGGTGATCCAGGAGGGCGTGCGGGTGAAGAAGGGCGACGTGCTGGCGGACGGCCCGTGCACCGAGGAAGGCGAGCTGGCCCTGGGCAGGAACGTCCTGGTGGCCTTCATGCCGTGGCGCGGCTACAACTTCGAGGACGCGATCCTGATCTCCGAGAAGCTGGTCAAGGAGGACTACTACACCTCGATCCACATCGAGGAGTTCGAGATCGAGGCCCGCGACACCAAGCTCGGTCCCGAGGAGATCACCCGCGACATCCCGAACGTCAGCGAGTCGGCGTTGAAGGACCTCGACGAGTCCGGCATCGTGCGCATCGGCGCCAACTGCAAGTCGGGCGACATCCTGGTGGGCAAGGTGACGCCGAAGGGCGAGACCCAGCTCACCCCGGAGGAGAAGCTGCTGCGCGCCATCTTCGGCGAGAAGGCCGGCGACGTGCGCGACGCCTCGCTGAAGGTGCCGCCGGGCATCGACGGCACGGTGGTCGACGTCAAGATCTTCAGCCGCAAGGGGGTCGAGAAGGACACCCGCGCCATGGAGATCGAGGACGAGGAGATCGCGCGCCTCGAGAAGAACACCAAGGACGAGGTGCGCATCCTCAACGAGGAGCGCAACAAGAAGATCAACGACCTGCTGCTCGGCCAGAAGGTCAGCGCCGACGTGGTGGCCCGCGACGGGCAGAAGCTGCTCGGCAAGGGCGACGCCATCGGCGTCGAGGCGCTGCAGCGGCTGACCCGCAACGAGGTCCTGCGGCTGCCGGTGGCCGAGCCCGGCCTGCTCGACACCGTCGAGGAGGTCTACAAGCGCACCGACAGCCACATCGACGTGCTGCACCGGGTCAACGAGGAGCGCGTGGCCCTGCTGCAGAAGGGCGACGAGCTGCCGCCGGGCGTCATCAAGCTGGTCAAGGTGTTCGTGGCCATGAAGCGCAAGCTCCAGGTGGGCGACAAGATGGCCGGCCGCCACGGCAACAAGGGCGTGATCTCGCGGGTGCTGCCCGAGGAGGACATGCCCTACCTGCCCGACGGCACGCCGGTCGAGATCGTGCTCAACCCGCTCGGCGTGCCGAGCCGCATGAACGTGGGGCAGATCCTCGAGACCCACCTCGGGTGGGCCGGCAAGGTGCTGGGGGTCAAGTTCGCCACCCCGGTATTCGACGGCGCCCAGGAGGTCCAGATCAAGGAGCTACTGGCCGAGGCCAAGCTGCCGGGGTCCGGCAAGACGGCGCTGTTCGACGGGGTGACCGGCGTCGAATTCGAGCAGAAGGTGACGGTGGGCTACATCTACATGCTGAAGCTCAGCCACCTGGTGGACGACAAGATCCACGCCCGCTCGATCGGACCGTACTCGCTGATCACCCAGCAGCCGCTGGGCGGCAAGGCCCAGTTCGGCGGCCAGCGCTTCGGCGAGATGGAGGTGTGGGCTCTCGAGGCCTACGGCGCCGCCTACACCCTGCAGGAGCTGCTGACCGTCAAGAGCGACGACGTGGAGGGCCGCAGCAAGGTGTACGAGGCCATCGTCAAGGGCGACGTCCCGGAGAGCCCGGGGCTGCCCGAGTCGTTCAACGTGCTCGTTCGCGAGCTCCAGAGTCTGTGCCTCGACGTCGAGCTGCTCAAGGCTTGAGAATTTCATCGCCAGGTTTTCGGATACGAGTTTCCTCGCCCAACCAAGGAGGAACCAGGGTTGCAGCCATTCACCAGCTTTGATCGGCCCCAGTCGCCGAAGGACTTCAACGCGATCAAGATCTCGATCGCCTCGCCGGAGAAGATCCGCTCGTGGAGTCACGGGGAGGTGACGAAGCCGGAGACCATCAACTACCGGACCTTCAAGCCGGAACGCGACGGTCTCTTCTGCGCCAAGATCTTCGGTCCCATCACGGACTGGGAGTGCCTTTGCGGTAAGTACAAGCGGATGAAGCACCGCGGCGTCGTCTGCGACAAGTGCGGCGTCGAGGTGACCCGTTCCCGGGTGCGCCGCGAGCGGATGGGCCACATCGAGCTGGCCTGTCCGGTGTCCCACGTGTGGTTCTTCAAGGGGCTGCCGAGCCGCATCGGGCACCTCCTCGACATCAGCTTGCGCGACCTCGAGCGGGTGCTGTACTTCGAGAGCTACGTGGTGATCGACCCGGGCGAGACCGATCTCGCCGAGGGCGAGCTGCTCACCGAGGAGCGCTTCCGCGAGCTGCGGGACCAGTACGGCGACGGTGCCTTCCTGGCGAAGATGGGAGCCGAGGCGATCAAGTCGCTGCTCGCCGGGCTCGACATCGACGAGCTCGCCGAGGAGTTGCGCATCGTCATGAAGACGGAGACCAGTCAGATCCGCCGGCTCAAGGCCGCCAAGCGGCTGAAGGTGGTCGACGCCTTCCGCAAGAGCGGCCACAAGCCGGAGTGGATGATCCTGGAGGTGATCCCGGTCATCCCGCCGGAGCTGCGCCCGCTGGTGCCGCTCGACGGGGGCCGCTTCGCGACCAGCGACTTGAACGACCTCTACCGCCGCGTCATCAACCGCAACAACCGGTTGAAGAAGCTGCTGGAGCTGCGCGCCCCCGACGTGATCGTGCGCAACGAGAAGCGCATGCTGCAGGAGGCGGTCGACGCCCTGTTCGACAACGGCCGCCGCGGCCGCGTGCTCAAGGGCTCCAACAACCGGCCCCTCAAGTCGCTGTCGGACACGCTCAAGGGCAAGCAGGGCCGGTTCCGTCAGAACCTGCTCGGCAAGCGCGTCGACTACTCGGTTCGTTCGGTCATCGTGGTCGGCCCGGAGCTGAAGCTCAACCAGTGCGGCCTGCCGAAGAAGATGGCCCTCGAGCTGTTCAAGCCGTTCATCTACAACCGGCTCGAGGAGCTCGGGCTGGTGGGCACCATCAAGGCCGCCAAGGAGCTGGTGGAGCAGGAGGTCGACGAGGTCTGGGACGCTCTCGAGGAGGTCATCCAGGACCACCCGGTGCTGCTCAACCGCGCGCCCACCCTGCACCGCCTCGGCATCCAGGCCTTCCAGCCGGTGCTGATCGAGGGCAAGGCGATCAAGATCCACCCGCTGGTCTGCGCCGCCTTCAACGCCGACTTCGACGGCGACCAGATGGCGGTCCACGTGCCTTTGAGCCCGAAGGCCCAGATCGAGTCGAAGGTGCTGATGCTGGCGGGCAACAACATCCTGTCGCCGGCCCACGGCCGGCCGCTGGCGGTGCCGAGCCAGGACCTGGTGCTCGGCGGCTACTACCTCACCCTGGCGCGCCCCGGCGCCAAGGGCGAGGGCCGCACCTTCGCCGACTTCGACGCCGTGGTGATGGCCTACGAGGGGGGCGAGCTGGAGACCCAGACCCGGGTGCAGGTGCGCTACAGCGGCGCCTACATCAACCTGGACACCCAGTACGACCGCCAGGACGTGGTGCACGCGGAGGTCGAGCACCTCGACCGCCAGATCATCGAGACGACGGTGGGGCGCGTCATCCTCAACACCCACCTGCCGGACGACATCCCGTTCATCAACGGGCTGCTCAAGAAGCGAGGGCTGCAGGATCTCGTGGGCTACTGCTTCATCAAGCTGGGCAACGAGGCGACGGTGCGCATGCTCGACGAGCTCAAGGAGATCACCTTCCTGTACGCGACCCGGGCGGGCATCTCCTTCGGTGTCGACGACATGGTGGTGCCGGAGCGCAAGCAGGAGCTGCTCGACCAGGCGGGCCGCGAGGTGATCGAGATCGAGAACCAGCGCTCGGCCGGCGTGATCACCGCCGGGGAGCGCAAGAACAAGATCATCGACATCTGGCACCGCACCACGGAGCGCGTCTCCGAGGAGATGTTCTCCGACATGCGGCGGCGCGAGGCGGACCGGGGCGAGTTCAACCCGATCAACTTGATGGCCGACTCCGGCGCCCGAGGCTCCCGCGAGCAGGTGCGCCAGCTCGCCGGCATGCGCGGGCTGATGTCGAAGCCCTCGGGCGAGGTGATCGAGACGCCCATCACGGCAAACTTCCGCGAGGGCCTCTCGGTGCTGCAGTACTTCATCTCGACCCACGGCGCCCGCAAGGGCCTGGCGGACACGGCGCTCAAGACGGCGGATTCGGGCTACCTCACCCGCCGTCTGGTGGACGTGGCGCAGGACGTCATCATCAACGAGGAGGACTGCGGCACGATCGACGGCATCGTGGTGACGGCCATCATGGAGGGCGGCGAGATCCTCGAGCCGCTGCGCGACCGCATCGTCGGCCGCGTCGTCCAGGAGGACGTCTACGACTCGATGACCGGCGAGCTGATCGCCGAGGCGGGGGCGCTGATCAGCGAGGAGCTGGCCAGCGCGGTGCAGTCGGCGGGCATCGAGCGGGTGAAGATCCGCTCCGTGCTCACCTGCGAGGCGCGCCGCGGCGTGTGCGCGGGCTGCTACGGCCGCAACCTGGCCACCGGGGACAAGGTGGAGATCGGCGAGGCGGTGGGTGTGATCGCCGCCCAGTCGATCGGCGAGCCGGGCACCCAGCTCACCATGCGGACCTTCCACTACGGTGGCACGGCGTCGCGGGTCTCCGAGCAGTCGAAGCACGTGGCCAAGAACCCGGGCCGGGTGAAGTTCATCAACGTGGCCACGGTGGAGGCGAAGAAGGGCGAGCTGGTGGTGATCAACCGCGCCGGCAAGCTGGTGCTGGTCGACGACAAGGGCCGGGAGAAGGAGCGCTACGCCCTGACCTACGGCTCGCACCTGCTGGTGCGTGACGGCCAGGAGGTGGAGCCCGGTCTGGACCTGGTGACCTGGGATCCGTTCACCTCCGTCATCCTGTCGGAGATCGCGGGACGGGTGGAGTTCCACGACATCGTCGAGGGCGAGAACGTCCGCGAGGAGACCGACAAGGTCACCGGCCTGTCGCAGAAGATCATCGTCGACGCCCCGGCGCAGGAGAAGCGGGTGCCGGCGATGGTGGTGCGCGGCGAGGCGGGCCAGGAGAAGCGCTACCTGCTGCCGTCGGGTTCCCACCTGGTGGTGCTCGAGGGGGCTCCGGTCCACCCGGGTGACACCCTGGTGAAGATCCCGCGGGAGACCACCAAGACGAAGGACATCACCGGCGGTCTGCCGCGCGTCGTCGAGCTGTTCGAGGCGCGCAGCCCGAAGGAGCCGGCGATCATCACCGAGATCGACGGCGTGGTGCACCTGGGCGACGTCCACAAGGGCATGCGCCGGGTATCGGTGACCGACGAGGCATCGGGCGAGAGCCGCGAGTACAACGTGCCGCGTTCGATCCACATCAACGTGCAGGAGAGCGAGCGGGTGGCGGCCGGCGACGCACTGATCGACGGTCCCATCAACCCGCACGACATCCTGCAGGTGCTCGGCGAGAAGGAGCTGCAGCGCTACCTCGTGGACAAGATCCAGGAGGTGTACCGTTCGCAGAGCGTCGCCATCAACGACAAGCACATCGAGGTGATCGTTCGCCAGATGATGCGGTCGGTGAAGATCGAGGAGGTCGGCGACACGGAGTTCCTGGTCGACGAGCAGGTGGACAAGTGGCGCTTCCAGGAGGAGAACGAGCGGGTGCTGGCGGCCGGCGGCGAGGCCGCGGTGGGTCGTCCGCTACTGCTCGGCATCACCAAGGCGTCGCTGTCGACCGACAGCTTCATCTCGGCGGCCTCCTTCCAGGAGACCACGCGGGTGCTCACCGAGGCGTCGATCAACGGCGCGGTGGACTACCTGCGGGGTCTCAAGGAGAACGTCATCGTCGGCCGCCTGATCCCGGCCGGCACCGGCATGGCCTACTACCACGACTTCCACCTGGCGGAGGACGAGATGCCGGCCGGTCTCGACGAGGAGCCCGAGCTCTTCTTCGAGTTCGGCGACGAGGAGATCCGCTCCCTGCCGCAGGAGGTCGAGGGGGAGTAGGTTCGCGGCCGCGAGGCTGATCGGGAGGATCGAAAGGGCGGCCGAGAGGCCGCCCTTTCTCTTTAGGGCGAGGGTGCTGGGGGCCGGGGCGGTGGGGTTGTCCCGCCGTCCGGCGTCAGCAGTTAACGACACTGCTTCTGAGCGAGGATCTCGTAGCAGTGGGACGCATGATGAAAGGCGTGGATCGCCTGTGACCCCAGGGCTCCACCCACTGCCGAGGTCGAGTTCTCAGCCATCCTTTTAGATGAGTCTCCGATGCTGGAGTAGCGATCTGCGAGGTCCTCGAGCTGGCCGCAGTTCATCTCCGAAGTGCAGCCGGCACGCGCCCCTTGTTCGGCTGTGGGCTCGCTGCTGCTGCAAGCGGCGAGAAGAAGGACCAGAACCATCGTTGCCAGGCATCGGAGCGGGGTCGCCCGGTCTCGTGAGTTCGTATCGGGCCTTGGGTCTCTGTTGGTCGTCATCATCCATCCTCCTCGAGAGGGTAGACTCCTTGGCGGCACAAAGGTCCAGGGCGCAAGCATTCGGAGAACGTGCAGGGCCCTTCAACACCGACGGAGGCCGAAGCCCCCCTGCTATCCTTCCCGGACTCCGCCCGCGGGAACGGACCCGCCGGAGTCGAGGGGCGACTCGGGACAACATGAGTTCTTTTGGGAAGGTTGGAGTCTTCATCGACTCCGCGAACATCTCTATGAACGGGGGGCGCGGAATGCGCTTCGACGTGCTCCGCGAGTTCGCGGGGCGCGACGGGGGCGAGATCCTGCGGCTCAACGTGTACGTCTCCTTCGACGCCAAGCGTGCCGAGGAGGACGAGGAGTACCGCAAGGGGCAGTTCCAGTTCCATTCCATCCTGCGGGACTTCGGCTACAAGGTGGTCCAGAAGCCGATCCGCTGGTTCCGCGACGAGAAGGGGGAGATGGTGGCCAAGGCCAACGTCGATCTCGAGATGGCGGTGGACCTGCTGCTCCAATCCGAGAACCTGGACCGCATCCTGCTGGCCACCGGCGACGGCGATTTCGTGCAGGTGGTCCGGGCTCTCCAGAACCGAGGCTGCCGCGTCGAGCTGGTGGCCTTCGAGAACGTGTCGGTGGATCTTCGGGGTGAAGCCGACATGTTCGTCCCCGGCTGGCTGATTCCCAACCTGCTGGCGGTGCCGGAAACCGAGGCGCCCTGGGGCGAGACCGGCTCCCGTGTCCGCGGCTTCTGCTACTACCACAGCGGCAAGGGATACGGCTTCTTCCGCTTCATCAAGAACATCGGCGGCGGCCTGTGGATCGTCGATACCCGCCATCCCAACTCGGCCTTCGAGAGCGTCTTCTTCCACGACTCGAAGCTGCCCGAGAGCGTCAGCTACCTGCAGCTGCCCAGCCGGAACCTCATCTTCGAGTTCACCCTCTCGCCGCCCGAGGAGGGCGGCAAGAGCAAGTACCAGGCGGAGGACATCCGGGTGGTGGCGCGCCTCTGACGCCGGCGCCGCCCCACGAGCCGCCGCCCGTGGACCTGGTCGAGATCTTCGCCCGCGAGGAGGCGGCCGACCGTCGGCGGTGGCGGCGAGCCCTGGCGCTGGCCGCCGCCGCCCACTTGCTCCTTCTCGTCACCCCCCTGCCGTCCTTCCGCCAGCCACCGGGCAACCCCGGCGGCGAGCGCCCGGTCTTCGTGCTCGAGGAGGTTCGCTTCGCTCCGCCGCGGGTGGAGCCCGAGCCCCTGCCGCCGGAGCCGCCTGCCGAGGAGGAGCAGCCCGAGGAGGCGGAGACCGAGGAGCCGGAGGAGGCCCGCCTCGGTCCCCCCCCGGTGGAGGTGCTGTTCGCCGAGAGCGAGCTGTCGCGCCTGGTACCGCCCCAGGCGGTCGCCGCGCCGCCGCCTCCCTACCCGGACGCGGCCCGTGAAGCCGGCGTCGCCGGCGACGTCATCCTGCGCCTCCAGCTCGACGCCGCCGGCGAGATCCTCGACGTCCGTGTCGAGGACGGCCCGCCGGAGCTCGCCACCGCGGCCCGCGATGCCGCCCTCGGCTGGCGCTTCCTCCCCGGCACGCTCGACGGCGTGCCGATCCCGGTGGTCGTCGAGGTGCGGGTGCGCTTCACCCCCGGGCGGGAGTGACGGGCCCGGTTCGGGGACCGCCCGGCCGGTCGGCGTCGCGACGCTCGCCGGGGGCGGCGCCGACGGCCTGGCCAAGGCGGGCGAAACCCTCCGCCTCCAGCCGCGCCAGCAGCCCCGTGTTGATCTCCCGCGCCAGCCCCGGTCCCCGGTAGACGAAGCCGGTGTACACCTGCACCAGGTGGGCGCCGGCGCGCAGGCGGCGCCACGCCTCCTCGGCCGAGTCGATGCCGCCGGCGCTGACCAGCACGCAGCGGGCGGCCAGCGCGCCGGCCAGCGCCTGGAGCACCTCGAAGCTGCGCGCGCGCAGCACCCGGCCCGACAGACCGCCGCCGCCGGGCACCGCGGGCAGCAGCGACAGGTCCGCCGTGGTGTTGGTGGCGACGATCCCCGCGGCGCCGGAGGCGACCGCCGCCTCGGCGAGCTCCACCAGCCGCGCCGTGGCGAGGTCCGGCGCCAGCTTCACCAGCACCGGGCGATCGCTTTCGGCGCGCACCGCGGTCAGCACCGCAACGAGGAACTCCTCCGTTTGCAGCGCCCGCAGACCGGGGGTGTTGGGGGAGGAGACGTTGATCACCAGGTAGTCGGCCAGCGCCCCCAGGCGCTCGGCGAGGCGGCGGTAGTCCTCCACCGCCCGCTCCGCTGGTGTGTCCTTGTTCTTGCCGAGGTTGACGCCCACCGGCAGGCGGTGCCGCACCGCGGGGGACAGCGCCGCGAGCCGCGCCGCCAGCGCCTCGCTCCCCGCGTTGTTGAACCCCATGCGGTTCTGCAGGCTCTCCTCGTCGGAAAACCGGAACAGGCGTGGGCGCGGGTTGCCGGGCTGGGGCTGCGGGGTGACCGTGCCGGCCTCGGCGAAGCCGAAGCCCAGGGCCGGCAGCGCCGCCACCATCTCGCCGTCCTTGTCGAACCCGGCCGCCAGGCCCACCGGGTTGGGAAAGCGCAGGCCGAGCAGGCGCTGCTCGAGGCGGGGGTCGTCTACCCGGTAGCGTTCGGCCAGCCGGCGCTCGAGAGTCGGCAGCGCGGCGGCGGTGCGCAGCGTGGTGCGGCCGAGGTCGTGGGCGCGCTCCGGGTCGAGACGGAAGAGGAGGCGACGCAGGTGCGGATAGAGCGGCACGCGCCGACGCCCCTCAGGTCGGCGGCCGCGTCGACAGTGCGCGGGTGAACACCGTCAGATCGTGCAGCTCCTGGTCGGTGAGCCGCTCGCCAAAGGCCGGCATCACCGGCGAGAGCTTCATCGCCCGGCCGCCGTCGCGGATCACCCGGTACAGGTGCCAGTCGCTGCGCGAGTCCATCCGCTCACGGCGGGTGAGGTCCCCCGGCGGCGGATCGAGATGCCCCGCGAGCAGACCGTCGCCGCGGCCCCCGGCGCCGTGGCAGGTGGCGCAGTGATCCCGGAACAGGCCGGCGCCGCGCTTCGCGTCCCCGGCCAGGGCGAAGTCGGCGGGGGGCGCCGACTCCTCGCGCGGCGCGGGGCCCGCACCGGCGGCCGACTGCTGGGGTGCCCAGAGGAGGGCGGCCGCCAGCACGGCCGGGAGCAGCAGCACGGAGCGGCGGTTCATTTCTCGAGCTTACCGGATGGAGCGAGCGCCGTTGCGGGTTGCGGAGAACCCCCTTTTGCCTCAGAATGCGGTGATCCGCCGGATAACGAGGATCCAGCGAGAGCTCCCGGGCCGTCCGAGGAGCGCGCGTGGAAGTTCGGTTGAGGTCCATAGATTTTCGAGGAATCGCCCGATGCGCCGTAACGTCCTGCTCTGCTCCGTTCTGCTCACTCTCCTAGGTTTCGCGTCGCCCGCGGCGGCGGTGGTCCAGGAGGTGCGCTTCTATCTCGACACCGATCTCGATACGACCACGGGCTGCTTGTCGCCCACGCCGGGTCTGTCCGGGGCAGAGTTGCGCCTGACGGTGACGGTGGACACCACCGCCGACGGGACCACCGCCAGCGTGGAGTCGGCGGTGCTCGAGGAGTGCGTGGGGAGCCCCACCTTCGGCAACCCGGTCAACGTGCCGCCCGAGGTGGTGCAGATGAATGCCGGGCTCGACGGTTTCGACGTGGTGGAGGCGTGCCTGCTGCGCAGCGCGCTGCCCCCCGGCACCGATGCGATCCGGCTGGCGGTCGCCACCACCCAGGGCGGCGTGGTGCTGGATACCCTCGTCACCATCGACGGCGACGGCGGCGAGGACATCGTGCTGGCGCTGCTCACGGTGCTCGAAATCCCGACGCTGTCCGAGTGGGCCCTGATCCTCCTGGCTCTGCTGCTCTTCACCGCCGCCGCCACGCGCCTGCACCGGCGCGGCCCGGTGCCGCTGGTGATGCTCGCCCTGCTGCTGACGGCCGGCGGCGCCTGGGCGGTCACCGGCATCGGTCCCGGCGACCTGCTGGCGGAGAATGCCGCCGCCACCGACGATGCCGACGGCCAGATCCGCGCCCTCTACGCCCGCGCCACCCATGAGCAGGTGTGCCTGCGCGCCGACGTCTCGCTGGTGACAAACCAGCCGCCGACCGCCAACGGCCAGGCGGTGGCGACCGACGAGGACGTCCCGGAGCTCGTCATCCTCACCGGCAGTGATCCCGAGGGCGGCGCTCTGACCTTCGGCATCGTCACCCCTCCGGTCAACGGCACCCTCGGTGCGGTCACGCCGATCGACGCCACCAGCGCCAGCGTCGAGTACACGCCGAACGCCGATTACGACGGCCCCGATTCCTTCACCTTCGAGGTCACCGATCCCTTCGGTGCCACCTCGGCCGCCGCCACCGTCGCGATCACGGTCACCGGCGTCAACGACCCGCCGGTGGCGGCCGACGATGCCTACGCAGTCGACGAGGGGGGCACGATCAACGAGGCAGCGCCCGGCGTGCTCGCCAACGACAGCGATCCCGAGGCGGATCCGCTGACCGCCGTGCTGGTGACCGGGCCGTCCTCCGCCAGCGCCTTCGCCCTGAACGCCGACGGCTCCTTCGCCTACACCCACGATGGCGGTCCCGACGCTTCCGACTCGTTCACCTACCAGGCCAACGACGGCACCGACGATTCCAACGTGGTGACGGTGACGATCACCATCAACCAGGCGGACGACGCGCCGACGGCGGTGGACGACGCCTACGGGGTGGACGAGGGCGGCACGATCAACGAGGCGGCCCCCGGTGTGCTCGCCAACGACACCGACGACGAGGGCGACCCGCTGACCGCGATCCTCGGCACCGGCCCGGCCAACGCCAGCTCCTTCACGTTCAACGCCGACGGCTCCTTCGTCTACACCCACGACGGTAGCGAGACGACCAGCGACTCGTTCACCTACGTGGCCAACGACGGCAGCGCCAACTCGAGCCTGGCGACGGTGACGATCACCGTCACCCCGATCAACGATGCCCCGGTGGCGGTGGCGGACAACTACGCGGTGGGCGAGGGCGGCACGATCAACGAGGCGGCCCCCGGCGTGCTCGCCAACGACACCGACGACGAGAGCGATCCGCTCACGGCGATCCTGGAGACCGGCCCGGCCCACGCGAGCTCCTTCACGCTCAATGCCGACGGCTCCTTCGACTACACCCACGACGGCGGAGCCGAGGCGAGCGACTCGTTCACCTACAAGGCGAACGACGGAACCGCCGACTCCAACATCGTGACGGTGACGATCACCATCAACCAGGTGGATGACGCGCCGGTGGCGGTGGCCGACGCCTACGGGGTGAACGAGGGCGGCACGATCAACGAGGCGGCCCCCGGGGTCCTCGCCAACGACAC
Organism: Thermoanaerobaculia bacterium; assembly: GCA_036259255.1. GTDB lineage: Bacteria > Acidobacteriota > Thermoanaerobaculia > Multivoradales > JBCCEF01 > DATACC01. The sequence goes on along the minus strand of DATACC010000333.1, from coordinate 24,555 downwards.
CGACGACGAGGGCGATCCGCTGAGCGCCATTCTGGTGACCGGCCCGGCCAACGCGAGCTCCTTCGCGCTCAACGCCGACGGCTCCTTCACCTACACCCACGACGGCGGCGAGACGGTGAGCGACTCGTTCACCTACAAGGCCAACGACGGCACCACCGACTCCAACACGGTGACGGTGACGATCACCGTCACCGCGGTCAACGACGCGCCGGTGGCGGTGGCTGACGCCTACGGGGTGAACGAGGGCGGCACGATCAGCGAGGCGGCGCCGGGCGTGCTCGCCAACGACACCGATGCCGAGGGTAGCCCGCTCACCGCCGTTCTGGTGACCGGTCCGACCCACGCCAGCTCCTTCGCGCTCAACGCCGACGGCTCCTTCACCTACATCCATGACGCCGGCCCCGCGACCAGCGACTCGTTCACCTACCGGGCCAACGACGGCACCGACGACTCGAACGTGGTGACGGTGACGATCGCCATTACTCAGATCGACGACGCGCCGGTGGCGGCGCCGGACGCCTACGGGGTCAACGAGGGCGGCACGATCAACGAGGCGGCCCCCGGCGTGCTGGGCAACGACACCGACGACGAGGGCTCCTCGCTGAGCGCCGTCCTCGTCACCGGCCCAACCAACTCCAGTTCCTTCGCGCTCAACAGCGACGGCTCGTTCCTCTACATCCACAACGGCAGCGAGACGGTGAGCGACTCGTTCACCTACCGGGCGAACGACGGGACCAACGATTCGAACGTCACCACGGTGACGATCACCGTCACGCCGGTCAACGACGCCCCAGTGGCCAATCCCGATGCCTACGGGGTGCTCGAGGGCGGCACGATCAACGAGGCGGCCCCCGGCGTGCTGGGCAACGACACCGACGGCGAGGGCGATTCGCTCAGTGCGGTCCTGGTGACCGGCCCGACCCACGCCAGCTCCTTCACGCTGAGCGCCGACGGCTCGTTCTCCTACGAGCACGACGGCAGCGAGACGCTGAGCGACTCGTTCACCTATCGGGCGAACGACGGCACCGACGACTCCAACGTCACCACCGTGACGATCACCATCACCCCGGTCAACGACGTGCCGGTGGCCAACCCGGACGCCTACGGCGTGCTGGAAGGCGGTTCCCTCAACGAGGCGGCGCCGGGCGTGCTGGGCAACGACAGCGACGCGGAGGGCTCGGGCCTGTCGGCCGTGCTGGTGACCGGGCCGGCCCACGCCAGCTCCTTCACGCTGAACGCCGACGGCTCGTTCTCCTACGTCCACAACGACAGCGAGACGGTGTCCGACTCCTTCACCTACCTCGCGAACGACGGCAGCGACGACTCGAACACCACGACGGTGACCATCACCATCACCCCGGTCAACGACTGCCCGACGGCGGTCGCCGATGCGGCGGCCACCGACGAGGACACGGCGATCGCCGGCAGCGTGGTGGGCAACGACAGCGACTCCGAGAGCGATCCGCTGGTGGTCACCGCCGTCAACGGCTCGGGCGCCAACGTCGGCGTGCCGATCGCGCTGACCGGCGGCGGTTTGGTGACGATCAACGCCGACGGCACCTTCAGCTTCGATCCCAACAGCGCCTACGAGGGCCTCGGCACCGGCCAGATGGCGGTCGAGAGCGTCAACTACACGATCGACGACCAGGACTCGGGCGCCGACCCGTGCGCCTCCACGGCGACGCTGACGATCACCATCACCGGCGTCAACGACGCGCCGCTCGCCGGCCCCGACACCTTCGAGGGCGTCGGCAACACCCTGCTGGTGGTCGATCAGGTGGCGCCGGCCGGCGAGCCGGTGGCCGAGGACACCTCCGGCTTCGGTACCGGCGTGCTGGCCAACGACAGCGACGTGGAGGGCCAGGCCCTCGTCATCACCGCGGTCGAGGGCGACCCGATGGCGGTCGGCGACCCGACGACGGCGGCCGACGGCGGCGTGGTGACCCTGGAGTCCGACGGCACCTTCACCTACACGCCACCGCCGGGCGAGAACACCTCCGGCAGCTTCACCTATACGGTGTCCGACGGCGAGGCAAGCACCACGGCGACGGTGACCATCAACCTGGCCGGGCTGGTCTGGTACGTCGACAACTCCGCGACCGGGCCGGGCGCCGGCACCTCGACCGACCCGTTCAGCGACGCGAGCTCCGTCGATGGTGCCGGTGGTGCCGGCGACGTCGACGGGCCGGCCGACACGCTGTTCTTCTTCCAGGGCGACAGCGACACGCCGGGCAGCGAGTACGGTGGCGAGCTGCCCCTCGAGGATGGCCAGAACCTGATCGGTGAGGGCGTCGACCTCGTGGTGGGCGGCATCACCCTCTACGCCGGCGGTGGGGCCACCGCCAAGCCGGTGCTGACCAACGGCGCCGGCTCCTGCGTCACGCTGACCGGCAGTGCCACCATCGCCGGCGTCACCATCCGCGACTGCGACAGCCACGGCATCGCCGGGGCCGACGTCGACGGGACCCTGGTGATCGACCGGGTGATGCTGCTCGACAACGGCGGCTTCGGTCTGCGCATCGACGGCGACGCCGACGACAGCGGCGACGAGCACCAGCTCGCCGTGGAGATCGCCGAATCCACCTTCGACGGCAATACGATGGGTGGCATCCACCTGCAGGACAACGGCGATGTCGGCACCCCGGCCCACGTGACCCTCGACGGCGTCACCCTGGTCCAGGACACCGCCGGCATCGCCTTCGACCTGCTGCGCACCTTCGGCGATGTGACCTGGGACGACTCGGTGGACACCGACAGCGCCATCACCGTGACCGGCGGCCGGCCGCTGCGCATCGAGGACGGGGCCGGCAGCTTCGACCTCGCCGACGTCCAGGTCACCGGTTCCGACACGGCGACGATGCTCAGCGGCGTGCTGGTGGACGGCGTCACCGGCGCCGGCCTCTCGCTGGGACCCGTGGACCTGACCGGTACGGGGTCGTTCACCGGCCCGGGTGTTCAGGTGAGCGATACCGGCTCGCCGGTGACGCTGGCCCAGCTCGACCTGTCGACCGTCAGTGGCAAGGGCGTCTATCTCTCGAACCACACCGGCGCGTTCCTGGTGACGAGTAACGCCAGCAGCATCAGCGGCACCAGCGGAGTGGCGTTCGACGTCGAGGGCGGCGACGCCAACGTGACCTACGGCGGCTCCATCGCCAACACCGCGAATCGCTCGGTGGAGGTGACCAACCACACCGGCGGCACAGTGGACTTCAACGGCCCGATCACGGACTCCGGCCGGGGCATCCTGCTCGATGGCAACGGCGGCGCGACGCTGCGCTTCGACGGTCGGCTCGACCTCGACACCACGACCAACACGGCGTTCACGGCCACCAACAGCGGCACCGTGGTGGTGATCGACGCGGCGAGCACCGTGAACACCACCACCGGCAACGGCGTGGTGATCGGCAACACCACGATCGGTGCCGCCGGTGTGACCTTCGCCAACGTCTCGGTCAACGGCGCGGCCAACGGCATCCTGCTGACCAACGCCGGCAGCGGCGCCTTCAGCGCCGCTGGCGGCACCCTGAACAACGTCACCAGCCGTGGCGTGGACGTGGCCGGCGGCACCGGCAACGTCACCTACGCGGGTTCGATCTCGACCACGGCCTCCGGCCGCTCGGTCGAGGTCACCGGCCACACCGGCGGCACGGTGGTGTTGTCCGGGGCCATCGACGACAACGGCCTCGGCATCAACCTGCAGAACAACGCCGGCGCAACCCTCAGCTTCACCGGCGCCCTCGACATCGACTCGACGACCAACACCGGCTTCAACGCTACCGGCGGCGGGACCGTGACGGCACCCAACGCGGCGAACACGATCGACAACACCACCGGGACTGCGCTGCGGGTGGAGGACACCACCATCGGTGCCGCGGGCCTGGTCTTCCTGCGCATCGCGACGGGCACGGCGGCCGCCGGTCCGCTGAACGCCATCATCCTCGACAACACGGGGACGATGGCCGGCCTGACCGTCAACGGCACCGGCACCACCGACGCCACCGGCGGCGTGCTCCGGCGGACGACAGGGGATGCCGTGGTGCTCGCCTCGACCCGCAACGTGACGCTGAAGAACATGGTGATCGGCGATCCCGCCGCGGTGGCGCCGGGCTCCCCCGATGGCAACAACGCGATCGGCGGTGACGGCATCGACATGACGGCGGTGGACAACACCGTGCTCGACAACGTGAAGATCTCGCGCACCGCAGTCCACGGCATCGACGGCACCGGGGTCACCAACCTGACCGTCACCAACAGCGAGTTCCTCAACACCGGTGACGGCAACGACGAGCACGCCATGGCGTTCAACGACGCGGCGATGCTGAACGAGAACAACATCGACGGCACGGTATCGATCACCAACACCGTCTTCGACGCTTACCACGAGGACGGCATCCGGATCGAGAACTTCGCCGGCACCCTCAACATGACGGTATCCGGCTCGACCTTCGCCAACAACGACTTGGTGGTGGGTGAGAACGGCATCCAGGTCCACGCCGACGGCTCCAACAACACCACCCTGACGGTCAACGGCAACACGTTGTTCGACGTCATCAGCGGCAACAGCATCGCGGTGTTCTCGGAAGGGGCGAGCAGCGTCGCCAACGTCACGGTGCAGAACGTCACCATCGAGGGCAGCGTGGTGGCGGCGGATCGCAACGCCATCGGCATCCTGCTGTTCGCAGGCCTCGGCCCGGGCAGCTCGGAAACGCCGGTGCTCGATTTCCTGATCGATACCGTGACGATCAACGACGCGGGAGCCACTGGCATCTCGATCCAACCCAACGGCCAATCCTCGATGCGGGGCACCGTCTCCGGCAACACGATCAACGGCACCGGTAGCGGCCGCGGCATCGAAGTGTTGACCGACGACGAGGGCGACGGCGAGATCACGATCAGCGGCAACAACGTGACCAACACTGCCTTCAACGCCATCTTCGCCTCAAACCAGAACACGGCTTCCATGGACGTCTCGATCCGCAACAACACGGGTTCGGTGGGTACGGCGCCGCCGTACTCCACGGCCCGCGGGGGCCTGACCGCCCACGGCATCGAGGTCAATGTCCGCGAGAGCTCGGTGAACTGCCTCGACATCGCGTCGAACAGCAGCACCGGTGCAGACGGCGGAGCTGGCTTCCGCACCCGCCAGCGCGACGCCTCGGTGTTCCGTCTCGAACGCTTCGGCGGAGACGGCACCAACAGCGCCGCAGTGGAGAACTTCCTGGTCGCCCAGAACACCTCGGGTACCGCCAGCGCCACGGTGAGCACCACCTACACGGGCGTCGCCGACAACTTCTGCGACGTGCCGTGACCCCGTTGCCACGACCTGCGGCGGCACCGGTCTCCGGTCGCCGCCGCAGGCCTTGCACCGTAGCCGCAGGTATGTAAGGCTCCCTCCGAACCCGTCGCAGCGATCAGATGACGCGTGGTGATCCGTCCGGCACCAGCGCATTTTCGGGAGGTAGTGATGTCGAGCCGGTACCCTGCTCCTGTGCGAGGTGTGCTCACTCGCGGCCTGTGTCCGCCACGAGTCGCCTCTGTACCGGCCTCTGCCGGCCCGCCCCGCACCGGCGAGATGCCGTGAGGCGAGCCTCCCGATCCACGCCACAGGGCCTCGTGCGGCGGCCCTTCCTCGTGGCCTTCCTCCTCGCTGGCTGCCTGCTGCCGTGCCCGGCGGCCCTCGGCGAGGTCTGGTACGTCGACAACACGGCGGCGCCAGGAGGCGACGGCTCGGCGACCGCGCCGTTCCAGCGCCTGGCGGCGGCGGAGGCCGCGTCGGCTCCGGGCGACGAGATCCACCTCGCCCGGGGTGACGGTACTGCCAGGGGGTACGACCAGGGGCTTCGCCTGAAGCCGAATCAGAGCCTGGTCGGGAACGCCGAAGGCGACGCGCTGCCGGTGGTCTCGAACCCGGGCGGTGACGCCGTGGTGCTCGCCGGCGATGCCAGTATCGAGGCCGTCGAGGTGCGCGATGCCGGCGGCGCCGGCGTCGCGGGAGCAGCCGGTGGCAGGGTGGAGTTGCGCGGGATGCGCATCACTGGCGCAGCTGGCGACGGCGTGGCGTTCCAGGTCTCCGGCGACTCCGTACTCGATCTGCTCGTCGAGGACGTCGTCATCTCGGACAGCGGCGCCAACGGCGTCGAGGTGATCTCCGAGGGGCCGCAGAGCCTGGCCCGCCTGGAACTGCGGCGTACCGCGGTGCGCCGTAGCGGCGCGATGGGCCTGCTGCTCTTTGCCGGCGCCGGCTCGGGGTACGCAAGCCGCCTGGAGCTCGTCGTGGAGGACAACCGCGGCGCCGTGGGCCACGGCGTCTTCGACTCCGGCGCCGCTGGTGTTTCGGTGCAGCCGAACGATGCCTCCCAGGTCCGCGGGGTGGTCTCGGGCACCACGGTTTCCGGCGCCGGCGGGCGCGGCATCGAGGTTCTTGGCGACGACAACGCCGAGACCGTTCTCCTGTTGCGCGACAACCAGGTGGTCGGCACGGAGTACGAGGCGATCTTCGCCAGTCAGCAGAACGATGGCCGGCTGCACGTCACCCTCCAGACCAACCGGGTGGAGCCTCCGCGGACCGCCCTGCATGCGGTCGAGCTGATGGCGCGCCAGCAAGGCCTTCTCTGCGTCGCGCTGGCAGGTCCACCGGCAATTCACGCCGGAGGGCTTCGCCTGCGCCAGCGAGACGCTTCGCGCGTGCTGGTGGAGGGCTTCACGGGCGACGGCGCCGACGCCGCCTCCCTCGAACGATTTCTCCGATCGACCAACGCCGCCCCCGGCCGGGCGAGCGCAGCGTTGTCCACCCGCGTCGAGCCGGTGGACGGCGACACCTGTAAACGACCTGACGATCCCTCCGGTGCGGCCGGCCCGGTCGGGTCCTCGAGGACTGAGTCAGATGGCGGAACCATTTCTCTCTGAGGTCCGGTTGATGAGCTTCGTGTTCGCGCCGAAGGGCTGGGCGCTGTGCAACGGGCAGCTCCTGCCCATCAATCAGAACCAGGCGCTGTTCTCGCTGCTCGGCACCACGTTCGGCGGCGACGGCCGGGTGAACTTCGCGTTGCCCGATCTCCGCGGCCGGACGCCGATCCACGTCGGCAGCGGCCATACACTGGGAGAGCGCGGCGGCGAGCAGAGCCACACGTTGTCAATCGCCGAGATCCCCACCCACACGCACGTGCTCAACGCAACGAGTGCCGTCGGCACCGTGGTCAACCCGGCGAGCAATCAACTCGCCAACGCCCAGGTCAACACCTACGGCACCGCCCAGAACCTGGTGGCGACGCGCGCCACGACGATCGCCAATACCGGCGGCAGCCAGGCCCACCTCAACATGCAACCGTTCCTGACCCTCAGCTTCTGCATCGCCCTGCAGGGCATCTTCCCCAGCCCCAACTAGCGGAGAGATCACGACATGGCACAACCCTACGTCGGAGAGATCCGCATGTTCGCGGGGAACTTCGCACCAGCCGGCTGGATGTTCTGCGAGGGACAACTCCTGCCGATCTCGGAGAACGAGACGCTGTTCCAACTCATCGGCACCACCTACGGTGGCGACGGGCAGTCGACCTTCGCCTTGCCGGACCTGCGGGGCCGGCTGCCGATCCACCAGGGCAATGGCTTCATCCTGGCCGAGACCGGCGGTGCGGAGGAGATCACCCTCACCGTGAACCAGATCCCGGCCCACTCGCACCCGCTGCTGGGAAGCTCCGCCGGAGCGACGGAGCGCAACCCCCAGGACAAGGTACTGGCGCAGGCGGCGAGCCAGATCTACATCCAGGACAACGCGACCACCAACATGGCTGCCCAGTCCATCGCCGCGGTTGGCGGCAGTCAGCCGCACTCGAACTTCCAGCCGTACCTGTGCATCGACTTCATCATCTCTCTGTTCGGGATCTTCCCGAGCCCCACCTGAGGAGCGAACGATGGCCGATCCTTTTGTCGCGGAGATCCGCATCTTCCCGTTCAACTTCGCTCCGAAGGGCTGGGCGTGGTGCGATGGGCAACTCATGCCGTTGTCGCAGAACACGGCGCTCTTCTCGCTCCTCGGCACCACCTACGGCGGCAACGGCAAGTCGAACTTCGCGCTGCCCGACCTGCAGGGCAGTGCACCGATGCACCCGGGCCAGGGGCCGGGCCTGTCACTCCACGATCTCGGTGAGACGGCGGGGAGCGAGACGGTGACGCTGCTGGAGTCGGAGATCCCAGCCCACAGCCATGCCTTGCGCGCCAGCACCGAGGTGGGCGAGGAGAACGATCCCGTCAGCGCGGCGCTCGCCGGCTCGGTGGGCAACACCATGTACAGACCCGCCGGCGGTGCCCAGGTGGCGATGTCGTTCAACGCCCTGGCTCCGGCCGGCGGCGACGCACCGCACAACAACATGATGCCGTACCTGACGTTCTACTTCTGCATCGCGTTGCAGGGCGTCTTCCCGCCGCGTACCTGACGCGGCCGGGGAGGGGAAACTTTGCGATGAAGGCGTCTTCCGATCGTCCCGCGCTGCCGATGCGGCGCCGGGACTTCCTTTGCTGGACCGCAGTCGCCAGCCTCGCCGCGTGGGGCGCGCGTCTTACCGACGCCGCTTCCTGGGGCGCGGCGGAGCCTCTCTCGATCGGCTATGTGGACGGCAGCGAGAGCTGGGATCAGCTCGAGCTGTCCGGCCGGGGCGAGGAGGCCGGGACCCTGCGGGTGCTGCCGGCGACCTCGCTGCCATCGGGTGATCCCGCGCTGGCCGAGACCCTGGTGCGTGTCGGGGTGCTCGGCTTGTATCCGCAGCGTCCCGCCGGGACGGATCTGCCGCTCGAGGCGCATCTGGACGTGATCACCACGCCGCCGTCGTTCGCCAGCGGCACCGAACTCCAGGAGTCGTTCCACTATCAGGCCTGGAGCCTGCGCCAGGAGAGCGCCCTGGTGGTCAGCCCCCGGGTGCGTTTCGGCCTGTGGGTGAATCGAGTCGAGGGGGCGGCCGTGGCGTTGCGCGTGGTGACGCCGCCGGCGCGCGGCCTCGTCGGCAGGGTGGAGAGGATCACCGCCGCGTCGACCACCGGAGCACTGCGCACCGCCCGCTTCACGGTGGCCTCCGAGCCGGAGCTGCCGAAGCTGGTGCGCGGCGTCTACCTCCTGGGCCTCACCGCCAGGGCGTTCTCCCGCCCGGTGGACCTGCCGCCGACCACCGATCCGGTGCCCGTGGAGCTCGTCTCCCTGGTGCTTGCGGTGGAGCATCCGGTGGATTGAATGCCCTCCGGGTGGCCGCCGTTGACCGTCGGCGGCTGCCCGGTGGCCAGGGGAACCTCCTGCCTCCAGCTTCGCCACCGCCGACAGCAGCCGGCTCACGACGGCCTGCAGCCCTCCCCGATGAGCTTGCTCATCACCCCCGAGGGGCCATCCGGGTCGCGCAGCCAGGGCGCGGCGGGTAGGATCGGGGACGCATGCCGGGCACCGGAGCTACCAACGAGATCGTCCTGCGGCCGATCAGGCCGGAGGACATGAACTTCCTATCGCACCTCTACGCCAGCACCCGCGAGGTGGAACTGGCACCGGTTCCGTGGAGCCGCGAGCAGAAGGAGGCTTTCCTGCGCTTCCAGTTCGAGGCGCAGCACAAGCACTACGTGGAGCACTATCCCGGGGCCTCCTTCGACGTGGTGCTCGCCAATGGCGAACCGGCGGGGCGGCTCTACCAGGTGGAGTGGGACCGGGAGATCCGGCTGATCGACGTCGCGTTGCTTCCGGAGTTCCGCGGCCACGGGATCGGCAGTCGCCTGCTCGCCGGAGTCCTGGCGCGCGGACGGGAGGTCGGCAAGGCGGTGACGATCCACGTCGAGCAGAACAACCCGGCCATGCGCCTGTACCGCCGGCTCGGCTTCGAGAAGATCGGCGAGCACGGCATCTACCACCTGATGGAGTGGCGGCCCGAGGAGATGGGGGCCGCCGGTGACGAGGATCAGGTGAACACCGCCTCGTAGTGGCGGCGCTCGGCGTTCTCGGCGATCGGCACCAGGAACAGGTCGTAGCTCCCCATCTCGTGGTGCTCCAGCCGGTAGATGCGTTGGGCCAGCGCCGGGCGGGGCGGGCCATGGAAGATCAGCCGGAACGGCTGGCGCCGCTCGCCGACTCCCGAGGCCGAGCCCAGGGCGCTCGCCTCGGCGAGCTCGACCTCGAGAGGGCCGCTCCCGTCGTCACCGCCGTCGAGATGGAAGCGGTCACCGACGCGGGGCGAGAAATCCTCCAGCTTCAAGTCCTTCAGATCGGTCATCGGGCCCTCCAGGGCGCAGGGTCGGGTCGCAGGGGCAGGGAGCATCCCGGCGGTCCCAGGCTGCCGCCCATTCTCGGCGCTGGCCCTGCGGCGGTCAAGCCGCTCCGCAGCCCTCGTCGCCCGCCCCGCCCGGCAACGGTATCCTTGGGCGACATGGCCGAGATCCAGCCCACCCGTGACGAGATGGAGATCCGCCGCCTCGGCAAACCGATCCACCCGTCCCCGCTCGATCTGCCGCCGGCGGTGCCGGGGGCCAGCGGCAGCTTCATGCCCGAGGGGATCCGGGTGCGCTACCGGGTGGACCTGGCGCCCGGCGGCGGGGAGCACGCCGAGGACGCCGTCTCCTTCGAGAAGGCAGGACCCCGCGAGCGCATCTTCTTCGATCCGCCCGCCACCCGCGCCGCCCTCGTCACCTGCGGCGGCCTGTGCCCGGGCGTCAACAACGTCATCCGCTCCGCCTACTACCAGCTCTACCACCGCTACGGCGTGCGCGACGTGCTCGGCATCCGCTACGGCTTCCTCGGGCTTACCCCCGACGGGCCCGAGCCGATCCCGCTGACGCCGCGCTTCGTCGCCGGCATCCACAACCTGGGCGGCACCGCGCTGGGCTCCTCGCGCGGGCCCCAGCCCATCGGCCGCATGGTCGATTTCCTCGAGCAGCGCGGCATCGACATCCTGCTCTGCGTCGGCGGCGACGGCACCCAACGCGGCGCCCACGCCATCGCCGAGGAGGCCCGGGCGCGGGGGCTCGCCCTCTCGGTCGTCGGCGTGCCGAAGACGATCGACAACGACATCCCCTTCGTGTGGCGCAGCTTCGGGTTCTTCACCGCCCTCGAGAAGGCGCGGGAGGTGATCCAGGGCGCCCACGTCGAGGCCTGCGGCACGCCCTACGGAGTGGGCCTGGTCAAGCTCATGGGACGCTACGCCGGCTTCATCGCCGCCGGCGCCACCCTGGCGAGCCAGGAGGTGAACTTCTGCCTCATCCCCGAGGTGCCCTTCGCCCTCGAGGGCGAGGGCGGCTTCCTCGACCTGCTGGAGCGCCGGCTGCGCGAGCGCGGCCACGCCGTGGTGGTGGTGGCCGAGGGCGCCGGGCAGGATCTGCTCGGCGGCGTGCGCGGCACCGATGCGTCGGGCAACCTCAAGCTCGCCGACATCGGCGTGCACCTCAAGGAGCGCATCGGCGCCTTCTGCCGCGAGCGCGGCATCCCCGCCTCGATCAAGTACTTCGATCCGAGCTACCTGATCCGCAGCGTTCCCGCCAACACCGCCGATTCGCTGCTGTGCGATTCGATGGCCCGCCACGCGGTGCACGCCGCCATGGCGGGGCACACCGACGTGCTGGTGGGGTACTGGCACAACGCCTACGTCCACGTGCCGATCCCCGCCGTGACCCGCCGCACCAAACGCCTGGAGTCCGACGGCGGCGTGTGGACCGCCGTGCTCGAGGCCACCGGCCAGCCGCGCCAGATGGGCCAGGCGGTCGAGCGTCCCGGCCATCCGGCGGTGGTACCCTCTCGCCGATGATCCGGGAGACGACGCGACCGAGCGCCGGCAGGAGCTCCCGGCGACCGGCGGCGCGGCTGCTGGTGGCCGTCGTCCTGCTGCTCGCCGCCGGCTGCAACGCGGTGGGACCGCGGGCGGTGCGCACCGGGCGGGCGGCCTACAACGAGGCGGTGGTGCGCACCTGGAACGAGCAGCTCCTGCTCAACCTGGTGCGCCTGCGCTACCGCGACACGCCGTTCTTCCTCGAGATCACCAGCGTCTCCACCCAGTACTCGCTCCACGGCTCGGCCGCCTCCGGCGCCATCGCCGGCAGCGGCGACGACGGCGTCAACCTGGGGCTGGGGGTCGACTTCAGCGAGAGCCCCACGATCACCTACGTGCCCGTCACCGGAGAGGAGTTCGTGCGCCAGCTCCTCACCCCGATCCCGCTGGAGACGCTGTTCCTGCTGCCGCAGGCCGGTTGGAGCGTCGAAAGGGTGCTGCTGTGCTGCGTGCAGCGGCTCAACGACCTTCCCAACGCGCCGGCCGCCGCCGGCCCGACGCCCGAGTACGTGCCACCCTACGAGCGCTTCCACCGTGCCGCCGAGCTGCTGCGGCGCCTCCAGGTTGCCGGCCACCTGGAGCTCGGCCTGCGCCCGGCGGCGCCCGGCGGGGGGAGCTCCGGCGTCGAGTACGTGCTGCGCCTGGGCGCGGAAGACGGTGCCGCCGAGGTGGCGGAGCTCCGCGACCTGCTGGCGCTGTCGGCGACGGACCGCGACGTCCTGCTCACCCCCGGTGCCCTCGACCGACCGGCCGGCGAGGCGATGATCTACCCGCGGTCGCTCATCGGCGTACTGTTCTTCCTCTCGCAGGCCGTGGAGCCGCCGCCGGAGCACGCCGAAGACGGCCTGGTCACCGTAACCCGCACGCCGGCCGGCGAGCCCTTCGCCTGGAGCGAGGTGACCGGCGACCTGCTGCGCATCCGCTCCGGTGCCCAGGCCCCCGAGGGCGCCTTCGTCGCCGTGCCCTACCGCGGCCACTGGTACTGGATCGCCGACGACGATCTCAACTCGAAGACCACCTTCGGTTTGCTCACCCAGCTCTACTCGCTGCAGTCCGGCGACCGCAGCAGCTCGGCGCCGCTGCTCACCCTGCCGGTTGGCGGCTGACGGCGACACCGGGCGGCTCCGCCCACCGGGCGGCGCAGCTCAGTGCAGGTAGCCGAGGGCCCGCAGCCGGCGGCGGGTCTCCTCGTCGATCACGGCGGTTTCGGCGGGGCCGGTGGCGGGGGTCGCGGCCAGCTTGCGGCGCACGGCGGTGGCCAGCCAGCCGGCCAGCACCGGCCGCTCGGCGGCGAGGTCGTGGCGCTCCGCCGGGTCGGTGCGGCGGTCGTAGAGCAGCGGCCCGTCGCCGAAGGCCCGGCTCCGCGGCAGGATCAGCTTCCATCTGCCCCACTCCAGGCTCGCCCCCTCCAGGCTGAAGCGGTCGAGATGGGAGTAGACGGGACGTTCGGCGGCGGCGGCCGGGTCCGCGACCAGCCGCGCGAGATCGATCCCCTCCAGGCCCGGTGGCCGCGGCAGACCGGCGGCCGCGAGCACCGTGGGCAGCACGTCGACGTGCTGCGCCGGCGCCGTGACGCGGGTGCCGGCCTGGCGTCCGCCGGGCCAGCGCACCACCAGCGGCACGTCGAGCACCTCGCGGTGGAGGCCCAGGCCGTGGGTCCAGCGGCCGTGCTCGCCGAACTCCTCGCCGTGGTCGGAGACGAGGACGATCAACGTCTGGTCGTAAAGCCCGGCGCGCCGCAGCGCGTCGAAGAAATGGCCGAGCTGGTGGTCCTGCCAGGCGACGTCGCCGTCGTACAGCGCGGCGAGGCGGGAGGCCACCTCGGCCGGGCGCCGGGGCACCTCCCGGCCGTCGGCGAGCGCCTTCGTTCGCTCCATCGAACCGGCCTCCGGCGGCACGCCCGGGGCGAAGCGGCGGCGCATCGCCGGCGGCGGGTCGTAGGGCGCGTGGGGGTCGATGGTGTGCAGGTAGAGGAACACGGGCCGGCCGCTGCCGTCCGCCGTCAGCGCCGCGAGGTGGGCGAGGGCCGCGTCCTGGACCGCCTCGGCGCGGGTGAGGGGGTCCGGCAGCAGCGTGAAGCGCTCGAAGCCGGCGGCGAAGCCGAAAGGCTCGGTGATGTAGCCGTTCGCCACGGCGGCCCCGGTGGCGTAGCCGGCGTCGGCGAGCAGGCGCGGGAGCGACGGCAGGTCCGCCGGCAGGCGCGTGTCGCCCCGCACGACGCCGTGAGAGCCTGGCCACAGGCCGGTGAACAGCGAGGCCACCGACGGCTGGGTCCACGGTGCCTGGGCGCGGGCGTGCTCGAACAGCACCGCGTCGGCGGCGAAGGCGTCGAGGTGCGGCGATACCGGCCGCGGGTTCCCGTAGCTGCCCAGGGCATCGGCCCGCAGGGTATCGACGACGTAGAGGACGACGTGAGGACGACTGGGCGCCGGCGCCGCGTTCTGCGGCGCGCGATCTCCAGCCGCTGCCGTCACGCCGTCCAGGCGGGCGGCCTCCGGCGGCATCGGCGAACCCTCCGGCGCCACGATCCGTGGATGCTCCAGCACCACGCTGCCGGGCCCGGCCGGCACCTCCAGGCGCAGGCGGGCGAGCGTCGCCTCGGGGCCGAGCGGCAGCCGCCAGCCCTGGGCGCGGCCAGCGTCTCCCGCCAGCACCCGCTCGCCGCCCTGCGAGGGGGGCGCTCCGGGGGGCGCTTCCGGCAGCAGGCTCACCCGCAGGGCGGCGCCGTCCCGCGCCACCAGCCGTTCGGCGGCCAGGATGCTGCCGGCCGGCAGGGGGAGGAAGAAGTCGATCCGGCTCCCCGCCGGCAGGTGGAGGAGGCCGCGCTCCGGCAGCGCCCGGGGTGCGGCGGCCGGGCCCGGAGGGCCCGCCTCGACCTCGTGGGTGCCATCGCCTGCCGCCATCGCCGCTCCGGAATCGACCAGCCGCAGCCAGCGCCAGGCGGCGGCCAACGGCCGGCGGTCCCGGCTGCCGCGCACCGCCGCCGGAGAGCGGCTCCAGGCGTGGCGCACGGTGAGCACGTTGAGACCGGAGACGAGCACCCGCCGCGGCAGGTGCAGGCGGTAGGTGCGCCAGCGGGGCTCCAGCTCCAACTCGCCGAGAGCGACGGCGCCCCGGCCGGTGCCGGCGAAGAAGGCCAGCCGCTGGGCTGGCGCGTCCGGCGCGGGGAAGGCGCGCGCGGAGATCTCGAGCTCGAGGTCCCGCGGCACGAGGACCACCAGCTCGAGGGTCGCCTCCCGGCCGAGGCTCCAGACGAAGGAGACGCCGTCCTCGTCGCGCTCGTTGCGGCCCCAGCCGTCGCCGAGCGCCGCCCGGCCGGCCGGCGTGCCGAGATCCGCCCGGCGCGTCTCCCACGTCGCCTCGGCCACCGGCAGCTCGGCCACCAGGTCGTGGACGGCGTGCTCCGGGGCGGCCGGCGCGGCGCGGCAGGCGGCGAGCGCGAGCGCCGGCAGCAGCAGCGCGATCGGCAGCTTCGGCAAGCACGAAGGGACGCGGCGATTCACCGCGCCTTCCTACCAGACGGGAGCGTCCGCCCACAACGCCACCCGCGCCGGTGTCTCCGCCGTCCGGCGGCCGACGGCTCGCGGTATCGTCGGCGGCGAGGAGGACGACGATGATCCTGATCACGGGAGCGACGGGAACGGTGGGCGGCCACCTGGTCGACGAGCTGGTGGAGCGCGGCATCCCGGCCCGCCTGCTGGTGCGCAGCCGCGCCCGCGCCGCCGGGGTGGAGGGCAGCGGCATGCCCCTGGCGGTGGGCGACCTCGAGCGGCCGGAGACCCTGGAGGGAGCCCTGGACGGCATCGAGCGGGTGTTCCTGCTGAGCGCCCCGTCGCCGCACACCGCGCGGCTCCATGCCAACCTCGTGGACGCGGCCCGCCGCGCCGGCGTGCGCCACGTGGTGCGGCTGTCGGCCTGGGGTGCCCGCGCCGACGCCGACCTCGGCCTGCTGCGCTGGCACGGCGAGGCGGAGGCGCATCTCGAAGCCTCGGGGCTCGCCTGGACCCATCTGCGCCCCGCCTCCTTCCTGCAGAACCTGTTCGCTCTCGCGCCTCGGGTGATCGCCGGCAGCGAGATCGCCGCGCCGGCCGGCGACGGTGCCCAGTGCTACGTCGACGCGGCGGACGTCGCCCGGGCGGCGGCCGAGGTGCTGACGGGCGACGGCCACGAGGGCGCCGCCTACACCCTCACCGGCCCCGAGGCGCTGACCTACCACGAGCTCGCGGCGACGCTCACCGCGGTGGTGGGTCGTCCGGTGCGTTACCGTGACCAGCCGGCCGACGAGGCGCGGCGCGGCATGGTGGCCGCCGGCATGCCGGAATGGCTGGCCGAGGAGATGGTGCGGCTGCACCGGAAGGTCGCGGCGGGGCGGCGCCAGCAGCCGAGCCCGGACGTCGAGCGGCTGACCGGCCGGCCGCCGGCGTCGTTCGCCGACTTCGCGCACCGCAACGCCGGCGTCTTCCGCGGCGACGAGGCGACGGCCGGCGCGGAGTGAGCCGGCCGCCCCCCGGCGGGCGGCCGGTCAGAACGCGCCGGTGTCGGCGCCGCCGCAGAGGTTGCCCGGCGCGTTGGTGTAACGCTGCACCACGTGCCCCTCGGGCGTGTCGACCACCGTGATCGAGTAGCCGACGTCGGTCAGCGCCCCCCAGAACACCCACACGTGGCCGTTGACCGGGGTCCCGTCGAGCACCTTGACCACCAGCTCCACGTTGTCCGGGCGGAAGAACCAGAAGAAGCCACTGAGGTCGGTGAACGGGAGCGCCTGCCCCACGCCCTCGGTGCCGTTGTGCTGGTCCTGCCAGTCGACGAACACCGCGAAGCGCCCGTCGAGCAGGCACAGCGTGGTGGCGTCCTCGGCGCACGGCGCCGGCGGGTGGGACGCGCCGCCCAGGCTGCCGGCGGAAGCTGCCGGCAGCGCCATCGCCCGCATCGGCCGCGCCGCGAAGGCCGCCGTGCTGGTGACCGGGTTGACGCCGCCGTCGGGGAAGCTGGTGTCGGCGTCGCCGCACAGGTTGCCCTGCTGGCCGAGGTAGGTGGCGGCGTGGCCGAGGGCGGTGTCGCGCACCCGCAGCGTGTAGGCCACGTCGGTCAGTGCCCCGTAGAACACCCAGAACCTGCCATCGACCGGGCGTCCGTCGAGCACCTTGACGATCAGCTCGACGTTGTCCGGCCGGAAGAACCAGAACATCCCGGTGCGGTCGGAGCCCGCGAACGGCAGGGCGTGCCCGAGGCCGCTGTCGTCGCTGCGCTCGTCGTGCCAGGAGACGCTCACCTCGAAGCGGCCGTCGAGCAGGCACAGCACGCCGGGGCCCGGCGTGCAGCCGGCGGTGAGCCCCGTCGCCACCTCGTCGCCGGGAGCCGAGACGCCCACCTCGTTGACCGCCCGTACCCGAAAGGCGTAGCCGTCCGCCGGCGGCAGGCTGGTGAGGTCGAGCTGGGCGTGGGCGCGCTCGGGGGTGGCGACGGTCAGCCAGTCGCCGCCGTCCGGCCGCGCCTCCACCCGGTAGCCGGTGACCGCGGCGTCGAGCACCTCGCGCCAGTACAGGATCACGCTGGCGAGGGAGCGCTCGAGCCGCAGGTCCTCCGGCGGCGGCGGCGGCGCGGACGGCGCGGCACCGGCGAAATCACGCAGCAGGCGGGTGCCGGCCGGCACTCCCTGGCTCACCCAGAGCTGCCGGGCCTGCGGGCCGTCGCCGGCGGCGAAGACCAGGAGGTCGCCGACCACCGTCTGCCGGTACGCCTCGCCGAACGGGGCGCCGAAGGGCAGGGTGGTGAGCTGGCGCCGAGTGCCCGCCAGCAGGTGCACCGAGTAGAGCTCCTCGCCGGAGGTGCCGTCGTCGGCCGGGAACAGGGCGCGGTCGGCGGCGATCTCGAGGAAGGCGCCGTCGGCGACCGCCGAGCACGGGCCGGGGCACAGGTCGGTCATCCGGCGGGTGCCGGCGGCCGAGCCGTCGGTGCGCCACAGCTCGCGGCCGTGGACTCCGTCGTCGGCGAAGAAGACGACGCCGCCGTCGGCGGTCGCCGTCAGCGCCGTCGGATGCGAGGAGCACGGGCCGCCGCAGAGGTCGGCCACCTGCCGGGCACTCGACGCGCCGTTGGCGACCCACAGCTCCTCGCCGGCGCCCGGAGCGGCGGCGGTGAAGAACACCGAGCCGCCGGCGACGGCGATCTCCGGTCGCTCGCCGTCGAACGGATCGTCGCCGGCCAGCGTGCTCAGCGCCACGGTGCCGGCAGCCGTTCCGTCGGTGCGCCACAGCTCGAGGCCGCCGCCGGATTCCCCCTCGGCGACGAAGTGGACGAAGCCGCCGCCCGCGGCGACGTCCACCGCCCCGAAGTCGCAGTCCGGCCGGGTGAAGCTGGCGAGACGGCGGGTGGAGGCGCTGGAGCCGCCGGTGCGCCACAGCTCGGCCTGCTGGCAGGCGCCGTCGCGCACGAAGTACACGGCGCCGCCGGCGGCCGGGTGGACGGTGCGGACGAACCCAAGGCTGCCGTCGAGGAGCCGCGGCACCCGCGCCAGGCGGCGGGTGCCGATGCCGGTGCCGTCGCTGACCGCGAGATCCACCGGGGAGGCCGCGTGGCCCTCGGTCTCGGCGAAGAAGACCACCAGGTCGCCGAGCCGCGCCGCCCCGAAGGGCGTGGAGCCCTCCTCCCCGGGCTCGAGGTCGGCCAACGGACCGCTGCCGCCGGGGCTGCCGGTGGTCACCCACGGCTCGATCTCGCCGGGCGTCGTCTGGGCGGCGAAGAACACCCGGCCGCCGGGTAGGGGCACGAGGCCGTACGGGAAGATGCCGGCGGGCGAGATCGGCACCGTGCCGGGGCCGGTGCCGTCGGTGCGCCAGGCGCGCTGTCCGCTGCCCCGGCCGGCGACGAACAGCACGTCGCCGCCGTCGACCACGGCGCTGCCGAGGGCCGGGCGCAGGCAACTCTCGCCGGCCGCCTCCAGACGGAAGGTGCCGGCCGCCGTGCCGTCGGTACGCCACAGGCAGCCCGGCAGGGTCCGCACGCCACCGACCGTGACCAGCGCGTAGTCCGGCGCGGTGGCGAGGATCTGGAGGAAGGTGTCCTCCGGCAGCACGAAGGGCTGCGCGTCGGCGCGGACCGTCAGGGCGAGGCCCAGCGCGACGAGGACGAGGCCCGGGACGAGCGACCGGAGGGGCCGGACGGGGAACGGCTCCAGGGCTCGGGCGAGGAGGCTGGGGTTTCGGGGCATCAGAAGGCTCCTGTGTCGGCACCGCCGCAGAGGTTGCCGGGCTGGTTGACGTACTGCCGCTGCTGGTGTCCGTCGAGGGTGTCGGTGACCCGAAGCGTATAGCCGACGTCGGTCAGCGCGCCCCAGAACACCCACACCTTGCCGTTGACCGGCGTGCCGTCGAGCACCTTGACCACCAGCTCGAGGTTGTCCGGGCGGAAGAACCAGAAGAAGCCGCTGCGGTCGGCGAAGGGCACCGCGCCCCCCGTGCCGGTGCCGCCGTTGTGGTGGTCCTGCCAGTCGACCTCGACGCGAAAGCGGCCGCCGAGCAGGCACAGCGCGCCGGCGTCCTCGACGCAACCGTGGGACGGGTGGCTGGCGTCGGGGGCGGCGGTCGCCGGAGCCGCGACGGCGGCCGCCGGGGAAGCGAAGCCCTGCAGCGCGCCGGGTGCCAGCGAGAAGGACGAGCCGCGAATCACCTCGCCGCCCGCCGGCGGGAAGGCCGTGTCGCCGTACCCGCAGATGTGGCCGGCGCGGTTCACGTAGTTGCCGCTCTCGCCGGTCACCGTGTCCTCCACGGAGAGGACGTACTGCACGTCGCTCAACGCGCCGTAGAAGAACCAGAACCGCCCGTTGACGGGGCGGCCGTCGAGCACCTTGACGATCAGCTCCACGTTGTCCGGCCGGAAGAACCAGAAGGCGCCGCTGCGCCCCTCCGACGGCAGCGCGTGACCGGTACCGGAGCCGCCGTTGCGGTGGTCGCTCCAGGTCACCGACACCCGGAAGCGCCCGCCGTGGAAGCACAGCGCGTCGTCGGTGGGCACGCAGGTGCCGTCGAGGGACAGGGTCACCGCGGCGCTCGGCGGCGAGCTGCCGGCGGCGTTCTCGGCCCGCACCCGCCAGTCGTAGGAGTCGGCGGGAGGCAGCTCGCGCAGGCTGGCGCGGAAGAGGCCCTCGGCGTGGCCGGAGGCCTCGCCGAGGGCCGTCCATGCGCCGCCGGCGGGGCGCAGTTCCACGACGTAGCGCTCGACCACCCCGTCGCCTCGCCAGCGCAGCTCGATCAGGTCGCGATCGCGCGTCACCGCCAGCCCGCTGGGGGCCGGCGGCGGCTCGCCGGGCGCCGCCGGGTCGCCGGTGAGGTTGCGCAGCAGCCGGGTGCCTTGGGGCGTGCCGTCGGTGACCCACAGCTCCAGGCCGTGGCTGCCGTCGTCGGCGGTGAAGGTCATCCGCCCGCCGACCACCCGCCAAGCGTATTGGCCGCCGAGGGGCGAAGCGCCATCGATGGCCGGCAACGCCGTGAGCGCCCGCACGGTGTCGCCGTCGCTCGCCCAGACCTGCTGTCCGCTGCCGTCGTCGGCCGGGAACAGCACCCCCTCGCCGAGGACGACGAGGAGCGAATCGACCACGCCCGAGCAGGCGCCGGGGCAGAGATCGGCCACCAGGCCGGTGCCCGCCGCCGTCCCGTCGGTCGACCACAGCTCGCGGCCATGGCTGCCGTCGTCGGCGAGGAAGAAGAGACGTCCGCCGGCGCGGGCGAACGCCTCGGGAGCCGACGAGCAGGCGCCGGGGCACAGGTCGCCCAGAGGGGCGGCATCGCCCACCGCGCCGTGGGCGATCCACGGCTCGACGCCGGCCGCCGCGCCGCCGTCGGCGGCGACCACCACGGCGTCGCCGAGGACCCCGGCCCGGGCGCCCGCGGAGATCGGAGCGGGGGGCGCGAAGTCGCTGCGCCGGCGGGTGCCGGCGGCGGTGCCGTCGCTCGACCACAGCTCCATGCCGCGGCCCGCCTCGGCGGCGGTGAAGAAGAGCGTCCCGTCGACCAGGACCAGCCAACGAGGGCACCCGGGGGCGAAGCTCGCCACCGCACCGGTGCCGGCGGCGGTGCCGTCGGTGGCCCACAGCTCGGCCACGGTGCAGGCCCGGTCGGCGACCAGGAAGGAGAGGACGTCCCCCGTCTCCAGCAGGGCGGAGGCGGCGGTGGCGCCGCCGGCTCCGGCGACGGTCGCCACGGAGGCGGCGCCGCCGCCCGGCGCCCCGCGCCAGAGCTGCCACGGAACGGCGGCGTCCTCGCCGGCGGCGGCGAAGAACCACAGGTCGCCTTGCCAGGTGCGGCCGCCGAAGGGACGCGACGATTGAAGGCCCGGGGCGAAGTCGCCCAGCACCGCCGCGCCCGCCGGCGAGCCGTCGCCGCGCCACGGCTCCTCGCCGTGGACGTCGTCGAAGGCGGAGAAGAAGACGCCGCCGTCGGCGAGGGGGTCGATGGAGAACGGGAACAGCATCGCTCCCGCCGCCCCCAACGCGGTCACCGGCCAGGTGCCGGCGGGGCTGCCGTCGCTGCGCCAGATCTCGACGGACGAGCCGTCGAAGGCGGGGAAGAACAGCACGCCCTCCGCCCCCACGGCGGACACCCGGTGGGGCAGCGTCAGGCAGGCGGCCGCGGGCGCCTGCAGCAGGAAGGTGCCGGCGGCGGTGCCGTCGGTGCGCCACAGGCACCGCTCGGTGGCGGTCTGCACCTCGTACAGGGCGAACCGTCCATTGCCGACGTGGGGGCCGAAGGTCGAGCCGGCACCGTGGTCCGACCGGTGGCTGGCGGTGGCGGGGCCGGCGGCGAGGGTGACTGCGAGGACGGATAGCGACAGCAGCAGCGACGGGACGGCAGGGAAGCACAGCGTACGGCGCATGAAACGGAGCTCCTACGGCGAGCGATCGCTTGGGTCGGTGGATCAGGGAACGGGCCACAGGAGCGGCCATGCTGCTGCGACATACTATCGCGGGTTTCGGTGCTTCGGCAAGAAGCGGATGGCAGTGGCGCAGCGCACGCCCGACGGCGGAGGCCATGGCCCACGCGGCGGGGGGTTGCGCCAGCGGCGGGAGGCGTCTATACTCGGCGGTCCCGTCGCGCGGAGGGGCCGAGCAGGATTTTCGGGTGGTGGTTGCCGGGCCCGCGTCGCGCAGGAGCCGGAGACCGGGCGGGTCAGGAGGTCTCCGGTGAGCGGTTGACGGAGCTGCGAAGCTCTGTTACCCTTGGCGGGTTGGTTCGCCGATGGTCCCCGCCCGGGGACGGTGGCGAAAAACGTCTCGTCTGAGCACAGTCCCTGGATAGCGATCCTGGGTTTCGTGTTTCTCCCGGACGGCCCGCGCGGCCTGGTAGCGCTGCGCGGTGCCGCGCTCGTCTTCGCGCTGAGACTCCGTGAGTCCCGCGAGGGCGTAGCTTCGGGGCGCGGCGAGATCGCGCGAACCAGGTTGGACGAGAACGGTAGCGGCCGCGGCCCCGGCGAGGGCCGGGCGATGAAACGAAGCTTGAAGGAGAGGCGATGCCGACGATTCACCAGCTCGTGCGCAAGGGCCGCGAGCGCGTCAAGACGAAGACGAAGAGCCCGGCGCTCCAGGGCTCGCCCCAGAAGCGCGGCGTCTGCGTCCGTGTCTACACGCAGACGCCCAAGAAGCCGAACTCGGCGCTGCGCAAGGTGGCTCGCGTGCGGCTGACCAACGGGATCGAGGTGACCACCTACATCCCGGGCGTCGGCCACAACCTGCAGGAGCACTCGATCGTGCTGATCCGCGGCGGTCGTGTGAAGGACCTGCCGGGTGTGCGATACCACGTGATCCGGGGCACGCTCGACGCCGTGGGCGTCGACGGCCGCCGCCAGGGCCGTTCGAAGTACGGCGCCAAGCGGCCGAAGAGCTAAAGGTTTCGAGGGAGCTTGAGAGATGCCGAGACGGCGTGAAGTCCCGAAGCGCGAGATCCTGCCGGATCCGATCTACGAGTCGCAGCTGGTGACGAAGTTCGTCAACGTCCTGATGTCGGATGGCAAGAAGTCCGTGGCGCAGCGCATCTTCTACGACGCGCTGGGCTCGGTGGCCGACCGGACCGGTGACGATCCGATGAAGACGTTCAAGCGCGCGGTCGAGAACGTCAAGCCGAGCGTCGAGGTGAAGTCGCGCCGCGTCGGCGGCTCGACCTACCAGGTGCCGGTGGAAGTCCGCCCCAGCCGCCGGCTGGCGCTGTCGATCCGCTGGCTGATCCAGGCGGCCCTGGGCCGCGGCGAGAAGCAGATGCGCCAGCGCCTGGCCAACGAGTTCCTGGAGGCTGCCGACAACCGTGGCGGCGCCGTGAAGAAGAAGGACGACACCCACCGCATGGCCGAGGCCAACAAGGCGTTCTCCCACTACCGTTGGTAGGGGAGGCGCACCGGCGGGACAACCCCGAGCGATCGGGACTGAAAAGGCTGTAAGGCAGAAACAAGACGATGGCACGCAAGATCGCACTCGACAAGACGCGCAACATCGGCATCATGGCCCACATCGATGCCGGTAAGACGACGACGACCGAGCGGATCCTCTTCTACACGGGGGTCAACTACAAGATCGGTGAGGTCCACGAAGGCACGGCCACCATGGACTGGATGGTCCAGGAGCAGGAGCGTGGCATCACCATCACCTCGGCAGCCACCCAGTGCTTCTGGGACGGCCACCGGGTGAACATCATCGACACCCCGGGCCACGTCGACTTCACCGCCGAGGTAGAGCGCTCGCTGCGCGTGCTCGACGGCGCCGTGGCGGTGTTCGACGCCGTGGCCGGTGTCGAGCCCCAGTCGGAGACGGTGTGGCGCCAGGCCGACCGCTACCGCGTGCCGCGCATGGCCTTCGTCAACAAGATGGACAGGATCGGCGCCGACTTCCACCGCTGCGTCGACATGATGCGCACGCGCCTGAGCG
This sequence comes from Thermoanaerobaculia bacterium, assembly GCA_036259255.1. GTDB lineage: Bacteria > Acidobacteriota > Thermoanaerobaculia > Multivoradales > JBCCEF01 > DATACC01. Next base: position 864 of record DATACC010000333.1, on the reverse strand, counting down.
CCAATCCCGTGGTGCTGCAGCTCCCGCTCGGTGCCGAGGACCGCTTCCGCGGCGTCATCGACCTCATCGAGATGCGCGCCCTGGTCTACAACGACGAGACCATGGGTGCCGACTACGAGGTGATGCCGATTCCCGACGAGATGGCCGACGAGGCGCACAAGCTGCGCGAGCAGCTCGTCGAGGCGGTCGCCGAGACGGACGACGCGCTGCTCGAGAAGTACCTGTCGGGCGAAGAAGTGACCCTCGACGAGATCCGCGCCGCCCTGCGCCGCGGCACCATCGCCAACCGCCTGCAGCCGGTGCTGTGCGGCTCCGCCTTCAAGAACAAGGGCGTGCAGCCGCTTCTGGATGCCGTCGTAGATTACCTTCCGTCCCCGACCGAAGCTCCGGCCATCAAAGGCGTCAAAGCCGGAACGGACGAAGAGATCGAGCGCAACAATTCCGATGAAGAGCCGTTCGCCGCGCTCGCCTTCAAGATCATGAACGATCCTTACGTCGGCTCTCTCACGTTCATCCGCATCTACTCGGGCGTCCTCGAATCCGGTTCCTACGTGATGAACACGGTGAAGGGCTCGCGCGAGCGCGTCGGCCGCATGCTGTTGATGCATGCCAATAACCGTGAAGACATCAAACAGGCGCGCTCGGGCGACATCATCGCGCTTGCGGGTCTCAAGGACACCACCACCGGCGACACGCTGTCCGATCCGGACAACCAGGTGATCCTGGAGCGCATGGAGTTCCCCGATCCCGTCATCGAGATCGCGGTCGAACCCAAGACGAAGGCCGACCAGGAGAAGATGGGCATGGCGCTGTCGCGCCTTGCGGCGGAGGATCCGTCCTTCCGCGTCTCGACCGATCAGGAGA
>DATACC010000332.1:0-10010 GCA_036259255.1 Thermoanaerobaculia bacterium | reverse complement strand
GCCGGCGCTCCGGCGGCGGCTCGGGCGGCCGCTCCCGGGTGGGGATGGTGCGGATGTCCCGCGACTCGACCCGCTGGATCATCGTCCGCGGGCGCGCCGGGCGCAGCGGGTTGGGAGCCGGCCGGCGCTGGGGCGGCGCCGGACGCCGTCGCCGTGCCGCGGCGGGCGTCGTCGTCGCCTCCTCCTTGGCCGGCTCGTCGCGCAGGATCACCTCGCGCGGGTGGGGGAGCTTCTTACCTTGCAGGATCGCCTGGATGATGTCCGTGTCGATGTGTGCGTCCTCGCCCTCGATCCGCACTCCGATCGACTTCAGCTTGAACATGAGGTCCTGATTGGGAACCCCCATCTGCTTCGCCAGGTCCTGCACCCGAATCTTGCCCATACGCCTCCTCGAAACCCATTCCTTCGTGCTGCTCGATACCGCGAACCGCTGTCGCTACCGCCATCGCCGCGCTCCCCGCCCGCCCTCGCCGCGCCGCGCCGTCCGGACCCGCCGGACCGCCAGACCGCCCGAACCCGGGCGGCTCAGGTCTCCTCGTCCGCGGCGGGCGCGGCCTCCTCGCCCGGCTCCGCCGGGGCCTCGCTCTCCTCGTCCTCCTCTCCGGTGCGGTCGGCCACGCTCTGGCGCAGCTCCTCGCTCTCCTGGAAGGCACGCGACAGGGCGGCCATGAAATCGTCCTCGGCGATGGGGGCCTCCGCCGGCTCGGCCGGAAGCGTCAGCCCCAGGCCCTCCGCGCCGGCCGCCGCGATCCGCTCGTCGGCCCACGCCTTGAGGTCCGCGGCCGCCTTCCGGCCGACCCCCTCGACGGCGGTCAGCTCCGCGGCGCTGGCGGCGCCGAGCGCCTGCAGCGTGCCGAAGCCCGCCGCCTCCAGGCGCTCGGCCGTCTTCGGGCCGATCCCCGGCGCCTCGGTGAGGTCCACCGCCACCGGCTCGCCGCCGTCCTCCTGGCCGCCGACGGCGGTCTGGAGCATGCGGGCCAGCGCGTCGGCCACCTCGTCCTTGACGTCGCTCTCGCTCTTGATGTCGATGCGGGCGCCGATCAGCTCCGAGGCGAGGCGCACGTTCTGGCCCCGCTTGCCGATGGCGAGCGAGAGCTGCTCGTCCTCCACGATCACGTCGAGGTGCGGCACCTCGCCGTGGTGGGTCACCGAGACGCGGGTGATGCGGGCCGGAGCCAGCGCGCTCTGGGCGAAGGTCACCAGGTCGTCGCTGTGCTCGATGATGTCGATCTTCTCGCCGCGCAGCTCGCGGATGATCGACTGCACGCGGGAGCCCTTCATTCCGACGCAGGCGCCCACCGGGTCGACGTCGCGCTCGCGGCTGTACACCGCCACCTTGGCCCGCTCGCCCGGCGCCCGCACGGCGTTCTTGATGACCACCGTGCCGTCGTAGATCTCCGGCACCTCCATCTCGAACAGCTTCACCAGCAGGCGCGGGTCGGTGCGCGAGAGCACCACCTGGGGCCCCTTGGGCTGGGTGTGCACCTCGACCATCACGGCACGGATGCGCTCGCCCTGGCTGTAGCGCTCGTGGCGCGCCTGCTCGTTGCGCGGCACCACCGCCTCGGTGCGGCCGAGGTCGACGACGATGTCGCCGCGCTCGAAGCGCTTCACCGTGCCGTTGACGATCTCGCCGACGCGGCCGATGAACTCGTTGTAGACGTTCTCCCGCTCGGCCTCGCGCACGCGCTGGTAGAGCACCTGCTTGGCGCTCTGGGCGGCGATTCGGCCCAGGCCCTCGGTAGACACCGGAATCAGGATCTCGTCGCCCACCGCGGCGTCGGCCTTGAAATCGCGGGCCTCCTCGACGCTCCACTCGGCCAGCGGGTCCTCGACCTCCTCGACCACCTGCCGGACGATGAAGGCCTCGAAGTGGCCGGTGTCGATGTCGAGCTTCGCGCGCACCGGCTCCTTGATGCGGTGCTGCTTCTTGGCCGCCGAGGCCATCGCGTCCTCGAGCGCCGCGATCCAGCGATCGAGCTCGATGTCCTTCTCTCGCGCGACGCTCTTCAGGATGTCGCCGAAGTTGATCTGGGCCGCCGTCGTAGTCTGAGCCATGCTTTCCGTTTCCTAGAACTCGATCTCCAGGCGTGCAACCTGGACCTGCTCGAGGGGCAGCTCGAGCCGCTCGTCGTCGTCGGTGACGACGGTGATCTCGCCGCCCTCGGCACCTTGTCCCTGCGTCGCGACCGGCCGGAACCGCTCCAGCCGCCCGACCACCGTGCGCTTGCCGCCGCCGTCGGGCTCGAGGAAGGTCACCCGCACCCGCTGGCCGGTGAACCGCTCGTAATCCCGCGGCCGATAGAGCTGGCGGTCGAGCCCCGGAGAGCTGACCTCCAGCACGTAGCGATCCTTGCCGAAGTCCACCACGTCGAGCAGTGCCGAGACCAGCCTCGACACCCGCTCGCAGTCGGCGAGGGTGACCCCGCCGTCGGGCCGGTCGATGAACAGACGCAGCGTACCGCCCTTCGACTCCGCCTCCACCAGCTCGCAGCCGATCGAGTCGGCGATCGCCTCGAACTCGGCCCGAAGGTCGGGATCGAGGCGGCCGGCAGCCCCTGTGCGTCGTGCGGTGCTCATCGCTTCCCTGTCGGCACGGCGAAAAAACCGCCGCCAATAAAAAAAGTGGGCTACCGCCCACTCCCGAATCCGCGGCAAGCCGTGGCGACCTGCAAGTATAGTCGCCTGGCGTCGCCTGCGCAAGTTGCTCAGGCGTGAGCACTTGAGGTGACGGGCCCCGGGGCGGCGCGGCGCAGCCAGGGCGGCACCAGCGTGCCATTCTGGCATCGCTCCGCCGTGCTGGTCGGCCCCCCCAGGCCGATGCCGCGGGTGCCGTGGCCGCCGGGACTTCGTGGCAGGCTGCTTGCGTTGTAGCTCTCCGTGGTGCCCCCGGCGGGCCCGCGCTCCGTGGTGTGCAACAGAAAAGGACCCGGGAGTCTTCCGATGACGAAGAGCAGTGCTCGCACCGCCCAGATCGCGGTGCTCGTGTTCGCCTCCGTGGCGTTCGGCATGGTGCTGGCGGGGGGCCTCGGGCTGACCGTGCCGGGCCTCGCCGACGACGAGGCCGGCCCCCAGGTGGTGGCGCCGGGCTCGGCGGTGGCCGGCCTGCCGAGCTTCGCCGATCTCGCCGAGGCGGTGGAGCCGGCGGTGATCTCGATCCGCGCCGACACCTTCCAGTCCTCCGCGCCGCGGCAGATGCTCGATCCCTTCGAGTTCTTCTTCGGTCCGCGCCGCGAGCAGGGGGCGCCGGGGCCGGAGGAGGAGGGGGAGCAGGGTCCCCCGGGGCAGGGCTTTCGCGAGGAGTCCGGCGGCAGCGGCTTCGTCATCAGCCCCGACGGGCTGATCGCCACCAACAACCACGTGGTGCAGGGCGCCGACCGGCTGGTGGTGCTGCTCGAGGGCCGCGAGTACCCAGCCGAGGTGAAGGGTACGGACCCGGAGACCGACCTGGCGCTGATCCAGATCGACGCCGGCCGCAAGCTGCGCTACCTGCGGCTCGGCGACAGCGAGCGGCTGCGGGTGGGCGACTGGATCATGGCCATCGGCAGCCCGCTGAGCCTGGAGCACACGGTGACGGTGGGCGTGGTCAGCGCCAAGGGGCGTTCGCTGCAGGTGCTCGACCCCTCCTTCGAGAACTTCATCCAGACCGACGCGGCGATCAACTTCGGCAACTCCGGCGGCCCCCTGGTGAACATGGCCGGCGAGGTGGTGGGCATCGCCACGCTGATCAACTTCGGCGCCGAGAACATCGGCTTCGCGGTGCCGGTCAACACGCTCAAGAGCATCCTGCCGCAGCTTCGCGACGAGGGCCGGGTGACCCGCGGCTACCTCGGTGTCGAGATCTCGAACCTCGACTACGAACGGGCCCGCGCCTTCGGCCTGGAGTCGACCGACGGCGCCCTGGTGGGCACGGTGCGCGAGGGGCAGCCGGCGGCCGAGGCAGGGCTGCGCCACGGCGACATCGTGCTGCGCGTCGACGCCGTCGAGGTGGAGGAGACCCGGGACCTGATCGACTACGTGTCGGCCAAGCGGCCGGGTGACACGGTCGAGCTGGAGGTGTGGCGCGACGGCCAGCGCGTCGAGCTCGAGGTCGAGCTCGGGGAGCGGCCCGGTGCCGAGGCGGTGGCCGAGGAGCCGGCGCGTCCGGATTCGAGCGGCATCGACTGGCTCGGCCTGCGCTACCGTGAGCTCTCCGCCGAGCTGCGCCAGAGCCACGGGCTGCCGGCCTCGGCCCGGGGCGTGTGGGTGACCTCGGTGGCCCCGAACAGCCCGCTCTACGACGAGGGGCTGGCGCCCGGCGACATCATCGCCGAGGTCAACGGCCAGCCGGTGGACGGCGGCGAAGCCTTCGAGACCGCGGTGGAGAATCTTTCCGCGGGCGCCTACGTACGGTTCTACGTGCAGCGCTTCGACCCGCGCAACGACCGCTGGACCTCCTTCTTCGCGGTGGCCAGGAAGCCCTGATCCGCCGCCGCCCCGCCCCGTGGCGGGCGCGGCGGCCGGGCGCGCGCTCGACTTCGATCCAGCCAATCCGCCGAACCCCGAACCCGCCGATGATCCCGACCCCCACCGCGTGACGACGGCGCCGACCCCGTGAAGCTCTCCCGGCGCCTGACGCCCGGGCGGCCCGGGCGCTACCCGGCAGGCCTGCGGCTCGCCCTGTTGGGGCTGCTGCTGGCGGTGGCCGCCTTCGCCGCCTCCCGCTACCCGGCGGTGCCGGCCGAGGCCTGGCCCGCCCCCCACGCCTTCCGTGCCAGCGCCGAGGTCTGCGGTCCGCTGCTCGACCGCCGGCAGTGGACCCGCTTCGAGGTGCCCGCCGCCGCCGGCACCGTCACCTCCGCCGAGATCGACCGCAAGCTGGCCGTGCCGGCGGACCTCGTCTGCCGCGCCAACCAGGTGGAGCCGTGCAGCGACGGCCGCTTCGCCCCCGGTCGTCGACTGGTGCTGCCCCTCCACGACGGCGCCGACGCGGTGGAGGCCGCGCGCGCGGCGGCCGGCGCGCCGGAGCCGGGAGGGGCCGACTGATGGCGCCGTTGGCCGCCGCGCTGGGGATGCTCGGGCTGGTCGCCCTCTTCCTGCGGCATGCTGCTCGGAGTGGGGCCCGGAAGGGAGCTCAGAAGGGGGCCCTGGGGCTGGCGATGGCGGTGGCCGTGCTGCCGCTGCTCTACGGTGCCGGCACGCTGTGGAGCGCCCGCGGCCGCCTCGAGGCGCTGCACCTGACCTACGTCGGCAAGTCCCTGGCCTGGGGCGAGGGCGTGCCGCTGGTGGCCGGTGGTGCCGGGAGCGAGGGCGGGGGCGGGGGAGACCTGACGGCGCCCCACGTCGCCGCCGGGGCGGTGCGCATCGAGCCGGCGCCGGCCGACGCCGAGGGGTCGGGGCCCGCGCCGGAGGGCGCCCCCGGGCCCGATCCCGAGACGCCGGAGATCGCGCCCGGGTCGCCCGTGCTGCGCCTCGCGGCGCCGCTGCCGGTGGTGCAGGTGTTCGCGCCGGGCGAGGACGCGGACGGCCGCATCGTCAACTCGGTGCCCCTGGCCGAGGGCGACCGGCTGCGGCTGGAGGGCGGGGGCGCGCCGCTGGAGCTGGTGCTGCGCGACGGCGAGCTGGTGCGCGAACGCGACGCGGCGAGCGAAGGCGGCGGGGACGCCGAGCCCTACCCGCTGCCGGGCTGGTTCGAGCGCCTCCTGCGCCCCGGCCGGGTCGTCTACCTGCCCGACGTGCTGGCGGCGGCGGCCCCGGAGGCGGCGGCCGGCTGGGGCGCCCGAGTGCGCTCGCTGCTGGTTCGCCGCGACGGCGCCTGGCACCTGGTGCAGCGCGATGCGGGGGTCGTCGCCGTACGCGACGGCGCGGTGCGCACGAGCCTCGACGCGCCCCACCCCCTGCCGGAGCGCTTCGATCTCCAGCTCTCGGTGGTGTGGAGCGGCGCCGGCAACCGCCGGCTCCGCACGGTGCGCCGCGACGAGGTGGTCCTCGGCGGCGAGCGTGCCGAGGTGCGCTTCGGCGAGCCGCAGCGGCGGGTGGTGCCGCTGGACGAGGTCGCCGCGCCGCTGGAGATCGGCCTGGTGGTGCCGAGCGCCGCCGACCGCCGCCCGGAGCTGATCGAGCTCGACGAGGATTCCCCCCGCTTCCACGGCGTCAGCGGCACGTTGCGCTACGACCCGGCCGGGGACGTGGCGAGCCTGCAGTACCTCGGCGCCCGCTGGGAGATGGAACACGGGGAGCTCTATGCCCTGGGCGAGGGCGACGACTTGATGCTGCTGCGCCTCGAGCGGGGCGGGGTACCGGGGCGGGTGCTCGCCGACCTCGCCCTGCTGTCCCTCTACCTCCTCGTCTTCCTGGTGCCGCTGATGCGCGGCAGCCCGACCCTCGCCGCCGTGGTGGCGCCGGTGGGGCTGTTGCTCGCCGATCGCCTCCTGTTCGCCCACCGCGCCGCCATCGAGCCGCCCCACTACCTGCTGCGGGCCTACGCCGAGGCGCGGGTCGCTCTGTGGCTGGTCCCGGCCCTGCTGCTCTTCGGCTGGACCCTCGGCATCCTGCTGCAGCGGGTGGACGGAGGGCCGGGCGACGCCTGGCGCGACCGGCTACGGGCCGGGGCGGGGGTGCTGCGCTGGCCCACCGGCGGCCTGCTGGTGGCGGCCGCCGGCTGCCTCGCCACGGTGTGGGGAGCCGGCTCCCTGGCCCTGCTCGCGCTGCTGCCGCTCGGACTCGCCGCCCTGCTCCTCGCCGCCTATGCCTGGGGAGCGGGCCCCGGCGCGGCGGCGGTGACGCGCTGGCGCGAGGGGGGCTGGCCGTGGCATCCGTGGGCGCTGGTGGCGGTGGGCGCGGGCCTGCTGGCGCTGCGCGGCGGCGCCGTGCTCCTCGGCATGCCGGAGGCGCTGCGCCTTCCGGCGGTGGAGCTGCGGGTGTTGTGGACCTTCGTCCACCTGCCGGTGGCGGTGGTGGCCGTGGGGCTCACCGCCCACTGGATCGAGGAGCGCCGCCGCCGCGCCGAGGCGGCGGCCACGGCGGGCGTCGAACCCGGTGCCGAGGCGGGGTCCACCCTCGCCGCGGACTGGGCCCGCGGCGTGATCGCCTTCGGCCTCTTCCTCGTCCTCGCCTTCGCCGTGGTGGCCGCCGTGGTCGACGACCTCGGGCTGCTGATCGTCCACGGGCTGCCGGCGGTCTTCGCCCTCGCCCTACTGGCGGTGTGGCCGTGGGCCCGCTCGCGATGGCCGGTGGCGTTGCGGCCCCGCATGATCTACGCGGCGACCCTGGTGGCGGCCCTCGTGCCGCTGCTGGTCGTCGTCGCCGTGAACCGCTGGCCGAAGCAGCTCACGGCGCTCGCCGCCGGCGCGACGGAGGACTCCGGCACCCCGGAGCAGCGCCTGTTCCGCCTGCAGATGCTGGCCAACCCCGAGGCGCTCCCGCAGGTCGGCCTGAAGCCGGCCGAGCAGGTGGCGATCCAGTACCACACGGTGCGCAACTACGGCGAGCACGCCGGCTGGGTCGGCGACGGCTATGCCAGCTCGGAGCTGCCGCGCCACCTCGGGGTCACCTACCTCAACGACCTGATGCCGATGGCCTTCGTGCTCGCCGAGTTCGGCAAGCTCGGCATGCTGGGGCTGGCCCTCACCTACCTCGCGGTGCTGCTGGCGGCGTGGCCGGCCCTGTCGCCGGGAGGCGGCCGCTGGGGCCGCCAGGGCGGCTGGGTGGCGACGCTGGCGCTGCTTGCCTTCGCCCTGCCGGGCCTCTACATGATCCTCGCCAACCTCAACCAGGTGCTGTTCACCGGCAAGAACTGCTCGCTGCTGGCCCTCAACTCGGTGAGCGACGTGCTCGAGGCCGGCGCCCTGCTGGCGCTGGCCGCCTTCGGCCTGGTGCTGCGCGAGGGCGAACCGGTGAGGCCGAGCCGATGAGGCGCCTCGGGCCGCTCGTGGTGCTGGCGGTGCTGGCGGTGGCGGTGCTGTCGATCCTGTCGTTCCCCACCGCTCCGGCCGGCGGCGAAGGGCGCGAGAGCGACGTCTACTACCCCGTCGGCTACGTCGACGAGGTGGAGCGGATGATCCGCGACGGCCGGCTGCGCTACCGCTGCGAGAGCGGCACCCTCGAGCCGGTGGACCTGGCGCCGGCGGAGCAGACCTTCTTCGACCACAGCTACCTGCGCGACGACGTGGCGGCGTGGAACGGCGGCGACCGCCGCCCCTTCGTGGTGGAGCGCTCGGTGGGGCGCGACGGGCGGTGCGAGGGGCGGCTGACCGGCGTCAACGCCAGCTTCCACCGCCAGCGCCTGCCCGGCTACGTGGCCGAGACCTGGCGCGGCAGCTTGTTCCTGCAGCCCGCCGCCCGCGGCACCACCCTGACCTCCGGCGAGCGCACCCTGGAGGTGGCCCCGGTACCGTGGGAGCTGCTGCCCTTCGACGCCAGCGCCTACGAGGACGCCTGGCTCACCTCCGGCGCCGAGGGCGTGCGCTCGCAGCGGCTGGCCCTGAAGATGATCGAGCGCGGCCGCCCCTTCGGCACCCTGAAGTACGTGGGCGACGAGGCGGTGCTCGAGATCCAGGGGGAGCGGCCGGCGGTCTCCCTCGACGGCTGTGCGCTGGACCTCGGCTGGCGCGTGCGGCTCGACGAGGGCGACATGCTGCGGCTCCACGAGCCGGGCCGTCTCGACGAGCGCTTCCGCGTCGACACCGGCCGCCAGGCGGCCCTCGCCTCGTTCCTCACCCGGGTCAACGGCGAGCCGCGGCGGCGCAACTTCCCGGAGCGCTTGGCGATGGCGCCGGAGGTCGCCCGGGCCGTCGACGCCGCGGTGGAGGCCGCCCGCGCCCAGGTGCCGGACGCCGTGCGCGACGATTTCGACGTCTACCTCACCCTCGACCCCTTCCTCGACCAGCGCCTGGCGAGCGGCCTGGCACAGGTCGCCCGCAAGCGCTGGGCCGGCCGGCCGGCGCGCGCCGCGGTCACCGTGATGGACGCCGGCAGCGGCCGCCTGCTGGCGCTGCCGAGCTACCCGCGGGAGGCGGACCTCGAGCGCCTGTTCGGCGAGGAGGAGGAGGCCACCACCCGGCGCGAGCTGCTCGGCCGCAACCACAACTTCCTGCAGCACGGAGTGGGCTCGGCCGCCAAGCCGTTCCTCGCCGCGGCGGCGCTGGCGGTCCACCCGCAGCTCGCCGGTCTCGAGGTGCACTGCTTCGCGGGCGGCGAGCCGGACGCGCTGCTCGGCTACGAGATGGGCCGCTACCACCTGCCGGCGGACTGCTACGGCGAGGACCCGTGGATCGGCCTCGAGGAGTTCCTCACCGTCTCGTCGAACCGCTACATGCTCTATCTCGGGCTGCTGGCGATGGCGGAGTGGGACGGCGGCGCGCCGCGGGCGGCGCCGGGGGCGCCGGCCCTCGCGCCGTCCGCGGCCTACCGGCTAGGCGGCCGCACCTTCGCCGAGCGGCCCCGCCTGCCCATCGTGCGCGAGGACGACCGCCCCGGCGACGGCCTCACCGAGCTCCAGGAGGTCGACCAGCTCAGCGACTTCCCGGCCGCCCTGCGCCGCCTGTTCGGCCGCGAGGTGCGCTTCCGCCGGGAGAGCACCGTCGGCGCCCTGGATCTGGACCTGTGGGCGCCGGTGCTGCGCGCCGCCTACGGCCGGGCGCCGGACGAGGGCGCCCCGCCGCGGCCCGATGCGGTGATCGCCTTTTCGCCGGTGACGCCGGAGGAAGTCAACCTGCGCTTCAACCTGGTGCAGCAGCTCCGCCAGGACCTCTACACCCTGCTGCTCGGCAACGGCAACAACCGCTGGAGCAACGTGCAGCTCGCCGAGGCGATGGCGCGCCTGGTCACCGGGCGCCGGGTGGAGGCCCACCTGGTCGAGCGCCTGGCGGTGCCGGCCGAGCGCGCCGCCGGCGGCCAGCCGGAGCTGCTGTGGGACCTCGAGAGCACCGCGCCGCCCGCCGCCCTCGGGCTGCCGGAGGCGCTGCGCGGCCGCCTCGCCGCCGGCATGCGCGGCGTGGTCGAGGGCCCGCGCGGCACCGCCCGGGAGCTCG
>DATACC010000331.1:0-5587 GCA_036259255.1 Thermoanaerobaculia bacterium | reverse complement strand
CGCCTTCGGCGAGCCGGTGCGTCTCGAGGTGCACGGCCTCTCCGAGGCCCGCGCCGACGCCGCCCTGCGCGACGCCTTCGACGCCATCCGCGGGATCGAGGAGCTGACCGACCCGGACCTGCCCGCCGAAGGCGGCGGCCTGGCGGATCTGAACGCCGCCGCCGGCGGGGCGCCGGTCGTGCTCCACCCGGATCTGCTCGACCTGCTCTCCCGGGCGCACCACTTCTGCGTCTGGTCCGAGGGCGCCCACGGCCCCCTCGGCGGCAATCTCTACACGCTGTGGGGCCTGCGCGGTCCGACGCCGGGCATTCCGCCGGCGCCGCGGGTGGAGCAGGCAGCGGAGGAGGCCCGCTGCGACCGCCTCAAGATCGACCCGGCCACCGGCAGGGCGCAGCTCGCCGCCGGCGCCCGCGCTGACCTCCACGGTTTCGCCCGCGGCTTCGCGGTGGACCGCGCCATCGAGGTCCTGCGCAGCCACGGCGCCGACGAGGCGTTCGTCTCCGTGGGCTGGGTGTGGCGGGCCCTCGGCGCCGGCCCGGACGGCCGGGGCTGGCGCCTCGTCCTGCCGGATCTGCCCGGCGACGCCGAAGGCGCCGACACGCTCGTCCTCGATCCGCTGCGCCTGACCTCCCAGGCGGCGGCCGCGGCCTCCGCCCTCCACCGGCCCCTGGTCGTCGGCGGCGAGCGCTTCGCTCCGTGGATCGACCAGCGGAGCGGACAGCCGGCGGAGGGGGTGGTCGCCACGGTGGCGGTGTCCGAGCTGGCGGTCGACGCCGAGGCGCTGGCAGCCACCATGCTGGTGCTCGGCAACCGCCAGGGGTCGCTGCGGGCCGGGGTGCTCGAGCCCCAGCCGTCGGTGCTGTGGCTGCTGGGCAGCGGCGAGGGAGTGCCGATGCTCGCGCCGGTTCGCTGGGGACGGGTTACGGAGAATCACCGGTAACGGACCGGGGGGAGCGCGAGGGGGACGCTGGCGACCTGGTGCCGGGCTCAGGGGCCGAAGTGCTTCTCGATCTGAGCCTGGGTCTCGTCCATCACCTCGGCCACCGCCTCGAAGTCGACCACCGGCGGATCGAGGTCCGCCAGCGGCGGCATTCCTTCGCCCGGCAGGGGGACGCCCGCAACCAGCGGGTACTCCCGGGTGCGGCGGGTCAGGTCGGCCTGGGCTTCCGGGGTGAGCAAGAAACGGATCAGCTCGAAAGCCGCGGCGTCCCGGGAGAGGGCGGCGGCGCCGGCGAGGTCGAGGAATCCGGAGGAGTCGCTGCCGGCGAGGAGGTGGGCCTGGGGAGCCACCGCGGCGGCGGGTGCGAGGCTCGGTTCGGCGCCGGGCGCGACCGGGGGGCGGCGGGCCGTGGCGAGGGCCGGGTGGTCCACCAAGCCGAGGTCCGCCTCGCCGTCGGCGACGGCGGCCACCACGGCGGCGGAGTCGTCGCGCAGCACCGGCTCGTTGGCGGCGAGGCTGGCGAGCAGGCGGTCCAGCGCTTCCGGGCCGTGGAGCGCCCGGTAGGCGGCCATGTGCACCAGGAAGGAGCGGGTGCGCGGTGCCAGCGCCAGACGGCCGCGGTAGCGGGCTTCGGCGAGGACCGGCAGGGCGACGGGCAACGTCGCGGGCTCCACGCGCTCCGGGGCGTAGGCAAGCAGCCGGGCACGGGCGGTGAGGCCCACCCAACGGCCCTTCGGGTCCGTCATCTCGGACGGCACCGCGCCGCTCACCTCCGACGGCAGCGGCACCAGGCGGCCGGCGGCGGCGAGGCGGCCGAGCACGGCGGAGTCGCGGGACAGGAAGACGGCCGCACCGGCGCCCGGGATCTCCTCGCCGGCGGCGAGGGCGGCGGCCAGCTCGCCCGGTGCGCCGGTTTCGAGCACCACCTCGGTGCCGCTGCGGACGGTGAAGCGGTCGAGCAGCGGGCGGACCACCGCCTCGTCGTGCTCCGAGTAGACGGTCACCCGGCGCACCGGCTCGTCGACCGGCAGCGGTGGCTCGTCGCTGCGGCAGGCCCCGGCCGCCGCCAGCAGGGCAGCGAGCAGCAGGGCGAGGGGCCGGCGGCGGATCAAGAGCCTCCCTCGGCCAGACCGCCCACCGCAGCGGAGGGCTCGGTGGCGGCGCGGCGCCGCCGGCGGGCGAGCACCGGGCTCACCAGGTGGCCGGTCCAGCCGAGCAGCCACAGCCCCGAGGTGACGAGGTGCACGGTGATCCACGCGGTGCGCCAGCCGGAGGTGACGGCGGTCTGGATCAGGTAGCCGGAGGCGATCATCGGAATCAGGTCGAGCATCATGACCACGCCGCTCACGCGGCGCGGGCGCACGCCGCGGCGCCAGTGCTTCCAGACGTGCTCGCGCCAGACGACGCCGGCACCGAACACCAGCAGCGGCGCCACCCACACGTGCAGGTGCTGGACGGCCGGTTGCCAGGGATGGTTGATCACGGCGTAGGGGTCGGCCGGCTCGACGAAGTATCGCATCAACGCGTAGACGACGCCCGTGCCCCCCACCAGCAGGGTGGCGACGTGCACCATCCAGGCGTCGAAACGATTCATCGCTCCCGCTTCTCCCGCCTCGCCTCGCCGCCGCCGGGCGGCGCGCTCAGCACGCGGTGCAGCGCCAGCACGCGGCGCACCGCCTCGGTGGTGGCGCGGGCGGTCAGCGTGGCCCCGGCGATGCCGCGGATGTCGCCCTTCAGCCGCAGGTCGCCGTCCAGCCGCTCGCCCTCGAACTGCTGGTACCAGCCGCGGCGCGGCAGGTAGTCCTCCGGCTCCTGGAAGCTCAGCACCTCGATCCGCGTCACCTCGCCGTCGGGCGCCACCACCACCATCACCGTCTCCGGCAGGGTGCGCACCCGGTGGACGTCGAAGTAGGCGGTGCCGCCGGGGCGGCCGTCGCAGCGCGCGGCGTACGGGTGCACCACCGCGCCCCGCACCTCGACGCCGGCGAGGCGGCGGGCGGCGGCGAGCTGGGCCTCGGTGAGGTACACCGTGCCGCGCTCGACCTTGCAGCCGGGGAAAGCGAGGTTCAGCGCCTCCTCGGTGGACAGCAGCACCCGCGCGCCGGCCGGCGCCACGGCCGACGCCCCGAGGGCGACGGCCAGGAGCACCGGCACGACGCGCCGCAGCGCCGCCGGGCGGCGACTAGAAGATGTAGCCGAGTGCCACATTCCACTGGTCGAGGCCGGTGCCCGCCGCGTTGTCGTAGTCCTGCCAGTCGGCCTTGATCACCACGTTGTCGATGGGCTGGAAGGCGAGGCCCAGGGTGAGGCTCTCGGTGTCCTGCGAGCGCAGGGGGGTGAAGCCCGGCGGCAGCTCCTTCTGGGTGTCGACCTCCTCCCACCGCACGTAGGGGCTGAGGGCCATCTCGCCGGCGCGGCCGGCCAGCACGTCGTAGGCGGCCGACACGTACCAGCCGCCCATCTCCTCGGCGATGCCGAGGGTGTTGGTGTCGCCGTGCAGCCGGTTCAGCTCCACCACGTCGTCGAGCTCCGCCTGGGCAGCCAGGGCCCGCACCTGCAGGCCGCGCCAGCGCCAGTCGACGTGGCCTTCGTAGATCGTGGTGCCGACGGCGAGCTCTTCGCCGTCCACCGTCACGCCCTGGCCGGAGTCGCCGAGGTAGACGGAGCCGCCCACCAGCAGACCCGGAAAGCCGTTGTAGTCGACGCGGCCCACCCAGGCGAAGTCCTCGGCCAGGGCCTGGGCCCCCTTCTGGCGGCCGCCGCGCAGGCCGGCGGCGCTGAAGCCCGCCGCCTCGAGGCCGTTGACGATGTAGGAGCGGTAGGACACCGGCCCGACGTCGCCGAACACGCCGAAGCCGTTCTCGCGCCAGGTGGTGGGGATGATGCGCTGCTCGACGTCGGGACGCCGGGCGCCGAGGAACACGGTCGGCTCGTGGAGCTCGTTGGTCAACCCCATCGGCACCAGCAGCAGGCCGGCGCGGGCGTTGAGCTCCGGGCGCCACAGGTAGTCGAGGTAGGCGAACTCCACGGAGGCCTCGCCGCCGGAGCCGGTGGAGGCGTGCTCGAACTCGAGCTCGGAGTTGAACACCCACCGGTCGTTGAACTTGTAGCCGAAGTAGACGATGGCGCGCAGGAAGTCGATCTGGTCCTTGCTGCCCGACACGGCGCCGTCGTCGCGGGTCGACGAGCGGTTCTGGTAGAGCATCTCGCCGTAGCCGCCGATCGACAGGCCCTGGTCCACCCGGTAGACCTTGGTGGCGGCCGGTCCGAGGCCGTACTGGCTGCGGTCCGCCGTCACCGCCGCCTCGCCGATCTTCAGCCGCTCGATCTCCGCGGCCAGCAGGTCGATGCGGCGGGCCAGCTCCTCGGCCTCGTCGTCTCCCACCGGCTCGCCGGCGGCGGCCGGCTGGCGCGCCGCCTCCAGCGCCGAGCGCAGCTCCTCGACCTGGCGCTCCAGCTCCTCGATGCGCTCCTCCTGCGTCTGCGCGGCGGCCGGCAATGCCACCCCGGCCGCCAGCAGCACGGCCAGAACCACCACCGCGACACGCGCGGTCCTCGCGATCTTCTCCTCGAAAACGATCATCTATACTGACCCTCGGATCTAGCGCCGCCTCGCGGCGCGGGGTTCGGCGGGGCAGCCGGTCCGTGCTCTTGGCCGATCAGGGATCGGCGCCCCGGTTCCTCGTCCGCCTCGGCCACGGCGGCCGGAACGGGACTCCACGCAAGACCTTCCTCCTCCACCCACTCGACGCCGTCGGCCCAGGCAGCGACCCGCGCCGCCATGCCCTGCGTGGCGCGGGCGCGCAGGCCGTCGCCGCTGCCCTCGCCGGCGCTCTCGAGCACCAGGACCTCGACGCCGGGGTGCTCGGCGGCCCAGGCGAGGGCGGCGTCCGGCCCCAGCACGTAGAGGCCGGTCGACAGGCAGTCGGCGCGCAGCGGATCGGCGGTCCACACGGCGAGGGTGCCGAAGTCGGCCACCGGCTCGCCGCTCGCCGGGTCGAGCAGGTGGCCCCGCGGCACACCGCCGGCGACGATCCCCCGCTCGCCGTTGCCGGAGGTGGCCAGCGAGCCGCCTTCGAGCGCGAGGACCACGGCGGCCCGGCCACGCTGGCGCGGATCGGCCACCGGCACGCGCCGGACCTCCTCGCCGGAGAGCGCCACCTGGCCGCCGAAGTCGAGCACCACGCCGGTGGCGCCGGCTTCCTCGGCCGCCGCCAGGGCGTCGCGCAGGCCGGCACCCTTGCCGAAGCCGCCCTCGTCGATCACCACGCCGGCGGCGAGGCGGCGCAGTTGCCCGGGACCCTCGGAGAAGAGCTCCAGGCGCACGTGGTCCATGCCGGTGACGGCGAGGGCGCGGGCGAGCTCGTCGCGAGGCGGCGCGCCGCCGTCCTCCCGGCCCCCGGTGCGCAGGCCCCAGGCGGCGGTCAGGGCACCGACCGTCGGATCGAAGGCGCCGTCCGTCTCGCGCCAGCAGCGCTCGGCGGCGGCGAGATCCTCGGCGAGCCGCGGCGACAGCGCTCGCGGCACCCCCGCCGGGGCGGCGAGCAACAGCGCCAGCTCGCTGTCCTCGCGCCAGGTCGACAGCCGCGCCTCCGCCGCCGCGACGGCGAGCAAGGCCGCCTCGCTGGCGGCCAGCGCCGTGCCGCG
>DATACC010000330.1:0-2368 GCA_036259255.1 Thermoanaerobaculia bacterium | reverse complement strand
GCCCACCGCCGCCGAGGCGGCGGAGTTCATCGACCGCAGCGAGGCCGAGCTGCTCGACCTGGTGATCGACGCCGAGCGGGCCGCCTGGGTGCAGGCCAACTTCATCACTCACGACACCCAGGAGATCGCCGCGGCGGCCGGGGAGAAGCTCCTCGGCCGCTCCGTCGAGTTGGCCCAGGAGGCCGCTCGCTACGACGACCTGGAGCTGCCCTACGACGTGCGCCGCCGCATCGACCTGCTGAAGCTCGGCCTCACCCTGCCGGCTCCGGGCGACGCCGACAAGACGGGCGAGCTGACCCGCATCACCACCGAGCTCGAGGCGATGTACGGCACCGGCAAGTACTGTCCCGACGGCGCGACCGGCGACGACTGCCTAGACCTGCTGGAGCTCGAGCGCATCCTGGCGGAGAGCCGCGATCCCGACGAGCTGCTGATGGCGTGGACCGGCTGGCGCACCATCTCGCCGCCGATGCGGCCGCTCTATCGCCGCATGGTGGAGCTCGCCAACGAAGGGGCCCGGGAGCTCGGCTACAGCGACCTCGGAGTCATGTGGCGCTCGAAGTACGACATGGAGCCGGACGCCTTCGCCGCCGAGCTCGAGCGGCTGTGGGGCCAGGTGCAGCCGCTCTACACGGCGCTCCACTGCTACGTGCGGGCCGAGCTGCAGGAGCAGTACGGTGCCGACGTGGTGCCTTCCGGCGAGCCGATCCCGGCCCACCTGCTGGGCAACATGTGGGCCCAGAGCTGGGCCAACGTGTTCGAGCTGGTGGCCCCCGCCTCCGCCGATCCCGGCTACGACCTGACCCGGATCCTGCGCGACCAGCAGATCGATCCCCTCGCCATGGTGCGCCAGGGCGAGGCGTTCTTCAGCTCCCTCGGCTTCGAGCCGCTGCCGGACACGTTCTGGGAGCGGTCGCTGTTCGTCAAGCCCGAGGACCGCGAGGTGGTGTGCCATGCCAGCGCCTGGGACGTGGACCAGGTGAACGACCTGCGCATCAAGATGTGCATCCAGCAGACGGCGGAGGATTTCCAGACCATCCACCACGAGCTCGGTCACAACTACTACCAGCGCGCCTACAACGAGCTGCCGTTCCTCTACCGCAACAGCGCCAACGACGGCTTCCACGAGGCCCTGGGCGACACCGTGGCCCTGTCGGTGACCCCTCCCTACCTGGTGGAGATCGGCTACCTGGACGAGGAGCCGCCGGCCGACAAGGACCTCGGCCTGCTGCTGCGCGACGCCCTCGACAAGGTGGCCTTCCTGCCCTTCGGCCTGCTGATCGACCAGTGGCGCTGGGGGGTGTTCTCCGGGGAGATCTCGCCCGAGGAGTACAACCAGGCGTGGTGGGATCTGCGCGAGAAGTACCAGGGCGTGACGGCGCCGGTGGCGCGCAGCGAGGCGCACTTCGACCCGGGGGCGAAGTACCACATCCCGGGCAACACGCCGTACATGCGCTATTTCCTGGCCCACATTCTCGAGTTCGACTTCCACCGCGCCCTGTGCGCCGCGGCCGGCTTCGAGGGCCCGCTCAATCGCTGCACCATCTACGGCAGCGACGAGGCGGGCGAGAAGCTCCAGCAGATGATGGCGATGGGCGCCAGCCGCCCCTGGCCGGAGGCGCTGGAGGCGATCACCGGCAGCCCGCAGATGGACGCCTCGGCGATCCTCGAGTACTTCGCGCCCCTCGGCACCTGGCTCGACGAGCAGAACCAGGGGCGCCAGTGCGGCTGGTGACGCCGGTCTGAGGTGCCGATGGGGACGGGTGGCGGGGGGCCACGGCCACCGTCGGAGCGAGGGGCGTGGAGCACCCCGCTCCGGGACCGGCCCTCGATGCGAAGGCCTCCGGGAGGGGCTCGGGCCTGCCTTCCGCGGACGCTCCGTCGCTCGTGGACGCCCCCCGGTCTTGCCCCGGCGTTCGCTCCAGAGCTCCCGGAGCGGGGTGCTCCACGCCCCGGGGACCGGTGGGAGGCGCGTGGCGAACCTCTCCCCGGGGCCGGCTCCCGGTTCGAGCACGAGGAGGGGCCCGGGCCCGCGCGGCTCCGGCCCCCGAGCTGCCGCCGCGGGATGCTCCGCGCCCCGGGATCGGCGGCGGGAGCCGCTCACGACGGGATGGCGGTGAGCTGCTGATGCCCGTTGCCGGCGCCGATGCCCGCCTCCTGCTGGGCGTCCTGCTGGTACTCGCGCTCGGCTCCTTGGCGCGCCGCGCGCTGGCCGGCGGGGCCGGTGGTGGCGCCCTGTTTCCCGGGGCCCCTCTCCCGGGGGCCCGGCTTCCCGGCCTCGGGCTCGCCGCGGGAACTGCGTTGGCCGGCGCCACCGGGCTCGCCCTGGCGGTGCCGGCGGCGGTGGCGGCCGGGCTCGCCGGCCTGC
>DATACC010000329.1:0-36981 GCA_036259255.1 Thermoanaerobaculia bacterium | reverse complement strand
CCCCACCGCCGCCGCCACCGTTCCCAGCAGCCGGACCGGCAGGCGGTGGGGGTTGCCGCCGTCACCGTGCTGGCGCTGCTCGCCCGGTGGGTGCCCTCGCTCGAGCTGGGGCCGGTGGTCGCGGCACCGGGCGAGGCGCTGGTCGCGCTGCTCAGCCTGCTGGGCCGCTGGGCCGGGCCCCTGGTGGACAGCGCCACGGCGCTGGGCCGGCTGCTCGGTGCGCTGGTCGCCGAGGCCGGCGTGCTGCTGCCGGCGGTGCTCATCGGCCTTCTCCTGGTGGGAGCCCTGTCCTTCAAGCTGCTGCACGACCTGCTGCAAAGCGACAGGAGTCTGACCTATGCCGATTCGATCTGAGCTTCCGGACCGCCGGGCGGGCGACCGCCTGTCCGCGGTGCTGCGTGGCCTTCTCGTTGCGGTGGCCCTGCTGGCCACCGCCGTCCCCGCCCTGGGCCAGCCGACGCCGGCCCCCCCTCCCCCAGCGCCGATCGCCGCCCCGGCACCGGCCGACGCCGAGCTGGCGGCGGAGCTCGCCGAGACCTACCGCCTGCTGCCGTCGCGCGATGGCGTGCTGCTGGTCCCTCGCGAGGAGGTGCCGGGAGTCCAGACCATCGAGGTGGCGGGCGGCGAGGTGATCGTCAACGGCGAGCCGGTGGCGGAGACGATCCTGCGCTCCTGGTTCGGGGCCGAGGCCGAGCCGCTGCTGGCGCTGGCGGCCCTCGACCCGGCCGCCGCCCGCGCCCTGGTGACGCCGGGCGCTCCCGGCGAGACCGGGGAAGCCGAGGACGGCGAGGGCGACCCGGCCGCCGAGCTGCCGGAGCCGCCCGCGGTGCCCGAGGCGCCCGAGGTTCCGGGCCGGACGCGCGTCAACCTGGGCGGCAAGTACGCCGTGGGGCAGAGCGTCGAGATCCGCGCCGACGAGACCGCCAGCGAGGTGGTGGTGATGGGCGGCGGCGCGCACGTCGTCGGTCGGGTCGAGGGCGACCTGGTGGTGATCGGCGGCAACGCCCGGGTGGAGGGCGAGGTCGGCGGCGAGGTGGTGGCGGTGGGTGGCACGGTGGAGCTCGGCCCCGCGGCCCACGTCCATCGCGACGTCACCGCGGTGGGCGGCGGCGTGCGCCGCGCCGACGGCGCGCGGGTGGACGGGACGATCGAGGAGGTCTCGGCCGCCCCGTGGGCGTGGCGGGGCCAGACCGACGACTGGCGCCCCGGCTCGCCGTTCCGCGCCTGGCGCGTGCAGGAAGCCGTCTGGCACCTGCTGTGGGTGGTCACCCTCGGCTTGCTGGTGCTGCTCATCCTGCTGGTTGCGCGGCGCACCACCGAGGGCGCGGCCACCCGGGTGGGCGCCGACTTCGGCGACCTGCTGCTCTCGGCGCTTGTCGGCATCCTCGGCCTGGTGCTCTTCGTCTTCTTCGTGCTCCCGGCCCTCGGCATGGTCTTCCTGCTGCTGGTGTTGACCATCGTCGGCTGCCTCGTGGTGCCGCTGGTGGCGGTGGCGGTGCCGGTGATCGTGGTGGCCGTGCTGCTGGTCGGCTACGCTGCGGTGGCGCTGCGCGTCGGCCGTTGGGTCTCCGGCCGCATCGGCAAGGTGCCCCCCGGCGTCTTCGCGCCGGCCATCATCGGAGTGCTGGTGATCCAGGTGTGGGCCCTGGCGGGCGAGTCACTGCAGGTGCTGGGGGGGCCGGCCGCCACGATCGCGGTGGTCTTCCTGATCTTCGGCTACACGCTGGAGGCGCTGGTCTGGCTGATCGGCCTCGGCGCCTTGCTGCGCCACCTCTTCGGCGGCGGCCGTCGCCCCGGCCTCGCCGCCGGAGCACCCCCTTACGGCACCCTGCCCGCCGGCCCGCCGCCGGCGGTGGCTCCCGGCACGCCGATTCCGCCGCCGACGGCCACTCCGGGGACCCCGCCCCCCGCGGCGCACTCCGCGGGTGCAGCGGCCCCGGTGAGCCCCGACGTCACCCCTTCCGGGACGGCGACGGGCGAACCCCTGCCGCCGCCGCCCACGGCCCCCGAGCCGCCGGAACGCGAGTCGGCGGCGACGGAGGCGGAAGGTACGGACAGGAACCCCGCCAGCTAGGGGTCACGAAAGCCAGCGGCGCAAGCCTTGCCGCTGGGCGGGATGCCGCCGCTTCGAAGCGGGTGCGGGGTTCGCCTCCTTCACCACCTCCGGAGGCGGGAGGGGTGGCCGCTGGAGCGACCGGGCGGGTGGTGGCGGCGGTTCAGGGGCGTCAGCGCCGGCGCAGCGCAATGTCGGGGGGAGTCCGAGGACGATGGCGCGCCGGCGGTGCCGAGCGGGGCTCCCCCCCGAATCTTTACCGACAGCCCCGCGTCCCCTGAACCGCCGCCACCACCCGCCCAGCGCAAGCGGCCACCCCTCCCGCCGGGCCCAAGCCACTACCCTCGCAGTCGAGCCGCCAACCGGGTGAAGCGGTCCCGGTTGCGGCGGTTCTTCACCGCCACCGCCAGGGCCCGCTGCTCGCCCACCAGCACCGCCAGGCGGCGGGCGCGGGTCAGGGCCGTGTAGAGGAGGTTGCGCTCCAGCATGCGGTAGTGCTGGGTGTGCAGCGGCACGACCACTGCCGGGTACTCGCTGCCCTGGGACTTGTGGATCGAGCACGCCCACGCCGGCACCAACTCGTCGAGGAGGGCGAAGTCGTACTCGACGCGGCGGTCGTCGAACAGAGCGGTCACCAGGCGCTCCTCGGCATCGATCGCCACCACCCGGCCGAGGTCGCCGTTGAACACTTCGAGCTCGTAGTTGTTGCGCACCTGCATCACCTTGTCGCCCACCCGGAAGGCGCGGCCACCGCGGACGATTTCGGTGCGGCCGGCGGCGGCCGGGTTGAGCCGGTCGCGCAGCGCCTGGTTCAGGCTCTCGGTGCCGAGCAGGCCCCGGTTCATCGGAGTCAGCACCTGGACGTCCGCCAGCGGCTCGAAGCCGAAGCCCGCCGGAATGCGCTCGGTCACCAGGTGGAGGACGGTCTCCAGAATCCCCTCCGGCTCCGGCCGCTCGATGAAGAAGAAGTCCGGCTCGCCACCCGCCGCCGGCAGCGCCGCGAGCGGCATCTCGCCCTGGTTCACCCGGTGGGCGTTGACCACGATCAGGCTGCGCGCCGCCTGGCGGAAGATTTCGGTGAGCCGCACCACGTCGGCGCGGCCGGAATCGATCAGCTCGGCGAGCACCCGGCCGGGACCCACGGACGGAAGCTGGTCGACGTCGCCCACCAGCACCAGGCGGCCGGTCTCCGGCACCGCCCGCAGCAGGTGGTGGGCCAGCGAGACGTCGAGCATCGAGGCTTCGTCGACGATCAGCAGGTCCGCCGCGAGCGGCCGTTCCGGGCCGCGCTGGAAGGCGCGGGCGCGGGGATCGAACTCCAGCAACCGGTGCACCGTGCGGGCTTCGGCACCGGTGGCCTCCGCCAGGCGCTTGGCGGCCCGGCCGGTCGGGGCGGCGAGCAGCACCCGTTGCTTCTTGGCGGCGAGGATGCGCACGATGCCGCGCACCAGCGTGGTCTTGCCGGTGCCCGGCCCGCCGGTGATCACCAGCACCTGGCTCGACAGTCCGCGGCGGATCGCCTCGCGCTGCTGCGGGGCGAGCGCGATCGACTCCTTCTCCTCGAACCAGGCGAGGGCCCGGTCGACGTCGAGGCGCAGCGGCTTGCCCGGCCGGCCGGCGAGCGCCGCCACCTCCTCGGCGAGACCGGCCTCGGCGGCGTGCAGCGCGCGCAGGTAGATCGCCTCGCCCTCCTCGGGCTCGCCCGGTTCCACCACCACCTGCCCCTCGGCCACCAGCGTCTCGAGCGCCGCGACCAGGTGCTCCTCGCCCAGACCCAGGATCTCGGCGGCGGCGGAGAACAGGCGCGGCCGGGGCAGGTACACGTGCCCCTCGTCGGAGCCCTCGGTGAGGGCGTGGAGCAGGCCGGCCCGGGCACGCTGCGGCGAGTCGGGTGGATGGCCGAGGGCGGAGGCCAGGCGGTCGGCGCTCTTGAAGCCGATGCCATGGACGTCCGCCGCCAGCCGGTAGGGGTCCTCGCGCACCACGGCGCGGGCGCGGTCGCCGTAGGTCTTGTAGATGCGGATCGCGTGGGAGGTGGCCACGCCGTGGCTCTGCAGGAACACCATCACCTCCTTGATGCCGCGCTGCTCCTGCCACGCCTTGTGGATCTCGGCCCGCCGCTTCGGCCCGATGCCCGGCACCTCGCGCAGCCGCTCGGGGCGGTGCTCGATCACCTCCAGCGTCTCCATGCCGAAGCAGCCCACCAGGCGCCGGGCGAGCTCCTTGCCGATGCCGGGGATCAGGCCCGAGCCGAGGTACTTCTCGATGCCCCCGAGGGTCGACGGCGTGACGCTGTGGTAGGAGGTCACCCGGAACTGGCGGCCGAACTTGCGGTCCTCCTCCCAGGTGCCCTCGAGGCGCAGGGTCTCGCCGGGCTGCACGCCGAGCAGGCGACCCACGGCGGTGGCCGCCACGCCACCGGCTGCCGGCACCACCCGCACCACGCTCCAGGCGCTCTCCTCGTCGGCGTAGACCACCCGCTCCAGCGTGCACTCGAGGGTGGAGGTGGCGGGGCCGGGCGGGGAGAGGGGGAGGGTGTTCATCCGCTCGCCGGCAGTCTAGCAACCGCGCCCGGGAGCTCCGGCGTGCACGCGCTCACCGGAAGCTGCGGGCGAGGCGGAAGCCGGCGTCGGCGAAGCGGGCGCCGGGCGGCTCGCCGCGGCGGCGGGCGCAGGAGATCTCGGCCCGGGGGGTGCGGAAGCAGCCGCCCCGCAGCACCCGCGGCGCCTCGCCGCCGGCCGCCGGCTCCCGTCCGCCCGGTCCGGCGCCCGGCCCCGCGCCCGCAGGCGCGAGCAACGAGCCGGTCCACTCCCACACGCCGCCGAGCATGCCGAACAGACCGAAGCCGTTGGCCTTCTTCGCCTCGAGGGGGGGCAGCCGGCCGCCGCTGGTCTCGGCGTCCCACAGGAAGTCGTCGCCCTCGGCGTCGTCGTCGCCCCAAGGCCACCGCCCCGCCCCGCCGCCGCGGCAGGCGTGCTCCCACTCCTCTTCACTGGGCAGCCGCATCGGCTTGCGGGAGACCTCGGCGTACCAGGCACAGTACTCGGCCGCGTCGTGCCAGGAGACGCCGGTGGCCGGATCGTCGTCGCCGGACGACTCCGGCGAGCGCTCGAACCCGGGATCGAAGGCCTCGAACTGCTCGTTGCTGACCGGCAGCTTCGAGAGGTAGAACGGCGCGACCTCGACGGCGCGGGGTGGCATCTCACCGGGTCCGTCGCCGCCGACGGTGGAGGTGCCGCCGGGGATCAGCCAGAGGATCGGCCGCGGGTAGTCGGTGTAGTGCTCCCGCACGGAGACGAGGGGCAGGGCGGCGACCGATCCGGCCGTGAGGCGGGGCCGGCCACCGCGATCGGGGCCTACTGCCAGAAGCTGTCGCCAGCGTCCTCGGACGGCGCCCGGGAGGCCAGCCAGGCATCGAACCCGGCCTGGGTGTCGATGGTCACGAAGCCCTTCATGCGGTAGTGCCCGAGGCCGCAGAGCTGGGCGCAGGCGATCTCGTAGGTGAACTCCGGGTCGTTCTTGCGCTCGCGCATCTCCGCGGTGGTCACCGTAGGGATGAAGTGGACCGGGATCACCAGGCCGGGGATCGTGTCCTGCTTGACGCGGAACTCCGGCAGCCCGAAGCTGTGGATCACGTCCTTGCTCGACAGGTAGACGATGGCCGGCTTGTCCACCGGCAGGTGCAGGTCGTTGATCGTGACGATGTCGTCGTCGCCCGCCGGGTCGTTGGGGTCGAGGCCCAGCGGGTTGCTCTGGACGTCGACGAGGTGGACGTCGGCGCTGCCGAACAGGCCGTCGGGCCCCGGGTAGTGGACGTTCCAGGCGAACTGCTCGCCCACCACGCGCACCACCGTGGCCTCCGACTCGTCGGGGAAGTCGTCCACCCGGGCCGACCACAGCGGAATCGAGAAGCCCACCAGCAGCACGGCCTCGGCCAGGGCCACGCCGACCTCGGCGTAGCTCGACGCCTTCGTCCGCAGACCGTAATAGTCGGCCGCCGGGTTGCGCCTGCCGCGATAGCGCACCAGCAGGTAGACGAAGAACAGCCCCCAGGCGACGAACAGGGCCAGCACCAGCCAGTGGATGTAGGCGCTCAGGGCGTCGAGCTCGGCCCCGTGGGCCGACGCCACCTCGGGCATGAAGGGAAACGCGCTCAGCATCACCGATCCTCCTGTCGGTCCGGACCATCCACCAGGCACAAGCCGCGGCGCGGGTCCTGCAGGCGCCGCACGCGCCGCCGCAGGGCGAACACGAGGCCGCCCGCGCCGGCGAACACGAGATACACCAGGCTCCCCAGAAACGCCATCGACATCTTCGTGCCGTCGATCACCTTGCCCTCGGCCTCGCCGTAGCACACCGGACACGCCAGGGCCGGCAGCGCCCAGGCGGCCACCAGCACGGCGAAGACGGCCACCACGCAGAGTCTCTTCACAGGTAGCTCACTCCCCGCATCTTGCGCAGGAACCAGATCCCGTAGACCAGCAGGGCCACGGCCGCGGCGGCGGCGAACGCCATCCAGCCGGTGCGGCCCGCGTGCCACGCCCACCCCGCGATCCAGCCGGTCAGCGCCAGCGCCGCCAGCACGAACACCACGTGGAAGGCCTTGAGCGACAAGGCTCATACCCCCACCTGGTTGGCCTCGGTGGCCAACGGGCCGAGGAGCACGAAGAGGAAGAACAGCACCGTGAAGCCGAGCACCAGGTAGATCAACTTGCGCTCGGAGATCAGGTGCATGAAGAAGCACGCGACCAGCGACGCCTTGACCGTCGCCACCAGCAGGGCGAGGGCCACCGCCGGCCCGGTGGTCATCTCCAGGTAGGAGATCGCCACCGTCACCAGGGTCAGCGCCAGCAGGCTGACGAAGACGATGATGTAGGTGCGGACGTGCTTGTCGACGTCGACGTCGTGGGCGCTCATGGTCGTCTCCGCGTCACAGCAGGTAGAGGATGGGGAAGAGGAAGATCCACACCAGGTCCACGAAGTGCCAGAACAGTCCCGAGGCCTCCACCCGGTTGGTGAACTGCTCCAGGTCGCTCTTCCACATCCGCGCGCCCGGCCCCCACAGGTAGGCGTTGTAGGCCATGCCGCCGATCACGTGCAGCGCGTGCAGCCCGGTGAGCGTGAAGTAGATGGCCAGGAAGGTGCTGGTGGAGGGGAACAGGTCGTGGTGAAACTTCG
This sequence comes from Thermoanaerobaculia bacterium, assembly GCA_036259255.1. Lineage (GTDB taxonomy): Bacteria > Acidobacteriota > Thermoanaerobaculia > Multivoradales > JBCCEF01 > DATACC01. The sequence continues at coordinate 29,750 of DATACC010000329.1, read as the reverse complement.
ACGTGTACTCGACATACTTGATGCCGAGAAAGACGAAGCCGGCCAGCACGGTGAGCCCCTGGTACAGGCGGAACTTCCCGAAGTCGCGCCGCATGCACGAGGCCCACGCCATCACCATGGTCACCGACGAGGTGATCAGCACCGCGGTGTTGAGCGTCGCCAGCGGCACGTTGAGGATGGAGTCGCCGCGCGGCCAGGTGCCGGCGTCGGCACCCACGCGCAGCAGGATGTACGAGGCGAACAGCGCCCCGAACAGCATCACCTCGGAGGCGAGGAACAGCCAAATGCCGAGCTTGACGTTGTTCAGGCCGGTGTCCGGCCGCGGCTCGACGGTGTAGGGGATCGCGGTCACGCTCATCGCTCGAAGTCTCCTCGCCCTACTCGGCGGGAACCGGTTGGGGAATCGCGGCGCGCTCCGCCTCCGGATCGCTCGGTCCGGCCTCGAACTGCGGCAGGAAGTCGCGCTCCATGCCGGGCACGCTGTACTCGTAAGGGCTGCGGTACACCACCGGCGGCACCGGGAAGTTTCCGTGCGGCGGCGGCGACGGTGCGGCCCACTCGAGGGTGGTCGCCTGCCACGGGTTCTCCGTCACCTGCCGGCCCCGCTTCATCGACAGGAAGAAGTTGACGATGAAGGGGATCTGCGAGAGCCCCAGCCCCCAGGCCGACCACGACATCACGTCGTTCATCCACAGGACGTCCTGGGCGTGGCGATAGCTCTCGCCGCCGTCCCACAGGCGGCGCGAAACACCGGCCAGGCCCTGGAAGAACATAGGGAAGAAGATGCCGTTCATGAACAGCAGGCTCGGCCAGAAGTGGAGCTTGCCCAGGGTATCGGAGAGGTGGCGTCCGGTGGCCTTCGGGTACCAGTAGTAGATGCCGGCGAACAGCGCGAACAGGGTGCCCGGCGCCACCACGTAGTGGAAGTGGCCGATCACGTAATAGGTGTCGTGCAGGTGGATGTCGGCCGACGACAGCCCCAGCGGCAGCCCGGTCAGGCCGCCGATGCCGAACATCGGCAGGAAGGCCAGGGCGAAGAGCATCGGCGTGGTGAAGCGGATCGACGCCCCCCACAGCGACAGGATCAGCGCCGACAGGATGACCACCGAGGGGATCGAGATGATCATCGTGGTGGTCTGGAAGAAGGCGTTCATCACCGTGCCCATGCCGGTCATGAACATGTGGTGCGCCCAGACGACGAAGGACAGGAAGCCGATTCCCAGCACCGACCACACCAGCGCCTTGTAGCCCCACAGCGGCTTGCGCGTGTTGTTGGCCACCACCTCGGCGATGATGCCGAGGGCGGGGAGGATCAGCACGTAGACCTCCGGATGGGCGAGGAACCAGAACAGGTGCTGCCAGAGCAGCGGGCTGCCGCCGCCGGAGACCTCCAGCACCTGGCCCGAGACCACCAGGCCGCTGGGCAGGAAGAAGCTGGTACCGGCCACGCGGTCCATGAGCTGCATCACCGAGGCCGCCTCGAGCGGCGGGAAGGCGAGCAGCAGCAGGAAGGCGGTGACGAACTGCGCCCAGACGAAGAACGGCAGGCGCATGAAGGTCAGGCCCGGAGCGCGGAGCTGGATGATGGTGGTGATGAAGTTGATCGACCCGAGCAGCGACGAGGTGATCAGGAAGATCATACCGATCAGCCACATCGTCTGCCCGGTGGGCGCGATGTCGGCCAGGGGCGAGTAGGAGGTCCAGCCGCTCTGGGCCGCGCCGCCCGGCGCGAAGAAGCTGGCGACGAAGATCACCGCGCCCCAGAAGTACACGTGGTAGCTCGCCATGTTGAGGCGCGGGAAGGCCATGTCCGGGGCGCCGATCTGCAACGGCACCACGTAGTTGCCGAAGGCGCCCACGGCCAGGGGGACCACGCCCAGGAAGACCATGATGGTGCCGTGCATCGCCCCGAGCTGGTTGTAGAACTCGGGCAGCATCACCCCGCCCGGCATGCGGCTGGCGCCGAGCAGGTTGCCGATCAGCGGCAGCGGCTCGCCGGGGTAGGCGAGCTGCCAGCGCATCAGCATCATCAAGCTGAATCCGAAGAACAGGAAGAGCAGCGAGGTGATGCCGTACTGGATGCCGATCACCTTGTGATCCACCGAGAACCAGTACTTCCGCAGGAAGCCGGGCTCCGGGTGGTGGTGCTCTTCCGCCGGATGGTGGGCGGCGTGGTCCGTCATGGGTTCGGGTCCCCCTGGTTACCGGTTGCGGCTAGGCCTGCGGCACGGAGAAGGTGAAGTCCACGGTGGCCGAGCCGCCGTCCTCCACCGTCACCGTCTGGGTCTGGGTGCCCAGGCGCTCGTGCCAGGCCTCGATCTCGTAGGTGCCGGCGGGCAGGTTGGCCAGCGTGAACTGCCCGTCCTCCTCCGTCACGTCGAAGTACGGATGCTCCATCACCGCCACGTAGGACTGCATCCACGGGTGGGCGTCGCACTTCACCGGGAACAGCGGCTCCGGCGTGTTGAGGTGGGTGACGTCGGACACCTCGACGCTGGCCGGCATGCCCTGGTTGAACTCCCGGTTCTGCCGCGGCTGGCCGTGCACGTTGTGCATCAGCTCGTCGGAGTTGAGGAAGCGCAGCGTCTGGCCCTGCATCACGCCCATCACGTGGGGGTGGTACATGCAGCCCTCCTGGTCCATCACCGCCGGCTGCGACGGAGCCGTGTACTGCTGGTCCGGCAGGCCGCTGCTGACCTTGACGAAGATGTTGCCGACGGTCTGGCCCTCGCCGAGCACCAGCAGCGGCTGCATCACCTGCTCGTCGTTCTTGGCGGTGCACTCCGGGTCCATCTGGACCGGACGCGGCGGCGGCGGCGAGCCGGCGAAGGTGACGGTGCCGCGGACCGTGGCGTTGCCGGTGCCCAGGTCCGCGACGTGGGGATTGCCGGGCTCGATGTTCTCGGCGGCGTTGCCGCCGGCGTCGGCGGCCGGTGCCGCGGCGCCGTCGCCGGCCGGTTCGGGCGACTCCTCGCCACCGCCGCCACAGGCGGCGGTCCAGACCAGCAGGGTCCCCAGGGTCAACGCGGCGAGGCTCCGCCGCCAGGTGGTACGTGCTTCCATGGACGAGACTCCTTTCAACGGTTGTCGGTCTTGGTGCGAGCTTCTACGTGTTCTCGAACGCCATCGACTCCGCGAGCCGCGGATCCCCCACCGGTACCAGCGGCTGCCGGGCCGTCAGGAGGCCCAGGGTGCCGAGGAACAGGCCGCCCACGCCGAGCCAGGCCACCAGGTCCGCCAGGTGCGGATGGAAGCCGTGGCGCTCGACGGCGGGCATCACCAGCCAGTAGAGGTCCAGGTAGTGCATCGCGAGCAGCCACACCGACGCGGCCACCAGGGTGGAGCGGGTGCGCTTGACGGCGCGCGGCAGCAGGAAGAAGAAGGGCAACACGAAGTGCCCCACGGCGAGCGCGATCGTCACCCCTCGCCAGCCGTGCTCCAGCCGGTGAGCGTACCAGATGGTCTCTTCCGGCAGGTTTCCGTACCAGATCAGCATGAACTGCGAAAAGCCGATGTAGGCCCAGAAGACGACGAAGGCGAAGAGCAGCTTGGCGACGTCGTGCAGGTGCTCGGTGGTGACCACCCCGGCGAGCGGCCCGGGCCGCTCGCCGCGCGGATCGCGGCCCGCGCCCAGGGCGATGCAGCCGAGCGTCAGGACGGCGAGGATGGCGACCACGGCGCCGCTGAACACGTAGACGCCGAAGATCGTCGAGTACCAGTGGGGGTCGAGCGACATGATCCAGTCGAAGGAGGCGAAGGTCAGGCTGATGCCGAAGACGATCAGGGCGGGCGCCGAGAGCGCCTGCAGGCGCCGCGTCGTCGCCGGATCGCCGCTCGAATCCTGGGCCAGCGAGCGGCTGCGGAACCAGAAGGCGAGCAGCGACCAGGCCAGCAGGTAGGCCGTGGCGCGCAGGAAGAAGAACTCCGGATCCAGGTACCCCGCCTTGCCGTGGAGCACCGGGTCGGCCGCCGCGTCGGCGCCGTGCCACCAGCCGAACAGGGTGTCGGCGCCCAGCGCCAGCGGCAGGAACAGCGCCGCGAACAGCACCAGGGTGCCGGCGACGTGCTCGGCCAGCCGGCGCACCGTCACGCTCCACCCGGCGCGGGTGGCGAACATCACCAGCACGAAGAAGAGGCCGCCGAGGGCGATCGTCAGCCAGTAGACGTAGGCCGTGAGGTAGGCGGCCAGCATGCGCCGCGGCTCGCCGAGCACGGCCAGCGCCAGCACCGCGAGGGCGCCCACCGCCGCCGCCAGCAGGGCGCCGCGACGCAGCGGGTGGCGCTCGGGCAGGGTCACGCGCTGGATCAGGGCGGCGTCCAGCGCGACGGCATCGACGGCGGGGCTCGCTGGGGTCATCACGCTCGGCCCTCCGGAGCCGGAGCCTCGGTCGCCAGCCGTTCCACGTGCACCGCGCCGGCGCGGCGCAGCAGGCCCTCGGCCTCGCCGGCGTTGGGATCGGCGGTGTCGACGGAGACGAAGAAGCGGTCGTCGCTCATGCGCTCGAAGCGCTTCGAGGCGAACAGCGGGTGGTGGTGGCGCGGCAAGCGGGCCTCGAAGAGCAACCCGCCGACGGCGCCCAGGGCGCCGCCGAGGACTCCGCACTCGAACATGATCGGTACGAAGGCCGGCCAGGAGAACATCGGTTTGCCGCTGACCACCAGCGGATAGGCGATGGTGCTCGCCCACCACTGCAGGCCCATGCCGGCGGCGGCGCCGGCGAGGCCGAGGATCAGCACGAACCACGGCACCAGCGAGGCCTTCAGCCCCATGGCCCGCTCCAGGCCGTGGACCGGGAACGGGCTGTGGACGTCCCATCGGGTCGTGCCGGTGCGGCGCACGGCGTCGGCGGCGGCGAGCACCGCGTCCGGCGTGGTGAACTCGGCGAGCAGCCACGGCCCCTCGGCGGCAGGGCGGGCGGCGGCGGCCTTCGACTGCCAGGGCAGGCGCATCACGAGACCTCCGGCTGGGGCGGATGGGAGGCCAGCCCGGTGCCGACGGCCGGCTCGTGCAGCGGCTTGTCCGGCGTCGCGTCGGGCGGCAGGCCGTGGGCGTGGGCCTCGGGCAGCACGCCCTTGAGCTCCGACATCGACACCATCGGCAGGAAGCGCACGAACAGCGTGAACAGGGTGAAGAACAGCCCGAAGCTGCCGAGGAAGGTGGCGATGTCCCAGAAGGTCGGCCGGAAGTAGCCCCAGGACGACGGCAGGAAATCGCGGTGCAGCGACGTGACGACGATCACGAAGCGCTCGAACCACATGCCGATGTTGACCAGGATCGAGACCACGAACAGCACCGGAATCGAGGTGCGCGCCCGCTGGAACCAGAACACCTGGGGCGACAGCACGTTGCACGACACCATGATCCAGTAGGCCCAGGCGTAGGGCCCGAAGGCGCGGTTGAGGAAGGCGTAGCGCTCGAACGGGTTGCCGCTGTACCAGGCGACGAAGAACTCCACCCCGTAGGCGTAGCCCACCAGCGTGCCGGTGAGCAGGATCAGCTTCGCCATGCGGTCGAAGTGGAGCAGCGTGATCAGGTGCTTCAGCCCGAAGGCCACGCGACCGATCACCATCAGCGTGATCACCATGGCCATGCCGGAGAAGATGGCGCCGGCCACGAAGTAGGGCGGGAAGATGGTGGTGTGCCAGCCGGGGATCTGGGAGACGGCGAAGTCGAACGACACCACCGAGTGCACCGAGAGCACCAGCGGCGTGGCGAGGCCGGCGAGCAGCAGGTAGGCCTTCTCGTAGTGCAGCCAGTGACGCATGGAGCCGCGCCAGCCGAGGGCGAAGATGCCGTAGGCCACCTGCCGCACGCGGGTGGTGGCGCGGTCGCGCATGGTGGCCAGGTCCGGGATCAGGCCGACGTACCAGAAGAGCAGCGACACCAGGCCGTAGATCGACACCGCGAAGACGTCCCACATCAGCGGGCTGCGGAACTGGGGCCACATCGCCATCTGGTTGGGCACCGGCATCATCCAGTAGTCGAGCCAGGGGCGGCCGGTGTGGATGCCGGGGAAGGTCAGCGCGCAGGCGACGGCGAACAGCGTCATCGCCTCGGCGGCACGGTTGATCGAGGTGCGCCAGCGCTGCCGGAACAGGAACAGCACGGCCGAGATCAGGGTGCCGGCGTGCCCGATGCCGACCCAGAACACGAAGTTGACGATGGGCCAGCCCCAGCCGACCGGCTGGTTGTTGCCCCAGATCCCCACGCCCTCCCAGAGCAGCCAGGCGATGGAGACGCCGAACAGCCCGAGCATCGAGAGGGAGACGGCCAGCACGATGTACCAGCCGAGGGGCGGCTTCCACTCCACGGGCCGGGCGACGGCCTCGGTGATGCCGTGGAAACCGGGGCGGCCCTCCACCAGGGCCGGTCTGCCGACGACCGGATCGATCTCCGCTACGACCTGCGTCATGACCTCTCCGCTGGGGCGGTGAAAACAGCCAGTAGGCGACTGAGCGCTCGAAAAGTTGGCCGGATTCTACCCGGCGTTCGGCGCGACGCAAGGGGGGGTGCGTTGCGGCGGGCGGGGCGGGCCGGGTTCAGCAGGGTCGATCGACCTCCGCCAGCGCCCGCTCGGCCGCCTGGCGACCGCTGCGGATGCAGTCCGGGATGCCGATTCCGCCGTAGGCGGCGCCGGCGAGATGCAGCCCGGGCGGCGCGGCGGCTTCCATGGCCGCCACCCGCTCTCGATGGCCCACGTCGTAGCGCGGAGTGCCGCGCTCGTGCCGGTGGACCAGGGCGAGGAGCGGCTCGGCCTCGAGGCCCATCAGCTCCGCGAGATCGTGCCGCGCCAGGGCCACCAGCTCGGCGTCCTCGCGGGCCATCAGGTGGGCGCCGCGGGGGCCGCCGAGGAAGGCGCGCACCAGGGCGGTGCCGTCCGCCGCGCGCCCCTCGAACTTGGCCGAGCTCCAGGTGCAGGCGGTGATATGCCGCCCCTCGCCGGCGGGCACCACGAAGCCGTAGCCGTCGAGGGGTCGCGACAGGTCGGCGGTCCGCAGGCCGAGAGTGACGACGGCGGTCGACACGTGGTGCACCTCGCGCAGGGCGGCGGCGAGGCGCGGGGCGGCCGGGCGCACGGCGTCGGCGGCGGCGAAGGCCGGGCAGGCGAGGACGACGGTGTCGGCCGCCAGGCTGGAGCGGTCGTCCAGGCGCACGCTCCAGCCGCCGGCGGTCGGCACCACCTCGGTGGCGCCGCAGCCGGTGCGCAGATTCACCCGGGCCGGCCGGGCGGCGGCGCGTTGGCCGAGAGCAGCAGCGAGGGCCTCGACGAGCTCGCCGACGCCACCGGCGAGGCTCACCCGGGCCGAGTGGGCGTGGGGATCGCGGGGGCCGTCGTGGCCGCCGCGGCCCGGATGACCGCCGTGTGCCGCTCCGGCCTGGCGGGCGGCGGCGCGCAGGCCGCGGATCACGCTGCCGTGGCGGCGCTCGATGTCGGCGAGGTGGGGGAAGGTGGCGGCGAGCGACAGGGTTTCCGGCTCGCTCATGTAGATGCCGGCGAGCAGCGGGCCGGTGAGCGACTCGACCGTCTCGCGCCCGAAGCGGCGGCGCAGGAAGGCGCCGAGGCTCTCGTCCCCGGCGGCGCGGCGCCGCGGCAGGGCGAGATCGAGGCTGAGCCGCAGCTTGCCGCGCCAGGACAGCAACTCGGAGGCGAAGATCGGCGCCAGCCGGCAGGGCAGCACGGACCCCATGTCGGGCGGGATCTCCACCAGCCGCCCGTGGCGCACGATCCACACCCGCCGCCGCTCCGGTGCGGTGGGCACCAGCCGGTCGCCGAGGCCCAGCTCGCCGGCCAGCTCGGCGGTCTCGGTCTTGCGGGCCAGGAAGGAGTCCGGCCCGGTTTCCACCAGGAAGCCGCCGTGGCGCTCGCTGCCGATGCGCCCGCCGAAACGCGGCCCGCGCTCGACCACGCACACCTCCAGCGGCCGCCCGGTGCGCTCGGCGAAGCGGCACAGGTGCCACGCGGCGGCGAGACCGGAGATCCCGCCGCCGACGACCACGATGCGGGTCGGGTTCGGCATTCGCGGCGGAGTCTAGCGCGTGGTGGGCGTGGCCGGCGTGGCTGGGGCCGGGGCCGGGGCCAGGGCCGGGGCGGCGTGGCCGCCGTCGTCGCTGGGCGGCGGGAGGCGGGGGGCCGGGGGACGCGGGGCTGTCCGTGAGGTTTGGAGGAGCGAGCCCCGCTCGGAGGCGCCGGCTGCCCTCAGCCCGGACTCCGAGACGAGCCCGAGAGACGCCGGCGCCTACGCCCCCGGCCCCCCGCCTCCCCCACCCGGACGCGACGACGACGGCCACGCCGACCCTCCGTGGGTGGTGGAGAGAGGATGGCCATACCGCACCCCTTCATTAGTGGTGAGACTGCGACGGCCCCGCCGGCCTTTCGTGGTGGAGGAGAGAGGCAGGAGCGAGGCTACTGCCGGGCGGTGCGTACGATGGTGGAGAGGGCGCGGACGAGGTCGGGGGAGGCGTTGAGGGAGGGGATGCGGTGGAGGCGGGCACCGTGGGCTTCGGCGACCTGGCGGGCCTCGACGTCGAGGTCGTAGAGCACCTCCACGTGGTCGGAGAGGAAGCCGACGGGGGCGGCCACCAGGTGCCGGCAGCCCTCGGCGGCCAGGCGGGAGATCACCTGCAGCACGTCGGGCCCCAGCCAGTCGCGGGCGTCGGCGGCGGCGCTCTGGTAGCAGAAGGTCCAGTCGAGCGGACAGCCGGTGCGTGCCTCCGTGCGCGCCGCCACCGCCTCGGCGGTCTCGCGGAGCTGGCGCTCGTAGGGATCGCCCTCGGCAAGGATCGCGCGCGGCAGGCTATGGGCGGTGAACAGCACCGTGACCTCCGGCCGCCACGCGGCGGCGACCCGGTGGGCCAACGCGTCGAGAAACAGCGGCTCGGTGTGCCAGCTCGCGATGCGCGCCACCGGCAGCCCGGCCCCGCCCCCGGCGCCGGATCCCAAGCCGGCCGCGGCAAGCGCCTCGTCGAGGCGGGCGAAGTAGGCGCCCGTGGACAGGCGGGAGGCCTGCGGCGTGAGGCAGAGGGCGACCAGGCGCCGCGCGCCAGCCGCGGCGATTTCGCGGACGGCCTCGCCGATGTACGGGTGCCAGTGCCGCATGCCCATCCACACCCGCCAGCCTGCCTCCGGCTCGTCCGCCCCCAGCCGTCTCTCGAGGGCGGCCGCCTGGGCGCGGGTGATCTCGAGCAGCGGCGAGGCGCCGCCGATAGCCGCGTAGCGTCCGCGCACCGCGTCGACCAGCTCGGGAGACGTGGGACGGCCACCGCGCACGTCGCGCAGGAACGGCTCCACCTCCTCGAGCGAGGTGGGACCACCGTAGGCCATCAGCAGCACGGCGGCGGGTCTCTCCCCGCGGCCGGTCCCGGGATCGCTGCCGGTGCCGCTGCCGCTGCCGGTCTCCGGGCCGGGCCCGGTTTCGCTGCCGGCGCTTTCGCCGAGGTGCCGCCGGCCTTCGTCCAGAACCTCGGCGGCGGCCCCGAGGCCGGCCTTCGTCGCTGCCTCGGGGGTCGTTTCGCCGCGGGATCCGGCCCCGGCGCTCACGCCGAGCCGGCCCAGGCGGCGGCCACCTCCTCGGGCTCGCCGCCGATGGCGGTGAGGATCGGCGTGTCGGCGGCGGTGTAGAGGCGGGCCTCGGTGGCGCGCAGGTCGCGCACCAGCTCGGAGAAGACGGCCAGGTCCGGCGTCTCGTAGACGACCACGAAATCCTGGTCCTGGAGGCCGAAGGAGTAGAGCAGGAGCTGGGTCACGTCGCCGTAGCGGCGCCCCACCTGGATGTGCTCGCCCATCAGCCGGCGGCGCTCCTCCTCGGACAAGCGGTACCAGGCGTGGGTCTTGGTGAACGGGTAGACCACCAGGTAGGGCAGCCGGCGCGGCTCCAGCGGCCGGATCGCCGAAGCCGACTCGCGGCGCACGTAGGGCGATGGCCGGGTGAGGCCCCACAGGGTGGTCGCCGGCTCCACCCAGCGGCGGAACGGGGCGAGCGCCGTGGCGAAGGCGCGGAAGAAGCGCGCGGGGACGTCGGGCTCCTGCGCCTCGACCGCGCTCCACACCAGCAGGTCGGCCTCCTGCCGCGTGGGGTAGAGCTGGTAGCAGTGCGTCGCGCGGTCCCCGCCGAGGGCGCCCCCGCCGAGGGCCGCCAGCAGCGACCGCGCCCGGGCGCGCCGCTCCTCGCCCGGAAAGTCCCAGAACGCCCTGGTGAAGCGCAGGGCGGCGAAGTGGCTCAAGGTCCGAGTGTCCATGGCCGCCGATCCTCGCACAGCGCGCCACCCGCGGCCGACCCGGGAGCCGGCCACGGTCACGCCGCAGCGCCTCGTCGCGCGCCGTTTCCGCTGCACTGCGAGGACGGCGCCGTGGGTGGTGCCGGACCCCGATCCCCAGTACAGTTGCCTCCCGCATGCGCCCCAACGACACCCTTCTCGACCTCCTCCTGGAACTCCAGGCCCTCGACCGGGTGCCCCGGGCCGGTTACGTGCTGCGCGGCGTGCCGGAGCCGGAGAGCGTGACCGAGCACTCGTGGCACGTGCTGTTCCTGGTGTGGACGCTGGGGCGGCGGATCGCCGAGGGGAACGCGGAGCTCGATGCCGAGCGGGCGGTGGAGATCGCGCTGGTGCACGACCTCGCCGAGCTGCGGGTGGGGGACCTGCCGCGCACGGCGGCTCGGTACTTCCCGGCCGGAGCCAAGAACGCGGCGGAGACGGCGGCGATGGGCGAGATCCTGGCGCCGTTGCCGGAGCGGGCGCGGGAGCTCTATGCCGAGTACCAGGCCGGCGAGACGGCGGAGGCGCGGCTGGTCAAGGCGTGCGACAAGCTGCAGCTCATGCTCAAGGTGAGCGTCTACGAGCGCTGGGGCACCGGCGGCGGCCTGGAGGAGTTCTGGGACAACCCGGACAACTTCCCCGACGGCGGCTTCGAGCCCGTGCGGGAGTTGTTCGACGCCCTGCGCGAGCGGCGGGAGCAGTGGCGGGCTCGGCGATGACGGGACTGGCGGTGACGGACCTGCCGGCGGTCAATGCGTCGTTGAACGCCCTCGCCGCGGTGCTGCTGGTGATCGGCTGGGTGCTGATCCGCCGCGGCCGTCGCCAGGCGCACCGGAACGTGATGCTGGCGGCGGTCGCCGTCTCCGCCCTCTTCCTCACCTCCTACCTCGTCTACCACTTCCAGGTCGGCTCGGTGCGCTTCCAGGGGCAGGGGCCGGTGCGCACGGCCTACTTCGCGGTGCTCCTCACCCACACGGTGCTCGCCACCATCCTCCCGGTCCTCGTCGTCCTCTCCCTGTGGCGCGCCTTCGGCCGCCGCTACGACCTCCACCGCCGCATCGCCCGCTGGACCCTGCCGATCTGGCTCTACGTGTCGGTGACCGGAGTGGTGGTGTACTGGATGCTCTACCGGATGGGGTTCTGAGAGGGGCAATCCGCCGTCCTCGCATGTCGCTGCTTCGGAGCTCGCTGGCCGTCACCGCCCTGGTTCTGCTCGCCGCCGCCTGCCTCGGCGGCGCCGGGGCGAAGTGGGCGTTCGGGCTCGCGGCCGCCGCCTTCCCGGTGCTGCTGATGGCGCTGGGCGCGGCGCGGGGGGGGCGGTGGTCGCGGGGGGTGGTGGTGACGCTCGCCGTGCTGTTCGTCTTCCTCGCCGGGTCGATCCTCGCCATCCTCGCCCTCCCGGGGCGGGTGATGGAGGCGCCGTGGATCGGGGGCGTACCGCTCGCGCTGGGGTTGCAGATCGTCGGGATCTGGCTGGTGCCGCTGCTGTTCGTGGGGATCGGCTACGCGCTGTCGTTCGACCGCCACGGCCTCGCCCCCGGGGATCTCGAGCGCCTGCGGCACAGCGGTCGCCTCGACGCCGATCCCGCGTCCGACGAGGACCCGTAGGTGCCGATCCTCGATCGGCCGGCGACGATCGTCGCCGCCGTCGCCTACCTCGCCGTGGTCGTCGCCATCGGGGTGTGGGCGGCGCGGCGCACGCGGAGCGCCAAGGATTTCTTCATCGCCGGGCAGGGGGTCGGGCTGGTGGTCACCGGCCTCGCCACCACCACCGCCGCGTTCAGCGGCTTCGTCTTCCTCGGCGGCCCGGGCCTCACCTACCGGATGGGCGCCGCCTCGTTCTGGATCTGCGTCTCCACCAGCTTCACGGCGGCGATGCTGGTGTGGGTGGTCGGCAAGCGGCTGCGGCTGATGGCCGCCGTCGAGGAGATCTACACGGTGCCCGACGCCGTCTTCGCCCGCTACGGCAGCCGCCGCGCCTCGGGGCTCGCCGCCGTCGCCGTGGTGGTGGGGACGGTCGGCTACCTCGGCGCCCAGCTCCTCGCTCTCGGCATCCTGGTGGAGTCGATCTTCGGACTGCGCGCGCTGCTCGGCGACGCGGCGCTGCCGGCGGCGATGGCGGCGGGGCTCCTGGTGGTGCTCTTCTACGCCACCGCCGGCGGCATGCTCGCCGGCGTGTGGACCGACCTGTTCCAGGGCGCCCTGATGATGGGTGCGGCCGTCGCCGTCTTCGCCTACGCGCTCGACGCCGGGGGCGGCATCGGCGGCATCACCCGCTCGATCGCCGCCTCGGAGCGCTTCGGCCCCGCCTTCCTCGACCCCGTGGGCACCGTGCCGGCGCTCACCGGCCTCGGCCTCTTCTTCGTCTTCTCCGTCGGCACCCTCGGCCAGCCCCACATGCTGCACAAGTTCTACATGCTGGACGACCCGAGGAAGCTGCGCTGGCTGCCGCTGGTGATCGCGGTGTCCCAGAGCGTCTGCCTGCTGATCTGGATCGGCGTCGGGCTGGCGGTGCCGGCGCTGGTCGCGCGCGGCGCGCTGCCGCCGCTGGCCAACCCGGACGAGGCGGCGCCGGCCTTCCTCCTCGCCCACGTGCCGGACGCCCTGGCCGGCCTCGTCTTCGCCGGCGTGCTGGCCGCGATCATGTCCACCGCCGACAGCTTCCTCAACGTCGGCGCCGCCGCCCTGGTGCGCGACCTGCCGCGGGCCGCCGGGCGGCCGCTCGCCGACGAGCTGCGGTGGGGCCGCCTCGCCACCGTCGGCCTCGGTGTGGCCGCCGCCGCCTTCGCCTGGGCCTACGGCGACCTCATCGCGCTGCTCGGCACCTTCGCCTTCGGCACCTTCGGCGCGGCGCTGGCGCCGGCGCTGGCGGTGGGCCTCAACTGGCGCCGCGTCCCCGCCGCCGCCGCCAGCGCCTCCATCGCCACCGGCCTGGTGCTCAACCTCGTCCTCGAGTTCCTCGACCGCCAGACGTTCTTCCCGGCGCTCCCGAAGCCGCCGCTGGCCGAGGGTGCGCTGCCGACGGCGGTGTCGCTGGCGGCGTCCTTCGCCGTGCTGCTGCTGGTGACCTGGATCGCACCGCGGCGCCGCGCCGCCCGGGCCGGAACGGCCGCTTCCGCTGGCTCGGCGGCGAGTCCGGCGGCAGGGCCATGAGCCTGCTGGCCGCCGGTCGCCGGCTGGAGATCGGCGGCCTTCGGCTGGAGGTCGTCCGCCTGCTCGCCACCGGTGCCTCGGCCCACGTCTACCTCGCGCGGGGAGACGCCTCGGGGGAAGCGGTGGGGGAGGACGGCCGTTGCGTGCTGAAGGTGTTCCTGCCGCCGTCGCGCCTCGGGCCCGGCGCCGAGCCGGTCACCGCCGCCGGCCTCGCCGCCGCCCGCACGCTGCAGCGCCGGGAGGCCGGGCGCCTGGCGCGCCTGGACCACCCGAACGTGGTCCGGCTCCTCGGAGTGGGTCGGCTGGAGCTCTCCCCGGAGGAGCGGATGCTGGCTCCCGGCCTGGCGCCCGTCGTACACCTGCCGGCGCTCTGCCTCTCCCACGTCGAGGGCGTGCCGCTGCTCCTGGCCTTCGACCTCCTCGACCTCGCACCGGAGCAGATCCTCCACGCCCTCTCCCGGGTCGCCGATGCGCTCGCCCACATCCACGAGCGCCGGGTGCTGCACAACGACGTCAAGTCGGACAACGTGTTGGTGCGCCGCGCGGACCTCGAGCCGGTGCTGGTCGACTTCGGCGGGGCGGGCCGCTCGCGCTCCCGCGACTTGGTGCAACTCGGGGAGCTGATCGCGGCCGTCTCGGTGCAAGCGGTCCATCGCCTGGAACCGGTGGCGGCCGCCGAGCTGACAGCCTGTGCCGCCGCACTGCGCTCGAATCGCGAGGGCTCCTCGGGTGGGCCGTGGTGGAGCGCAGAGCGGGCAGCTGGCGCCCTGGCGAGGCTGGTGGCGCCGGAGGAATCGGCCGGATCGTGCTGAGCACCACCACCCCGTGTCGAAGCAGCGGCGGCGGGAGACTCCGGGGCCTCTTACTGCGCGCGGCCCATTTGAGATTGAGCTTTCCCATGGCCTGCAGACTCGGCGCGGCGACTAGGAAAGTGCACCACAGATACCGTCGCAGGCTCTTGAGCGGGAAAGACCCTGCCGACCTCGAGAGGCGTGTACTCCACGGCAGGACGGCTTGGTGGACGCTGTTGTGGGGCCATGGTTCCTAGCTCCTGAGGTCAAGTATCCGCCGCTTTAGCCCGTTTCTCGTCCAGGGGCGAATCACTGATTTGGTGGGGTTCCAGGGGCGCTTTCAATTTACCCCAGCCGCGGGTAGGCCAGCAGCGTCAGGAACGGCACGAAGTCGTCGGTGAGCACCAGCTCGTCGAGGATCTCGGCGGCGTGGCCGAGGTAGCGCTCGGTGGGGCCGCCGGCGCGGTCGAGCTCCTCGTCGCGGATCGTGCGGTACAGCTCGGCGTCGAAGGTGCGGCCGTCGGCGAGGGTCGCCCGGTGGCGGCGCCACTGCCAGAGCTGGGCGCGGGAGATCTCCGCCGTCGCCGTGTCCTCCATCAGGTTGTCGATCGCCGCCGCGCCCGTGCCCTGCAGCCAGGCGTCCAGGTAGCGCAGCGCCACCGAGACGTTCTGGCGCACGCCGGCCTCCGTGATCTCGCCGCCGGCGATGCGGAAGTCGGTCAGCTCGTCGGCGGTGACCGCCACCTCCTCGCGCAGGCGATGCTTCTGGTGCGGGAGCTCGCCGAGGTGGCGATCGAACACCTCGCGGGCCACCGGCACCAGGTCCGGGTGGGCCACCCAGGTGCCGTCGAAGCCGGCCGCGGCCTCCTGCTCCTTGTCCTCCGTCACCTTGCGGATCGCCCGCTCGGTGACCTCCGGCTCGCGCCGGTTGGGGATGAACGCCGCCATGCCGCCGATGGCGTGGGCGCCCCGCTTGTGGCAGGTGCGCACCAGCAGCTCGGTATAGGCGCGCAGGAACGGCACCCCCATCGTCACCTGGCCGCGGTCCGGCAGCAGGGCCTCCTTCTGCCAACGGAACTTCTTGATGATGCTGAAGATGTAGTCCCACCGCCCGGCGTTGAGCCCCGCCGCGTGATCGCGCAGCTCGTAGAGGATCTCCTCCATCTCGAAGGCCGCCGTGATCGTCTCGACCAGCACGGTCGCGCGGATCGTCCCGTGGGGGATGCCGAGCTCGCGCTGGGCGTGGGTGAACACCCGGTCCCAGAGCTGCGCCTCGCGGTGGCTCTCGAGCTTCGGCAGGTAGAAGTAGGGGCCGCTGCCGCGCTCCAGCAGCGCCTTGGCGTTGTGGAAGAAATAGAGGCCGAAGTCCACCAGGCTCGCCGACAGCGCGTCGTCGCCGTGGCGCAGGTGGCGCTCCACCAGGTGCCAGCCGCGGGGGCGCACCACCAGGGTGGCCGTCTCGTCCGCCAGCTCGTAGCGCTTGCCCTCGGGGGTGGTGAGCTCGATCTCCCGGCGCACCGCGTCGCGCAGGTTGATCTGCCCTTCGATGGTGTTGGCCCAGGTGGGGGAGTTGGCGTCCTCGAAGTCGGCCATGAAGACGCGGGCGCCGGAGTTGAGCGCGTTGATCATCATCTTGCGCTCCACCGGGCCGGTGATCTCCACCCGCCGGTCTTCGAGGTCCCGCGGCGCGGGAGCCACCAGCCAGTCGCCCTCCCGTGCCGCGGCGGTCTCGCGCAGGAAGCCGGGGCCGACGCCGCGCGACAGGTCCTCCTCGCGCTCCTCGCGCATCGTCAGCAGCGAACGGCGCGCCGCCTCGAAGTGATGGTGCAGGCCGTGGAGGAACTCCAGCGCCTCGCGGGTGAGGATCTCGTCGTAGCGCTCGCTCGGCGGGCCATCGACCCGGATCGTCTTCGTCATCTCGCTCTCCCTCTCTCTCAGTCGGCTCTTGCGGCTCTCGCGGTGCTCAACGGGCCTTGTGGAACTGCTCCTCCTCGGTGGAGCCGGCCAGCGCCGTGGTCGAGCTGGCGCCGCCGGCCACCACCTGGGCCACGTCGTCGAAGTAGCCCGCACCCACGAAGCTCTGGTGCTTCACCGCCCGGTAGTCGCCGTCCCGCTCCAGGGCGAACTCGCGGTCCTGGAGCTCGGAGTACGCAGCCATGTCGCGCTCGGCGTAGCCCCGCGCCAGCTCGTACATCGACAGGTTGAGCGCGTGGAACCCGGCGAGCGTCACGAACTGGAACTTGTAGCCCATGGCGCCGAGCTCGCGCTGGAACGTCGCGATGGTCCCGGCGTCGAGCTTGCGGGCCCAGTTGAACGACGGCGAGCAGTTGTAGGCCAGGAGTTTGCCCGGGAAGCGCTCGTGGATCGCCTCGGCGAAACGGCGCGCCTCGTCGAGGTTCGGCTCCGAGGTCTCGCACCACAGCAGGTCCGCGAAGGGCGCGTAGGAGAGGCCGCGCTCGATCGCCACCTCGAGCCCGCCGCGGGTGCGGTGGAAGCCCTCGACGGTGCGTTCGCCCGTCATGTGCTTCCTGTCGCGCTCGTCGACGTCGTTGGTCAGCAGGTTCGCGCTGTTGGCGTCGGTGCGCGCCACCAGCAGGGTGGGCACGTCCAGGATGTCCGCCGCCAGCCTCGCCGCCTGGAGCTTCTCGAGGAACTCGCGGGTCGGCACCAGCACCTTGCCGCCCATGTGACCGCACTTCTTGGCGCTCGAGAGCTGGTCCTCGAAGTGGACGCCGGCGGCGCCGGCGGCGAGGAACGCCTTCATCAGCTCGAAGGCGTTGAGGTTGCCGCCGAAGCCAGCCTCCGCGTCGGCGACGATCGGCACCAGCCAGCGGACGGCGTCGCGGCCCGCGGCGTGGTCGATCTGGTCGCAGCGCAGCAGCGCATTGTTGATGCGCCGCACCAGCCGCGGCGCGCTGTCGGCGGGGTAGAGGCTCTGGTCCGGATAGGTCTCGCCGGCCAGGTTGGCGTCGCCGGCCACCTGCCAGCCGCTGACGTAGATGGCGGCGAGCCCCGCCTGCACCATCTGCACCGCCTGGTTGCCGGTCAGTGCCCCCAGGGCGTGGACGTAGTCCTCGCTGTGCAGTAGCTCCCACAACCGCTCGGCTCCGAGGCGGGCGAGGGTGCACTCCTCGACCACCGTTCCCCGCAGCCGCACCACGTCCTCGGCCGTGTACGTGCGCTCGATGCCCTGCCAGCGCGGATCCTCGGACCAGGACCGGGCGATCTCCTGTGCGCTCCTCGACTGTGCCATGGCGGCTCCTTCTTCGTCTTCGTGATCGTGTGGGGCGGCCCCTGCTTCCTCGGGCTCTTCCTCGAGCCGTCTCTTGCCGCATTGCGGCAGGAAGGTCGGCCGGCGGCCGCCGAGGAGAGCCGCCCGCGCTCCCCGCTCCCGCGAGGCTGGTGCAGCTTGCAAGGCGAGGAGTGCAAGAGCCTTGCCTTGGTGCCGTTGCCGTGCTGCGGCGAAGAGAGGTTCGGCAGGCGCCGGCGGACCTCCGCGTCCGAACCGGCAGCGGCAGGCGCGAGCGCACCGGCAGGCCCGGCTGCACCGGCAGGATTTACACACCCGTCGGCGCGTCAGCGGCGGCGGAAGCGTGCTGCTCGGAGTCTCTGAGGGAGTCCGTGAATCGGCATGTCGTGGAGTGTGCCTTGCATGGAATCGGGAAGTACGCGCGGCGTCGCCCGACGGGGTGACGGCGCGTCTCGCAGCGTCCCCGCCCCCGCCGCCAGACGGGCCCGTGGCGGCGAGCCGTCGGAGACGCCCTACCCGGACCGGACGTGTGGTCCGGACCGACAGCACAGAGACCTCTCGACCCTCACCTAGGAGTTCCCCATGAAGAAGACATTCGCCACCCTGTTCGCGCTCGTCGCCCTGATCGCCCTGCCGGCTGCCGCCGACACTCCGGCCGCCAGCGAGGCCACGCCGGCGCCCGCCGTCTGCGACCTCGCCCCGGCCGCCCTCGAGCTGCAGGGCCCGCCGGCCGACCTGCCGAACCGTGGCCACGCCTGCGAGCTGCCGCCGCAGCAGCGCAACGAGGACTGCATCTGTCCGCTCATCTTCGATCCGGTCTGTGGCTGCAACGGCGTCACCTACAGCAACTCCTGCTTCGCGAGCTGCGAGGTCCGCTCCTGGAGCGAGGGCGCCTGCGACGGCGGCATCGAGGCCTAGCCGAGCGCCAGGACGGGACGGCCGTCCGGCCGTACCGTGAGCCGCGCCGCCGGCACCCGCCACGACCGCGGGCGGCCGGAGCGCGGCTCGTTCCCGGCCTCACGGCCCCGCTCCCGGCGCGGACGCGTGGTCCCGCCGGCAGGCACGACTCGATCCCCTCAGGAGGAACACCATGAAGAAGACGACTGCCATCCTGTTCGCCCTTCTCGCCCTGATCGCCCTGCCGGCCGCCGCCGAAGCGCCGGCCGACCCGCACCCGGCCGAAGCCACCGCTCCGGCCGCCCTCTGCGACGCCGCCCCTCGCGCGGCCGAGCTCCAGCCGGTGGCCGAGGCGACCCGGCTCGCCCAAGCCTGCGAGGTGCCGCCGCCGCTGCAGGACCGGGACTGCGTCTGCGCGTTGATCTATGACCCGGTGTGCGGCTGCAACGGCGAGACCTACAGCAACGCCTGCTTCGCCCGCTGCGAGGTCCTGTTCTGGACCCCCGGCGAGTGCGGGTCCTCGAGCTAGACGGAGCTCCACGGCCGCGAGGCCGGGTCCCCGAGCCTTGCCGCCGGCGCCGGAGCACCCGGGGCCGGAGCGGGGCTCTTCCTCGTGATGGTCACCGGCGGCCGATCCCCTGCACGGCCGAGGGGCGCGTCGCGCGGTGAAGGACGGTCAATCGAACAGCGTGCGGACCGAGGGCGGGCCGGGGTCGGGGGCCGGGTCGTCGCCGGTGCCGGCGGGGGAGCCGCCGCCCGGCGTCCCGCGGGCCTCGATGGCGACCGTGCGCTCCACCGTCACCGAGACCTTGGCCGCGCCGCCGTCGCTCACCTCCACCTCCTCGCAGTCCTCTGCCGCCTCGGCCTCCACCCGCTCGGGCGTGGGGTTGCTGCCGTCGCCGAGGTAGACGTAGCGGCCGAGACCCTTGACCCAGCGCAGCCCCGGACCCTCTTCGGCGGCACCGACGAGCTGGTTGAGCTTCGAGTCGAGGTCGTCGATGAAGGAGAGCACCAGGGCCTCGGCGGTCATCGGCTCCACCGGCGAGGCGTACTCGAGCTTGCCCTGGTGGGAGAGCACCAGGTGCTCCAGGTGCATCTGCACGTCGGGAGGGATGTCGCCGAGCTCCCGGCAGGCGTCGCGCAGCAGGTCGCGGCCGATCACCACGTGGCCGATCAGGCGGCCCTCCAGCGTGTAGTCGTTGGCCGGCATGGCGCCGAGCTCGCGGGTCTTGCCGAGGTCGTGGAACAGCACACCCACCAGCACCAGGTCGGCGTCCGCCTGGCGGTAGTGGGAGCACACCTTGACCGCCAGCTCCGCCATCGAGGTGACGTGCTCCAGCAGGCCGCCGCGGTAGGCGTGGTGGATCGTCTTGGCCGCCGGGTGCTCGCGCAGCCGGGCGCCGTAGACCTCCAGGGCGTGGCGGGCGAGGCGCTGGAGCTCCGGCCGGCGGATGGTGGCCAGCGCCCGGTCGAGACGCCGCCAGAGATCGGCGATGTCCTCGCGGGTGGACGGCACCAGCAGCGACGGGTCGAAGCCGTAGCGGCGGTCCTCGTCCCCGGCCACCCGGCAATCGTCGATCGAGAGCTGGAGCTGGTCGCGATAGTTCTTGACCAGGCCGCGGATGGCCACGAAATCGTGGGCCTCCCAACTCGCCCCCAGGGCGGCGCTGTCGGCCCACACCTTGGAGATCATCCGGCCCGTGGAATCAGCGACTTCGACGTCCAGGTAGGAGCGGCCGTTGCGGTCCTGGCGCACCTCCTTCTTCGTCACCAGGACGAATCCCTGGACGGTGTCGCCCGCTTCCCAGGCGCGAATCGGTTCGTTGCGGCGCAGTTGTGGCATGGTGTCGTCGCGGCTCGGGGGAGCTCGTCGGCAGGCCAGTGTAGCCCCTGGCGCAGGCGGGTACAAATCTTGGAGAGGCCTGCGGCGTACGAGAGTCGAACGAGGCGCGCCAGGAGCCGCGCCGGAGCGCCCTGGAAGCGGCGCCGCCCGCCGCGTGTTGTGGGCGCCGAGGACCGAGCGCCAGCGAGCCCGCGCCGAGCGGCGCCGCGCGGCGCCCCGAGCGACCCCGCGAAAGGAGAGCCGATGCCGAAACTGGACGACGACGCGCTGCACGAGGGCCTGGCCGCTCTGCCGGGCTGGCAGCGCGAGGGAGACGTGATCGCCCGCACCTACCGCCACGCGAGCTTCCGCGCCGCCGTCGCCTTCGTGGCCTACGTGGCCGAGGTGGCGGAGGCCCTCGGCCACCATCCGGACGTCGACATCCGCTACGACCGCGTGCGCCTGGCGGTCACCACCCACGACGCCGGCGGCCTGACCGAGAAGGATCTCGAGCTCGCCCGCCGCGTCGACGCCCGGGAGTAGCCCCCATGCCTCGAACCGCTGACCGCGCCGCCTCCCGCCGCGCCCGCTCCGGCCCGGCCTCCTCGGCCCTCGCCGCCCTGGTCGCTCTCGCCGCCGCCCTCGCCTTCGCCTTCGCGGGTCCCGCCGCCGCCCAGGCCGCCGCCGACCGCGGCCTGCGGCCGCAGGGCCCCCTGGGCTGGCCCGAGGAGCAGCGCGCCTTCCTCCAGGACGGCCCGGGCCTGCTGCTCACCGCGGCGCAGCGCTCGGAGCTGCTGGGGCTCGACGAGGCGGGGCGGCAGCGGTTCATCGAACGCTTCCTGGCCGATCCGCTGCCGGCGACGCCGGACAACGAGCTGGTCACCGGCATCGAGCGCCGCGCCGCCCTCGGCGGGGCCGAGTTCCCGTCGCCCACCGATGTGCGCTGGCAGCTCCTGTTCCTGCGCGGCACCCCGGTGGAGCGGCTGGTGATCGACTGCGGTGTCACCTACAAGCCGCTGGAGGTCTGGCGCTACGGCCCCGAGGGCCGCTCGAGCACCGGCGACGTGCGGGCGGTGGTGGTCTACGAACCGGCGCCGGGCGATCCGTGGCGCCTGTGGTTGCCGCACGACGCCAAGCGCGCCCTGTACAGCCGCGAGATGGAGTACTGGCTCGACCAGTGGGAGGAGCTGCGGGGCGAGGGTCTGATGCGCGCCCGCCGCTTCGACCTGACGGCGTGCAAGGAGACCCGCCGGGTGGAGGAGGCCACCGGCGTGCTGGCGCTCACCGGCTACCGCGAGGACCGGCCGCGGGCCGAGGATTACCAGGCCTACCTCGCCGCCCCCACCGATCTCGCCGCCTGGGCGGCCCGGGCGGCGGCCACCCCGGCGCCGCCGGAGCCGCCGCGCCTCGCGCTGGGCGACGCCCGGGTGTTCTTCCCGGAGCGGCACGGCCAGCTCGTGGTGACCCGGGTGGTGGTGTCCCTGCCGCCCGATTCCGGAGCCCTGCCGGCGGCCACGCCGGAGCCCACGTCGGTGGTCGAAGCCGCCGCCCCCGCCTTCGGCACGCCCCTCGACGAGCCGGTTGCCGAGCTCGCCGGCGAGAGCGGCGATCACGAGCTGCGGCTGCTGGTCGAGGGCCTGCTCGAGCAGGGCGGCCGGGTGCACGACACCTTCCGCGCCCGCTTCCGCCCGCGGGCCGGCGGCGAGGAGCCGCTGGACCTGGTGGTCGACCGCCCCCTGCGCCCCGGCCTCGACTACCTGCTGCGCCTCACGGTGCGCGACGAGGTGAGCGGCGCCGCGAGGCGCTCCGCCCTCGCCTTCCGCGTGCCGCCGGAGCCGCAGCCGCTGCCCGCCCCGGCGCCGGGCGTGCAGGTGGTCGCCGGCGATCTCGGCGGTGACCCGTCCCGCTCGACGGCGGACACCGTGACCCTGCTGCCGCCGAGCGACGACGTCGTGCTCGGCCTGTGGCGGGCCCAGGCGCTGGTCACCGGCGAGCGCATCGCCAGGGTCGCCTTCCTGGTCGACGGCGAGCCCCAGCTCAGCCGCAACCGGCCGCCCTACTCGGCCGAGCTGCGCCTCGCCCGCTTCCCCCGCGAGCAGGTGATCCGGGTGGAGGGGTACGACGCCGAGGGCGACCTGGTGGCCGCCGACCAGGTCGTGCTCAACCAGCCACGAGGGCGCCTGCGGGTCCTGGTGGTGGAGCCGCCCCGGGGCGCCCGCGTCCACGGGGAGGTCCCGGCCCACGCCGAGGTCACGGTGCCCGACGGCCGCCGCGTCGAGCGGGTCGAGTTCCGGCTCAACGACGCCGTGCTGGCGAGCCTGGAGGCGCCGCCGTGGCGCACCACGGTGCAGGTGCCCTCGGGCGACGAGATCGCCTACCTCACCGTCATCGCGTTCCTCGACGACGGCTCGCAGGCCGAGGACGTGCGCTTCCTCAACGCTCCCGGCTTCGTCGAGGAGCTGGACGTCTCGCTGGTCGAGCTCTACGCCTCCGCCGTCGACGGCCGGGGGGAACCGGTCAGCGGCCTGGGCGCGGAGGACTTCGAGGTACTGGAGCAGGGGCGCCCCCAGACCCTGGCGCGCTTCGAGGAGGTCCGCAACCTGCCGCTCACGGTGGGAATGCTGATCGACACGTCGGGCTCCATGACCTCCTCGCTGGTCGAGGCCCAGCGCGCCGCCCAGGAGTTCCTGCGCGACGTGATCCGCCCCAGCGATCAGAGCTTCGCGGTGGCCTTCGACGACCGGGTGAACCTGCTGATGCCGCCGACCGACGACGTGGAGGCGGTCTCCGGGGCCCTCCAGGGCCTGCGGGCCCAGGGAGCCACCGCGCTGCACGACGCCATCGTGCGCTCGCTCTACCTGTTCCGCGGCCTCGAGGGGCAGAAGGCGCTGGTGCTGCTGTCCGACGGCGACGACACGACGAGCAGCCTGGAGTTCGACGACGCTCTCGAGTACGCCCGCCGCGCCGGCGTGGCCGTCTACACCATCGGCCTGGGCGTCGGCCGCACCCAGATCCTGCTGCGCGGCAAGCTCGAACAGCTGGCGGCGGCGACCGGCGGCCGCAGCTTCTTCATCTCCAAGGCCGACGAGCTCTCCGGCACGCTGGGGGAGCTGGCCGGCGTCTACGACGAGATCGAGAACGAGCTGCGCAGCCGCTACCTGCTGGCGTATGCTCCCGACGAGCCGCCCACCGCCGGCGAGTTCCGGCCGGTGGAGGTGAGGGTGCTGCGCCGCGGCGTCTCCGCGCGGGCACCGAAGGGCTACTACCGATGAGCCGCCGACCGCATCCGGATCTCCTCGCCGCCGCCGTGCTGGCCGCCGTGGCCGTGGGCGGGGCGCTCGCGGGCGTCACCTCGTCGGCGGCCGCCCAGCCGGCCGACGCGGTGGACTTCACCTTCCCGCTGTTCAACGACACCTACCGCCAGCCCGGCGCCGTGATGGCGCCGGTCACCCAGGGCGATATGAAGGTGCACCTGCGCTCGCCGGACAACCGGCTCACCCTGCGCACCCACAGGGTGCGCCTGGCGCCGCTCGCCGACGGCACCCACTGGGCCGAGTTCCTGGCCGACTTCACCGGCGGCGGCACGCTGGTGGCGGACCTCGACCTCGGCGGCTCCGTCAGCCGTCTGACCGACGAGGTGGTGATCCCGCCGCAGACGCGCACCGTCCGCGGCCGGGTGCGGGTGGTGCGCGCCGGCGAGGACTACGAGATCACTCCCGTCGAGATGCCGGAGCGGGTGCCGGTGGCGGTGAAGAGCCAGCTCGCCGGGCGCTTCGGCGCCCTGTGCGAGTCGCTGCGCATGCTGCCGATGGTGGAGATCGACTGCTCCGGCGTCGAAGCCGGGTTCTCCACCGTGCAGGTGCCGCTGCCCGCGGTCGGCGACACCTACGTGCTCCCCGCCGAGCGCCTCACCGCCGACGACCGGCGCCAACTCGACGCCTACCTGGCCGACAGCGCGGCCCGCATGGCCCAGTAGGCCGGCGGCGAAGGCTCCTCCAGAGTGCTCTCGATCCTGCGACGCGCGCCGCTGACCGGCGTGCTGCTGGCCGCCATCGTCCTCGTCTTCGTGCTCGAGACGCTCGCCGGCGGTTCCACCAACCAGGCGGTCCTGCTGCAGCTCGGCGCCAACCGGTGGCCTCTCGACGGCGCGTGGTGGCGCCTGCTGGCCAGCATGTTCCTCCACATCGGCGTCGTGCACCTGGTGGTCAACGCCTGGGCCCTCTACCAGCTCTGCGGCCTGTTCGAGGTCTGGCTCGGCTCGGCGCGCCTGGCGGTGGTCTACTTCGTCAGCGGGCTGACCGGCTCCTTCGCCAGCCTGGTGTTCACCCTCGAGGGAACCCAGCGGGTGAGCGCCGGGGCTTCCGGCGCGATCTTCGGCGTCCTGGGGGCCCTCGTCACCTTCCTGGCGCTGCGGCGCGACCGGCTGCGCCCGCAGGCGCGGTCGCTGCTCTTCCAGCTACTCTTCTGGGCCGGCCTCAACGTGGTGCTCGGCTTCTCGGCGCCGGGGATCGACAACGGTGCCCACCTCGGCGGGTTCGCCGCGGGGCTGGTGCTCGGGGCAGTGGTCGCGCCGCGGCGCCGCGAGCGCCCGCCGGAGCCGGCGGGCCTCCACCGTCCGGAGGGCCACGGCGCCGCGGGGCACGGCCTGGAGGAGCGGGGGGCGGGCGACCGGTGAAGGCAAGCGGTGAAGGTAAGCCGGTGACGGGAAGCATTGGCGCCTCCGGCGCGTTGCGATAGGTTCGAGCGCGGATCCCGCCGCGCGGCCATGGTGCCGTCGCCGACCCCGCTCGCTCCCGATCACCCAGTCATCGGCCACCGACCCGCGGGTCGCCCGGCCAGCATGCAGGAGGCAGCCTTTTCCATGACCTCGCGACGCGCCATGAAGCCCCTCTACTACTTCACGGTGGAGGACGAGAACATCCTTTCCGAGATCTTCCCCCAGATCGACGACGACCTGTTCGCCGTCGCCTACAAGGTGCGCGGCACCGACGACGTGTTCGTGATGACGGCCGAGACCAAGGACGCCATGGACCGCCGCGACGTGCACTACAACCTGCTGGCGGAGGAGGACGGGTCGCGCATCGCGCTGCTGCACTCGCCGCTGTCGCGCGAGGAGCTCGCCGAGTACGAGGATTCGCTGAAGGCCCTGGCGCTGGCCAGCCGCGCCATCGGCGTCGCCTGCGTCGGCGTCAACGGCGAGAGCAACCTGGGGTTCGACCTGTCCGACGGCGCCAAGAGCTTCACCTACTTCACGGCGCCGGCCGGCCACACCTTCATCTTCCGCCTGTTCCGCGAGCGCGACGAGGCGGTGCAGTTCCTCGAGCGGCTCACCATGGGCGACGAGAAGGCTGCCGAGTGGGCCCGGGCGATGCCCCTCGCGTCGATCAAGGAACTGCGCTCCTACCACTGAGCGAAGGCGCCGCGGCGCCCCCGCCCGCGGCTCCGTCGCGCGACCTCGCGCCGGCCGGCGTGCCGGCTCAGAACCGCCAGCGCGCCGAGGCCGACCACACCTGCTCGCGGCTCGAGTAGGTGCCCTCCACCCCTGGCTGGCCCGGCTCCTGTCCGCCCACCGTCACGTCGTCGTGGTCGTGGAACGCGTAGCCCAGGTCGAAGGAGATCTGCGGGAAGGAGTAGGACAGCCCCGCGGCGTAGACCAGCGCGTCCCCCCGGAAGAAGGCCGGGTCGACCCGGGCGTTCGGCACCGGCGACGGCTCCCAGCCGAAGCCGGCCGACAGCGCCAGGCGGTCGGTGACGTCGCCCTCGAGTCCCAGGCGCAGGCTGATGGTGTCGTCCCAGCCGCTGCGCTGAACGTCGGTGGTGGCGCCGGCTGGACGCGGCCCGAAGGTCTGCTCGAACTCCGACCAGCCGGTGTAGACGAGGTCGATCTCGGTGCGCAGCTCCGGGTAGGGCGAGAACCAGAAGCCGGTGGCGAGCTCCCACGGCAGGTCGAGGCCCTGGCTCGCGGAGGTGGTGGGGAGCTGGTCGCGCAGGGCGGCGTCGGCCACCGGGTCCACCGGCGCGTCGCGGATGGTACGCCTCACGTCGCCGCTGCCGTCCACCTCGACGCTGGTGCGATAGACGACGCCGAAGCCCCACAGGGTGTCCGCGAAGTGGGCGGCGAGGTCGAAGCCGTAGCCGTCGACGTCGGTGTCGGCATCGATCATGATCTCGGCCGGGAACAGCACGCCTCCGGTGCCCGGCGTCTCGACCACCGCGTTGACCCCCTGCTCGAAGCTCCCGAAGAAGTACCGCACCCCGCCGCCCAGGCTCCAGCCGTTGGCGAAGTCGTAGGCCGCCACGGGGTGGACCTCCCACAGCTCGAGGTCGATCAGTCGCGTGTTGAAGCGCGGCGGGAACAGCGCCGGGTCCCAGTCCGCCCGGTACCACTGGGCGGCATCGACGCCGAGGCCGACGGCCCACGGGCTGGTGTCGTCCTTCCAGGTGAAGAACAGCGACGGCGGGAACTGGATCGAGTGGTCGGCGGCGAACGAGCCGGCGGTGTCGCTCTCGTACTCGTCGGTGGCGTTGCTGAAGTCGAGGCCGCCCTGGAGCTGCATGCCTTCGAGGCGGGTGATGGCGGCCGGGTTGTAGTAGACGGCCGAGGGATCGGCGGCGCGGGCGGTGAAGGCGCCCGCCTGGGCGGTGGCGCGGCCGCCGAACTGGAACCGGCCGTAGCCGGAGGCGGCGGCGTCGCCGGCGGTGGCGAGGACGGCGAGGGCGAGGGCGAGGACGGCGGTGGGGCGGCGAAGGAGCAAGTTGGTCGTCTCCGGGATCGGTTGCGGTGGTTCGGATGTCGGGGGTGGTTGGAAGATCATTCGACGGCGAGGATCTCGGGGGTGAGCCGGCCGTCGCGAATCGTCAGCAAGGCGAGGGTCAGCGGCAGGCGGAAGCGCCGCTGGCCGCAGGAGCCCGGGTTGAGCAGCAGGCACGATCCGCGCCATTCGAGCTCCGGGCGGTGGGAGTGGCCGAACACCAGCAGGTCGTGCTCGGCGCTCCAGCGCGCGCCGACGTCCTCGCGGCGGTGCACCATGCGGTAGCGCAGCCCGGCCAACTCGCCGGCCAGGTTGTCCGGCAGCCGGGCCAGGGTGCCGGCGGTGTCGACGTTGCCGCGCACCGCCGAGACCGGGGCGATGGCGGCGAGCTGCGTCAGGATGGCCGGGTGGCCCACGTCGCCGGCGTGCAGGATGGCGTCGCAGCCGGCCAGCAGCGCGGGAACCTCGGGCCGCAAGATCCCGTGCGTGTCAGACACCACCCCCACTCGCATGGCGGGGATCTTAACGCCGTTGCCCTGGCCGCCCGGGGGCTGCCTGCTCGTGAAGGACCGGGGCCGGCGACCGGGGAAAGCTCGGTTCGGCTTGCGGGAAGGGTCCTCACCGAGCTTCCCCGGCCGCCTCACCGGTTGGAGACGCTCGCCGGTTGCCGTCTTGGGGGAGCCGGGGCGGCGGTCGGGGCGTGGGAGGATCGGGGCATGGGAGCTGACGAGGCCGCGGCCGTGGATGCGGCGGGCGGACCCGCGCCGCGGCCCTCCTGGGCGACGCTGGCGCCGCGCGCCGACTCGCCGGCCGATCCGTCCTCCACCGTGCTCGACGTGCTGGTCGAGCGGTTTCCCCACGTCGGCCCCGAGACCTGGCGCCAGCGGTTCGCCCGCGGGCTGGTGCTCGACGAGCAGAGGCGGCCCCTCGCCGTGTCGGCGCCGGCCGCGGAGCACCGGCGGGTGGCATACTTCCGGGAGGTCGCGGGCGAGGCGGAGTGGCCGGCGCCGGTGGCGATCCTGCACGCCGACGAGCGCCTGGTGGTCGCCGACAAGCCGCCGTTCCAGCCCGTGGTGCCGTCGGGGCCGTTCGTGCGGCGCTGCCTGCTCTACCTCGTCGAGCGGCAGCTCGGGGTCGAAGGCCTCCACCCGGTCCACCGGCTGGATCGGGCGACGTCCGGCCTCGTGCTGCTGGCGCGGGACCGCGCGACGGCGGCGGCCTACGGCGGCCTGTTCGCGGCGGGAGAGGTCGAACGGGAGTACGCAGCGCTCGCCACCGTTCGCTCTCCGCCGGCCGAGGTGGCCTGGGACGTGGCGAGCCGGCTGGTTGCCGGCGAGCCGTTCTTCCGCATGCGCGAGGTGCCCGGCACGCCGAACGCCCGCACGCGGATCGAGCTGGTGGTGCAGGGCGGCGGCCTCGGCCGCTTCCGGCTGCGGCCGTCCACCGGCAAGAAGCACCAGCTTCGCATCCACCTCGCCTCGCTCGGCCTTTCGATCCTCGGCGACCGCTTCTACCCGCGGCTCCTGCCGGAGGCGCCCGACGACGTCGCCCACCCCTTGCGCCTGGTGGCCGTGGGGCTCGCCTTCGACGACCCCTTCGACGGCCGCCGGCGGAGCTTCGCGAGTTCCTTCCGGCCCGAGACCCTCGCCCCGCTGCCGTCGCCGGCCGACGGCTGAAGCCGCGAAGCTTCGCGGAAGATTTCCGGCCACAGATCTCAGCTCGGCGGCGCCTTCGCCTCCAGCCGCTGATAGAGCCCGGCCAGCGCCAGCAGGCAGATGCCGAGGCCGAGGAAGGAGAGCACCCGGAACGGGTCCGACAGGGTGGCCGTGTCGTAGAGGAACACCTTGAGCACGGCGAGCGCCAGCACCGCCAGGGCAGAGAAGCGCAGGATGCGCCGGCGCCGCCAGATGCCGGCCGTCATCAGCACGGCGCCGAACAGCAGCCAGGCGGCGGAGTAGGCGTAGTGCTCGAGGGTGCCGGTGGTGCCGG
Source organism: Thermoanaerobaculia bacterium (assembly GCA_036259255.1). GTDB lineage: Bacteria > Acidobacteriota > Thermoanaerobaculia > Multivoradales > JBCCEF01 > DATACC01. The sequence continues at coordinate 841 of DATACC010000329.1, read as the reverse complement.
TGCCGAGCAGCAGGCGCTGCGGGTGGAAGAGGTGGCGCACCTCGAGGTTGACGAGCAGGAAGGCAAGGCCGAGGGCGGCGATTCCCGCCGCCGCGGCGAGCACGCCGGCGCCCCGGTCCGCCGCTCGGCCGCGGCGGGACGCCCACAGGGCGAGGAGCGCGGCCGGTGCGCCGTAGGCGAGCAGCAGCCGGCGCGCCCCCGGCAGCGCCAGCACTCCATCGTTGATCGCCGGGTTGACGGCGATGCCCAGGCCGATCCCCGCCACCAGAACGGTGATCGCGGCGAGCGCGTCGGCGGCGGAGCCGAAGGGCCAGCCCGGCCAGCGCCGCTCGCCTTCGACCAGCAGCACGGCCAGGGCGAGCCAGGCGGCGACGATCCCCGCGATCTCCGGCAGCCGGGCGGCCGCCCGCAGACCGCTCGGGTGGGCGAGGTGCCAGATCTCGAGGGCGAGCAGCAGGGCGATGAGCAGCAGGGCGACGGCGGCCAGGAGACGGGGCAGCCGTCGCGGCGGCTGCGCTGGCTCCGGGCGCCGCAACCAGGCCAGCGCCCCGAAGGCGGCGGCGGGCAGACCGTAGGCGACGAGCAGGCGGTTGAGGATCGGCAGCGCGTCCGCCCGCGGGTAGTGGAGGTCCGGCCGGAGGGCCAGGTGACCGCTGGTGAGCGCCGCGGCGAGCCCGGCGGCCGCGGCGAGCACCGGCAGGGCCGTGGCGGCGGCGGCGAGGGCGAGCACCACCGCGTGGGCGCACCAGGCGAGCGTGAGGGCGAGCCCGTCGAGGTCGAAGACGGGGGCGAGCAGCAGGGTGGCGGCGGCGCCGGCCGCCAGGGTGGCCCCGGCGCGGCG
>DATACC010000328.1:0-4679 GCA_036259255.1 Thermoanaerobaculia bacterium | reverse complement strand
CCGACGTCGGGCTCGGTGAGCAGGAACGCCGAGATGTGGTCCTTGGCCACGAGCGGCAGCCACTTCTGCTTCTGCTCCTCCGAGCCGAACGACATGAGCGGCTGCGAGACGCCACCCCGCCGACCCGGGCCCTAATCGACGCTCAGCACCGCCAGGAAGGCCTCCTGCGGGATGTCCACCCGCCCTACGCGCTTCATCCGCTTCTTGCCCTCCTTCTGCTTCTCGATCAGCTTGCGCTTGCGGCTGATGTCGCCGCCGTAGCACTTGGCGACCACGTTCTTGCCGAGGGCGCGCACCGTCTCGCGGGCGATCACGCGGGTGCCGATGGCGGCCTGGATCGCCACCTCGAACATCTGGCGTGGGATCAGCTCCTTCATCTTCTCGACCAGGGCCTTGCCGCGGTCGTACGCCTTGTCGCGGTGGACGATCAGCGATAGGGCGTCCACCGGCTCGCCATTGACCAGGATGTCGAGCTTCACCAGCTCGCTGCGGCGGTTGCCGAGGAGCTGGTAGTCGAAGGAGGCGTAGCCGCGGGATACCGATTTCAGGCGGTCGTAGAAATCGTGGATCACCTCGGCCAGGGGGAAGTCGTACTCGATCAGCACCCGGTCGGTGGAGAGGTACTCGAGCTTGCGCTGCTCGCCGCGGCGGTCTTCCGCCAGGGCCAGGATGCCGCCCACGAAGTCGGCCCGGGTGAGGATCGTCGAGCGGATGTAGGGCTCCTCGAGATAGTCGATCTTCACCGGCGGCGGCAGCTTGGCCGGGGTGTCGATCTCCATCGACTTGCCGTCCGTGGTGTGCACCACGTTGCGCACCGAGGGCGCCGTGGTGATCAGCTCGAGGTCGAACTCGCGCTCGAGCCGGGCCTGGATGATCTCCATGTGGAGCAGCCCCAGGAAGCCGCAGCGGAAGCCGAAGCCGAGGGCGGCGGAGGACTCCGGCTCGTAGCTGAACGAGGCGTCGTTCAGGCGCAGCTTGTCCACCGCGTCGCGCAGGTCCTCGTAATCGTCGGCGCTCACCGGGTAGAGGCCGGCGAACACCATCGGCATGACCTCCTGGAAGCCGGGGAAGGCGGCCGCCGTGGGTCGCTTCGGGTGGGTGATGGTGTCGCCGATCTGGGCCTGGATCAGGTCCTTGATGCCGGCGTAGACGAAGCCCACCTCCCCCACCGACAGCGAGTCCACCGGCACCGCCTTCGGCGTGAAGGTGCCGAGCTCGTCCACCTCGTAGGTGCGGCCGGAGGCCATGAACTGGATACGCTCGCCGGGACGCAGCGTGCCGTCGATCACCCGCACCAGGCAGGCGACGCCGCGGTACGGGTCGTACCAGGAATCGAACAGCAGCGCCTTCAGGGGCGCGTCCGGATCGCCCTGGGGCGGCGGCAGGTCGCTGACGATGCGCTCCAGCACCTCGTCGATGCCGATGCCCTGCTTCGCCGAGGTGAGCACGGCGCGGGAGGCATCGATGCCGACGACCGACTCGATCTGCTCCTGGATGCGCTCCGGGTCGGCCTGGGGCAAGTCGATCTTGTTGATCACCGGCAGCAGCTCGAGCTCGTTCTCCACCGCGAGGTAGGCGTTGGCCAGCGTCTGCGCTTCCACCCCCTGGGCGGCGTCGACCACCAGCAGCGCCCCCTCGCAGGCGGCGAGGCTGCGCGACACCTCGTAGGAGAAGTCGACGTGGCCGGGCGTGTCGATGAGATGGAACACGTAGTCCTTGCCGTCCTTGGCGCGGTAGCGCAGGCGCACGGCGTGGGCCTTGATGGTGATGCCGCGCTCGCGCTCCAGGTCCATGGCGTCGAGCACCTGGGCCTGCATCTCACGGTCGGTGAGGGCCTCGGTGTGCTCCAGCAGGCGGTCGGCCAGCGTCGACTTGCCGTGGTCGATGTGGGCGATGATCGAGAAGTTGCGGATGCGCTCGGGAGGTGTCATGGACCGTCCATCCTATGGTGAGCCACCGGCCTTCCCTGCAGGCCGGTGGACGAGACGTCCGGTGGAACGGCCCGGAGCGGGCGGAGGATTCCCGGGCCGGCGGGGGCGGCGATCCCGCAGCTCGGCGCCCCGAAACGAGAAGAGCCGGGAGCGTTTCCGCCCCCGGCTCCCGGTGCTGCCCGCTGCTGCCGGCTAGTTGGCGATGCAGCCGCAGCCACACTCGTTGAAGAACATCTCGTAGCCGTCGTTGCAGACGAACGTGATGGCGGCGCACTGGTTCACGTCCCGGCTCACGTAATGCACGCCCTTGCCGTTGGGGCAGGTGGGCGCGGCATCGGCCGGCAGCGCGGTGAACGCGAAGGCGGCACCGGCGGCGAGCAGGGCGGAGCAGGCGAGAGTCGTGAAGTACTTCTTCATGGTTTTTTCCCCGTGGAGATGGGTGACGCTGCCTCCCGCTCGGCACGCGAGCCCCGGCCCGAGCGGACGCGATCCGCGGCGGCGGGGCTCCCGTGGCGGGAGAACGGCTGCTGTAGGGTTTCAACATCTCGAAGGATCGACGGGCGATCCGGCGAGACGAGGAGTATAGACGAAGGTACATACCTCGTAAACCCCTGGGGCCGGCCAACGAGCAAGAGCCCCCGCCCCGGATCGCCCGGAGCGGGGGCTCGCCCCCCGCAGCGGGGCGCCCCCCGCCGTTTCCTGTCCCGGCGCTGCTACCAGACCTCGCAGCGGTCGGCCGGCGCCATCGGGGTGCCCGCCTCGCAGCCGAAGGCGGCGGCGAAGGCCGGGTTGTTCGACACCGGTCCGCGCACCCGGAAGCGATGGGGCGAGTGGGGATCCACCGAGACCCGCAGGCGCTCGTATTCGGGGCTCGCCACCGAGCACCACACCTGGCCGAAGGCGACGAAGAAGAGCTGCTCGTCGGTGAGGCCGCCCGGGGCGGGGGCCGGCGCCGCCCCGGCCGCCGCCTGGCGCTCCTTCCACAGCCGGTAGGCGGAGTGGGCCTGCTTGAGCCCGCCGATGTCGGCGATGTTCTCGCCCGAGGTCAGCGCCCCCTGCACCGAGACGCCCGGCTCCACCTCGTAGCCCGAGTAGAGGTCCCGCACGCACTGGGCGCGCTCCTCGAAGCGCTCCACCACCTGGGGCGCCCACCACGCGCGCACCTGGCCGCTGGGGTCGTACTTGCGGCCCTTGTCGTCGAAGCCGTGGGTCAGCTCGTGGCCCATCACCGCGCCGATGGCGCCGTAGTTCATGGCGGCCGGGAAGTCGCGGTGGAAGAACGGCGGTTGCAGGATGCCGGCCGGGAAGGCGATCTCGTTGCGCAGCCCGCTGTAGTAGGCGTTGACCGTCTGCGGCGTCATGCCCCACTCGGTCGGATCCACCGGCTTGCCGATCTTGGCGGCGGCCTCGTCCACCTCGAAGGCGGCGGCCGCCGCGGCGTTGACGAAGTGGTCGCCGCCCAGCGTCAGGCTCGAGTAGTCCTGCCAGCGCTCCGGGTAGCCGATCTTGTTGCCGACCGCGCGCATCTTCTCGAGGGCCTTGGCGCGGGTGGCGTCGTCCATCCACCCGAGCTGCGGCAGCGACGTGGCGAAGGCGGCCTCGATGTCGTCGATCATCTGCTGCGCGATCTGCTTGCTGTCGCCGGCGAAGTGCTGCTCCACGTAGAGCCGGCCCACCACCTCGCCGAGGGCGCCCTCGGTGGCGGCGACGCAGCGCTTCCAGCGCGGCTCGCGCTCCTGGGCGCCCTGGAGCTTCTTGCCGTAGAAGGCGAAGCTCTCCTCCCCGAAGCGCTCCGGCAGCCGCTCGGCGGTGGCGGCCACCAGGTGCCAGCGCAGGTAGGCGGCCAGGGTCTCCGGGGTGGCGGCGGCCAGGGCCGCGTCGAGGGCCGTGAAGAACTCCGGGGTGGCGACGTTGATCGGCTGCACGCCGGGATGTCCGAGGCCGGCGAAGAAGGCGTCCCACGGCAACTCCGGGGTCAGCTTCTGCAGGCCGGCGCGGTCGATCTTGTTGTAGAGCCGGTCGATCTCGCGCATGGCGACGGCGGTGCGCGAGGCATGGGCGAGCTCGGTTTCGAAGGCGACCACCGCGGCGGCCTGCTCGGCCGCCGGGCCGGCTTCTTCGCCGAGCAGGCGCAGCATGGCGGCCACGTGCTCCTGGTAGGCCGCCATCAGCTCCTTCTTCTTGGCGTCGTCCGACAGGTAGTAGTCGCGATCCGGCATGCCGAGGCCGCCCTGGACGGCCAGCGCGATCTCGGTGTCCGGGTCCTGGAAGTCGGGCAGCACGCCAAAGCCGAACAACGGCTCGACGCCGAGGCGGTAGAGCTCGCCGGTGAGGCGCATCAGGTCGGCACGGTTCTCCACGGCGGCGATGGCGGCGAGGTACGGCGCCAGCGGCTCGATGCCCTTCTTCTCGCGGGCCGCAGTGTCCATGCAGGCTCCGTAGTAGCGCCCGACCCGGGCGTGGTCGGCGCTCGCCGCCGGGTTGGCGGCGGCCTGCTCGATCAGGCCGCGCAGGATCTCCCGGTTGCGCTCGTGGATGGTCGAGAAGCTGCGCACCCAGGCCGGCTTGTCGGCCGGCAGCGGCGTCGCCTCGCGCCAGGCGCCGCAGGCGTACTGATAGAAGTCGCTGCACGGGTCGGCGCTGCGGTCCATGGCGGCCAGCAGGTCGGCCACGGCCCGCTGGCCGGTGCTGGCGGCCGGCCTGGCGGCGGCGGCCGGTGCGGGCAGCGCCCCACCCGCCGCAGCACCG
>DATACC010000327.1:0-2345 GCA_036259255.1 Thermoanaerobaculia bacterium | reverse complement strand
GTGATCACGTCACCCACCTGGAGGCCGGCCCGCTCCGCGGGGCTGTTCGGTTCGACCCGGCCTACCATGACGCCGGCGCCCTTTCCTCGCACAGGCTCCCTCAGAACGCCAGCAGCTTGCGGGCGGCGGCGAGCACCTTCTCGCGGGTGGGCAGCAGCACCTTCTCCAGGTTCTTGGCGAACGGCGACGGGCGGTCGGCGTGGGCGACGCGGCGCACCGGGGCATCGAGCCACGGGAAGGCGGCGTCGGCCAGGCGGGCGGCGATCTCGGCCCCGAAGCCGGCGGTGAGCACGTCCTCGTGGACCACCAGGGCGCGGGAGGTGCGGCGCACCGAGGCGAGCACCGTCTCCTCGTCCAGCGGCACCAGGGTGCGCAGGTCCACCACCTCGGCCTCCACGCCGTCGGCCGCCAGGGCCTGCGCCACCTCCAGGCACGTCCAGGTGCTCACGCCGTAGCCCACCAGCGTCAGGTGGCGGCCGGGACGCACCACCCGGGCGCGGCCGATCTCTCCCACCAGATCCCCGGCCGGCAGCACCTGCTTGACCCGCCGGTAGAGGAACTTGTGCTCGAAGAAGAGCACCGGGTTGGGATCGCGGATCGCCGCCTTGAGCAGCCCCTTGGCGTCGGCTGCGGTGGCCGGACAGACCACCTTGAGGCCGGGCACGTGGGCGAACCACCCCTCCGGGTTCTGGGAGTGGAACGGCCCGGCGCCCACGCCGCCGCCGGAGGGCAGCCGCACCACCAGCGGGCACGGCACCTGCCAACGGTAGTAGAGCTTGGCGGCCACGTTGACGAGCTGGTTGAAGCCGCAGGAGATGAAGTCGGCGAACTGCATCTCGACCACCGGCCGCCAGCCGAGGATCGCCGCGCCGGCCGCGATGCCCAGCGTGCCGCTCTCGGCGATGGGGGTGTCGAGCACCCGGTCCGGCCAGCGGTGGTGGAGCGTGCGCGTGGTGCGGAAGGCGCCCTCGAAGACGCCGATGTCCTGCCCCATCAGCACCACCCGGGGGTCGCGCGCCAGCTCCTCGGCCAGGGCGTCGTTGACCGCCTGCGCGTAGGTGATCGCCTCCCCGGCTCCCGCCCCGGCGGCGCGCGGGCCGGACGCGGCACCGGCCCCGGGGGCCGGCGCCACCGTCGTCGGCGACGGCAGATCCTCCACCCACACGGTGTCCCGGTCGCCCCCGCCGCCGTCCGCCGACCGCGCCGGCACCGGCGCGAACACCGGCCGGGTGGCCACCGCCTCGCCGGGAGCCGCCGCGTCGAGGGCGCCGGCGAGGCCGGCCTCCACCAGCTCGGCGGTGCGCGCTTCGAGTCGCGCCAGGGTCTCCTCGTCGGCGGCGCCCTCGGCCAGCAGCCGGCGGCGGTAGGCCGGCACCGGGTCGGCGGCGAGGTAGCCGTCGAGCTCGTCCCGGGGCACCACCTTGAGCGAGTCGTCCCCCTCGCTGTGGCCGCGCATGCGCCCGAGCATCGCTTCCACCAGGGTGGGTCCGCCGCCGCCGCGGGCGCGCTCCACCGCCCGGCCGATGGCCGCCGCCACGGCGTCCGGATCGTTGCCGTCCACCGTCTCGCCGGCGATGCCGTAGCCCAGTGCGCGGTCGCTCAGTCGTTCGCAGGCGTACTGCGCCGAGGCGGGGGTCGAGAAGGCGTAGCGGTTGTTCTCGATCACCAGCACCAGCGGCAACCGCCACACGGCGGCCATGTTGACGCCCTCGTGGAAGTCGCCGGTCGAGGTGCCGCCCTCGCCGATGAAGTTGATCGCCACCCGCCCCCGCCCGTCCGCCGCCGCCTGCCGCGCCACGGCGAAGGCGCAACCGGCGGCCACCGGGATCATCGAGCCGAGGTGGCTGATCATGCCGACGTGGAGGATGCCCGCCTCCGGCGCCAGATACCCGTAGTGGAACGAGCGCTCGACGCCGGTGGAGAATCCCTCGCCGCGGCCGAGGAGCTGGCAGCACAGGCGGTGGAGGAGCTCCACCGGCTCGGGACGCCGCGGCACGGGTTCCGGCCCGGCCGCAGGTGCCAGCCCGGCGAAGCCGAAGCCGGGGAAGGTGCGCTCGGGGTCGAGGTACACGGCGAGAATCGCCCCGAGGTCGCGGTGCAGCGAGCACAGCACGTCGCCGGGGGCGAGCGCCAAGCCGGCCGGCACGGTGGTCGCCTCGTTGCCCACCTCGCTGTACCACTTCGAGATGCGGCCGGTGAGCAGCAGCGACTCGAACCGTGCGTCGAGGTCGCGGGCGAGCTTCATCGTGGCGTAACGCAGCAGGCGGGGGGCGTCGATCATCCGGCGGAGCATATGCAGGGGTCCGGGGGGTGACAAGGGCGCAACGAGAAACGGCGGGCCCGGG
>DATACC010000326.1:0-19647 GCA_036259255.1 Thermoanaerobaculia bacterium | reverse complement strand
CCGCGGCCGCGAGTTCCAGCGCTGGGTGGGCGAGGTGACCGGCGGGGCCGTTCCCGGCACCGGAGGAGGTGGCTGATGGCCAAGCAGCGCGCCTTCGACCGCGGCCTGTTCACCCTCGTGGTGCTGCTCGTCGCCCTCGGCCTGGTGATGGTGTACTCGGCCAGCGCCGCCGTCGCCCGCGCCGAGGGCGCCGCCGACGGCCTGCTCGCCAATCCCTACCTGCGCAAGCAGGCGCTCGCCGCGCTGATCGGCCTCGGCGCCATGCTCGCGGCCATGCACCTCGACTACCGCTGGCTCAAGAGGCCGGCGGTGGCCTGGGCCCTGTTCGGCGGCGCGGTGGTGTTGCTGGTGGCGGTGCTCTTCGCGCCGCCGATCAACGGCACCCGGCGCTGGTTCCTGCTCGGCGGCCTGTCGCTTCAGCCCTCCGAGCTCGCCAAGCTGGCGCTGGTGCCCTTCGTCGCCTACCACCTGGAGCGCAAGGAGGACCGCGTCAACCGCCCGGCGCTGCTGCTGCCGGTGGGCCTCGGGACCCTGCTGGTGTTCGGGCTGGTGCTGCTGGAGCCGGACCTCGGTACGGCGCTGCTGCTCGCCGTCACCGTCTTCCTGATGCTCTTCGTGGCCGGACTCTCGTGGCGCTACATCGCCGCCGGCGCCGCCATCGGGCTGCCGGTGCTGGCGGTGCTGGTGTGGTCCGAAAGCTACCGGCGGGCGCGGCTGTTCGCCTTCCTCGATCCGGAGGCCGATCCCCTGGGTGCCGGCTACCAGGTGCTCCAGTCGCTGATCGCGGTGGGCACCGGCGGGGTGTTCGGGCTCGGGCTGGGCAACAGCATCCAGAAGCTGTTCTACCTGCCCTACGCCCACTCCGACTTCATCTACTCGATCCTCGCCGAGGAGCTGGGGCTGCTCGGCGCCGGCGCCGTGGTGCTGTTGTTCCTGGCCCTGTCGTGGCGCGGCCTGCGGGCCGCGTTCCACGCTCCCGACGCTTTCGGCCGCTACCTCGGTCTGGGGCTCACGGCGATGCTGGTGGTGCAGGCCCTGGTCAACATCTCGGTGACCATCGCGCTGCTGCCCACCAAGGGAATCCCTCTGCCGTTCCTCTCCTACGGCGGCACCTCGCTGGTGGTCTCCATGACCGCCTGCGGCGTGCTGCTGAACCTCTCGGAGCACGGGTGATGGCGCCGGGCGCGAACGCTCCCCGGGTGCTGATGGCCGGCGGCGGCAGCGGCGGCCACGTCTTCCCGGCCTTGGCCGTGGGCGGCGAGCTCGCCCGCCGCGGCTGGCAGGTGGACTACACCGGCGCTGCCGAGGGCATGGAGGCGCGCCTGGTCGGCGAGCGTGGTCTGCCGTTCCACCCGCTGCCGGCCCGGCCGCTGGTGGGTCGCGGTCCGCTGGCCCAGGCCGGCGCCCTGTGGACCCTGCTGCGCTCGGCCTTCGCCGCCCGCGCCCTGCTCCGCCGCCTCGGGGTGCGCGCGGTGGTCGGCACCGGCGGCTACGCCTCGGCCCCGGCCCTGGTGGGAGCGTGGCTCGCCCACGTGCCGGCGCTGCTGGTGGAGCCCAACGCCGTGCCCGGGGTCGCCAACCGCCTGCTCTCGCGCCTGGCGAGCGACGCCGCCATTGCCTTCGACAGCGCCAGCGAGGGGCTCGCCTGCGGCGCCGCCCTGACCGGCGTGCCGGTGCGCCCCGAGTTCGCCGCCCTGGCCGCCGAGGCGCCCGGCGGGCCGCGGGTGCGCCTGCTGGTGGCCGGCGGCAGCCAGGGCGCCGAACAGCTCAACCGCCTGGTGCCGGAAGCCCTCGGCCGTCTGCGCGCCGCGGGTGCCCTGCCGCCGCTGGCGGTGCTCCACCAGGCCGGCCGCGGCAAGGTGGAGACGACGCGGGCGGCCTACGAGGCGGCGGGGCTGGCGACGGGGGCCGCGCCGCCGGAGGCCGCCCAGGGGGCCGCCGGCGGCTCCGGGGAGCCCGGCGACGGCGCCGAGCCGGTGATCGAGGTGCGCGATTTCGTCGCCGACATGGCGGCGGAGATCGGCGCCGCCCACCTGGTGATCTCCCGCGCCGGGGCGATCACCACCGCCGAGATCTGCGCCGCCGGACGCGCCTCGCTGCTGGTGCCGCTGACCTTGGCCGGCGGGCACCAGATGGACAACGCCCGCCAGCTCGCCGCCGCCGGCGCCGCCGAGGTGCTCGGCTCCGGCGGCCTCGGCGCCGAGGCGCTGGCCGCCACCCTGGGGCGCCTGCTCGGCGACCGCGAGCGGCTCGCCGCCATGGCCGCCAGCGCCCGCCGCCTCGGCCGGCCCGATGCCGCCGCCGCCATCGCCGACCGGGTCGAGGCGCTCGCCGCCGGCAGGGAGGCCGCGTGATCCTCGAACGCTTCGGGCTCTCCCGCATTCACTTCATCGGCATCGGCGGCGCCGGCATGAGCGGCATCGCCGAGGTGCTGCTCAACTACTCGCTGGAGATCAGCGGCTGCGACCAGGCGTCGAGCGAGGCCACCGGGCGGCTCGCCAAGCTGGGCGCCGAGCTCCACGAGGGCCACTCGGCGGACCACCTGGAGGGGGTCGACCTGGTGGTCATCTCCTCCGCCGTGCCGGAGGACAACCCGGAGTTGGTGGCGGCCCGCGAGCGCGGCATCACCGTGGTGCGCCGGGCCGAGATGCTGGCCGAGCTGATGCGCCTGAAGATGGGGGTAGCGCTGGCTGGCACCCACGGCAAGACCACCACCACCTCGATGGTGGGCGCGGTGCTCACCGACGCCGGTCTCGACCCGACGGTGATCGTGGGCGGCCGAGTGCGCGCCTACGGGACCGGCGCGCGGGTGGGGCGCGGCGACTTCCTGGTCGCCGAGGCCGACGAGTTCGACCGCAGCTTCCTGCGCCTCCATCCGGTGCTGGCGGCGATCACCAACATCGACGCCGACCACATGGACACCTACCGCAACCTCGACGAGATCCAGGACGCCTTCGTCGAGTTCGCCAACCGGGTGCCGTTCTTCGGCCGTGCCATCGTCTGCCTCGACGATCCCAACGTGCAGCGGATCATCGGCCGCATCGACCGCCGCATCGTGACCTACGGCGTGTCGGCCCAGGCCGAGCTCCAGGCCTACGACCTGCGCCCGGTGGAGGGCGGCAGCCGCTTCCGCGTGCGCACCGTCGACGAGGGTCCCCTCGGTGAGGTGACGCTGCCCATGCCGGGCGTCCACAACGTGCGCAACGCGCTGGTGGCGGTGGCGGTGGGCATGGCGCTGCAGCTCGACTTCGACGTCATCGCCGCTTCCCTGGAGCGCTTCTCCGGGGTGTCGCGGCGCTTCGAGCGGCTCGGCACCTGGCTCGGCGCCACCGTCGTCGACGACTACGCCCACCACCCGACGGAGGTGGCCGCCACCCTCGACGCCGCGCGCCAGGCTTACCCGGACGGCCGTGTCCACGTGGTCTTCCAGCCGCACCTGTTCACCCGCACCCGAGACCTGGCGGCGGACTTCGGCGGTGCCCTGCTGGGCGCCGACCAGGCGCTGGTGCTCGAGATCTACCCGGCGCGGGAACGGCCGATCCCCGGGGTGACCGGCGAGATGGTGGTCGACGAGGCGCGCTCCCGCGGCCACCGCAACACCGCCTTCACCACCTGGGAGGACGCCGTCGCGCGCCTGGAGGACACGGTGCGGCCGGGCGACCTGGTGATGACCCTGGGTGCCGGCGACATCACCCGCTTCGGCCGCCACCTCGTCGCCGGGCCCGACGGCGAGGAGGCACCGCGATGACCTCCCCCGAGCGCCTGCGCGCCCTGGCCGAGGCCGCCGCGAGGCCCGGCGAAGCTCCGGCCGGCGGTGGCTCCTGGGACGATCCGCGCGCGGCGGACAGCCTGTACGACCGGCCGGCGGCGGAGCGCCCGCGCCGCGATGGCGTGGAGCGCGATCCGCGGCAGCGCGACGGGAAGAAGCGCCGCTCCGGCCAGGGCGACCCGGCGCAGCGTTCCCCCGCGGCCGAGGTGCCGCCGTTGCGGCCGCCGGACCTGTTCCGCCGCGGACCGGTGCGCCCGCGGCGTCACCGCGGCAGCCGGCTGATCGGCCTGCTGCGCCCGCTGGCGGCGGCGATGGTGCTGGTGGGGGTGCCGACGGCCCTGGGTGCCTGGATGCTCACCTCGCCGGCCTTCGCACTGTCGCGCCTCGCCGTGACCGGCACCGAGCGGGTGCCCGCCGGCTGGGTGGAGGAGCGCCTGTCGAAGCTCGCCGGCGAGAACCTGATCACCCTGCCCTTGGCCGAGGTGGACCGCGCCCTGGCGGGGCATCCGTGGATCGCCTCCGTGGCCATTCGCAAGCAGCTCCCCGACGGCATCGAGGTGGTGGTGGCCGAGCGCCGGGCGGCCGCCCTGGTGCCGGGGCCCGCCGGCCGGCGCTGGCTGGCCGACGGCGAGGGGCGGCCGATCGTGCCGGCAACGGGGGGCGAGGACGAGCTGCTGCTGGTGGTGCCGCCGCCGGGCTTGCCGGGCGACGCCGGGGCCGACGGCGCTCGGGTGCCGCAGGTGGCCCAGGCGCTGGAGCTCGCCGCCGAGCTGGCGCGCTGGAAACCGGTGTGGGCGGCGGGGCTCGACCGGGTGGAGGCCCTGGGCGAGGGCGACTTCCGCCTGCACACGGCGGCGCTGCCGTTCCCGGTGACGGTGCGCGCCGGGCTGATCGAGCCGCGGGCGAGCCAGCTCGTCGAGATGCTGCCGCACCTGGCGACGCGGATGCCGGCGGTGGCGGCGGTGGACCTGCGGTTCGAGGGGCGCATCCTGCTGCGGACGGCCGCGGCGGGGCAGGCGGCAGCGGGCGGGGCGGGACCAGCAGCAGGCGACGACGCGACGGGGCGGTTCATCCAGGGGACACAACGGAGAGCGGGGTAAATGGCGAAACCGCAAGATTACTGCGTAGGGATCGACATCGGCTCGTCCAAGGTGGGCGTGCTCATCGGCCATGCCGACGAGGGAGGCGAGCTCGAGGTCGTGGGGCGGGGTCTCGCCCCCAACCGCGGCACGCGCCGGGGAAACATCGTCAACGTGGAGGCGACGGTGGAGGCGCTCAAGGCCGCCACCGAGGAGGCCGAGGTGATGGCCGGGGTCGAGATCTCCCGTGCCTACGTCGGCGTCGCCGGCGTCGACGTGCGCAGCGTCAACTCCCGCGGCATGGTGTCGGTGGCGCGCAAGGACCGGGAGATCACCGCCCAAGACGTCAAGCGGGTGCTCGAGGCGGCGCAGTCGGCGGCGCTGCCGTCGGACCGCGAGGTCCTGCACGCCATCCCCCAGGAGTTCCTGGTCGACGAGCAGGGCGGCATCGCCGACCCGGCCGGCATGCTGGGCAGCCGGCTGGAGGTCACGGTGCACCTGGTCACCGGCAACCTGACGCGCTCCAAGACGCTGCTGACCTGCGTCAACCGCGCCGGCATCGAGGTGATCCAGATGGTCTTCGAGCCGCTCGCCACGGCCGAGGCGGTGCTCACGGCCGACGAGCGCGAGCTCGGCGTGCTGATGATCGACATCGGCTCCGGCACCACCGACTACGGCCTGTTCCTGGACGGCGAGGTCTACCACAGCGCGGTCCTGCCGATCGGCGCCGGCCACTTCACCAACGACCTCGCGATGGTGCTGCGCACCCCGTTCGCCGAGGCCGAGCGCATCAAGGTGAAGAGCGGCTGCTGCCTCGCGGGGCTCGTGGCGAGCGACGAGGGGATCGCGGTACCGAGCGTGGCCGGCGGCGCGGAGCGCGTGGTGCCGAAGCGGGAGCTGTGCGAGATCCTCCAGCCCCGGGCCGAGGAGCTGTTCAACCTGATCCTGGACGACCTGCGCAAGCACGGCTGGGACGAGCCGCCGCGGGGCGGCGTGGTGCTCACCGGCGGCGGTGCCCAGATGGACGGCCTGCTGGAGATGTCGGAGCAGATCTTCGACGCCGGGGTGCGCTACGGCCTGCCCCAGGGGTTGGGCGGCCTGGTCGACGTGATCAGCTCCCCGGCCTGGTCGACGGCTTCCGGGCTGCTGCTCTACGGCCGCTCGGCGGAGCGCCTGCAGGGGCGGAGCCGCAAGCGGGCCGGCTTCTCGCTCTCGGGGGTGGTGGGCAGCCTGCGCGGCATGTTCCAGGACCTGCTTTGAGCTTGATCACGGGAAAGTCAATGAAACGTTCAGCGGAAAGGGCTCGGTGAAACCATGATCCTGTTCGACGACCACGAGACGGCCCAGCGCGAGGACGAGCTGCCGATCTCCCTCGAGGGCGCAGACGTCACGCCGCCGGCCAAGATCAAGGTGATCGGCGTCGGCGGCGGCGGCGGCAACGCGGTGAACCGCATGATCGACGCCCAGCTGCGCGGCATCGAGTTCATCGCCGCCAACACGGACCTCCAGGCGCTGCGCAACTGCCGCGCGGCGGAGAAGCTGCAGATCGGCAACGTCCTGACCAAGGGTCTCGGGGCCGGCGCCGACCCGGAGGTGGGTCGCAAGGCGGCGCTCGAGGACACGGAGCGCATCCTCGAAGCCCTCGACGGGGCCGACATGATCTTCCTCACCGCCGGCCTCGGCGGTGGCACCGGTGGCGGCGCGGCGCCGATCATCGCCTCGCTGGCGGCGGAGATCGGGGCGCTGACGGTGGCGGTGGTCACCAAGCCGTTCAGCTTCGAGGGGCGCCGGCGCATGAAGCACGCCGAGCAAGCCATCGAGGAGCTGCGCGGCTCGGTGGACACGCTGATCACCATCCCCAACGAGCGGCTGCTGTCCTTCGTCGAGCGCGGCACGCCGCTGTCCGAGGCGTTCCGCATCGCCGACGACGTGCTGCGCCAGGCGGTGCAGGGCATCGGCGACCTGATCACCATCCCGGGCGAGGTCAACGTCGACTTCGCCGACGTGCGCACGGTGATGACCGGAATGGGCATGGCGCTGATGGGCACCGGCATCGCCAAGGGCGAGAACCGGGCGCTGGAGGCGGCGCAGCGGGCGATCTCCTCGCCGCTGCTCGAGGAAACCTCGATCCAGGGTGCCCGCGGGGTGCTGCTCAACATCTCGGGCGGCCAGGACATGACGCTCCACGAGGTGGCGGAGGCGGCGCGCATCATCCAGGAAGCGGTCGACGAGGACGCCAACATCATCTCCGGCATGGTGATCGATCCACTGCTCGAGGAGTCGATGAAGGTCACGGTGATCGCCACCGGCTTCGACGGCCTCGGGTCCACCCGCGCCGCCGTCTCTCCCCGCTCGACGCTGTCCTTCTCGAGCCCCCGGCCGCCGGCGCCGCGGGAGGACGAGTTCCCCTTCCGCCAGCCCGAGCCGGGCGCGGCCGGAGGCCCTGCCCCGGCCCCGGTTCAGGAGCCGGAGCGAGCGCCGGTGCAGGCCCGCGAGGAGCGCGAGCCGGAGCGCCCGCGGGAGCGCGAGCGCGACGAGGAGCACGTGCCCTTCTATCGCAAGGTCATCGCCCACGCCCGCGGCGAGGACCCCCACGGCTACGGCCCCAACTGGTCAGCGGTGGACGACTACGACATCCCGACGGTGCTGCGCAAGCAGATGGACTAGGAGGCGCGCCGCCCGCTCCCGAGCAGGATCGGCGCCCTTCTGTTAGACTGGTGTTAAGTGCGATGTTGCGCTAAGCTTCATTGGTCTGCCGATCGAGGCACACGCGTCCCCTGCGCCAGGCAGGAGCGGGTGATGGTCACCAGGAAACCTGACGGCTCCGAAGACGATCTCTTGCGGATCGAGCGAGAGCTCGATCGCTCGGGTCGCCTCCGTCGCCTGCGAGAGTACGTCCACCACCACCTCGAGGAGGCGATCTCGCTCCAGTGCGCCGCCCGTCAGGTGGGCCTCGAACGCACCTACTTCTCCTCGTTCTTCCACCGCCGCACCGGTTGCCGCTTCAACACCTGGCTGCGGCTGGTGAAGATCACCCGTGCCCTCGAGCTGCTCGACCACGATCTGTCGATCACCGAGCTCGCCCACCTGGTCGGCTATCAGGACCTGACCACCTTCGAGCGGGCGTTCAAGCGCACCACCGGCTCCACGCCTTCGAGGATGCGCCGGGAATTGCGCAGCAGCCGGAACTCAATATTTGCCGAAAAGATGTCAACAGACGCCGAGACAACCCCTCGCCGCCAGTCCTACAGTGAACCCAGGACTCAGAAGCATCTACCGAAAGGAGAGGTCATGGCGACTGGCGACGACAACAAGCTGCAGGTCCGCGGTAGCGTCGACATCGAGAAGTACAAGTCCGCGCGGGAGCGTGCCGGGGGCAAGCCCAGGTTCGAGCTGCGGGCGATGAAGCCGGTCCAGGCGGCGCAGGCGGAGGTGAGCTGCATCGTGTGCTTCGTGTGCTTCGTCTGCATCGTCTGCGTCGCCGCGAACGCCGACCGCCTCGGCATCAGCGATCTCCCGCGTCTCGAGAGGTAGCCCGGCGACCCCGCCGGGCGATCTCGGGCCAGGTCTGCGGGAGATGCGCATCTGCCTGCTGGGCAAGTATCCGCCGATCCAGGGCGGAGTCAGCACCCAGTGCTACTGGCTTGCCCGCGGCCTGGCATCGCGGGGCCACCAGGTGCACGTGGTGACCAACGCCAACGAGGTCGAGGCGGAGTTCCGAATCGAGCTCGACGAGAGGGACCTGGGGCAGCAGGGGGAGTACGCGAAGCGGTTCCCCGCGTGCGGCGGTTTCGTGCAGGTCCACAGCACCGAACGTCCGGACCGCTCCCGGCTCTACTACATCCCGCTCGGTAACCCGACGGTTACCCGACTGGCCACGATCGCGGCGGACGTCATCCGGCGCGAGGGTTGCGAGGTGATCTTCGCCTATTACCTCGAGCCCTACGGTGTGGCCGCCCACCTGGCGAGTGCCTGGACCGCCGTGCCGTACGTCTTCAAGCACGCCGGCAGCGACTTGTTCCGGCTGCTGGAGATCGAGGAGCTGCGGACTGCCTACGCCGAAGTCCTTGCGGGGGCCAACCGAATCATCTCGCGGGGTACCAGCCTCAGGAAGCTGGTGTCGCTCGGCGTGGCGGAGGAGCGGATCGCCTCGGACGTGGCCTTCCGCATTCCCCTCGACCACTTCCACCCGGACGCCGAGCCGCTGAACCTCCCCACGCCGGAGAGCGGCGGCGCCACTCCGGTGCTGGGGGTCTACGGCAAGGTGGGCGAGCCCAAGGGCTCCTTCGACCTGTTGCGCGCCATGGCACGGCTGGCCGACGACGGCGCCGCTCCCGACCTGGTGATGGCGGGGGGCGGTTGGCAACTGCCGCGCTTCCTGGAGCTCGCTCGCCTGCTCGGCGTCGACGGTCGCCTGCGGCTGCTGCCGTTCATGCCCCACTGGCGCATGCCCGGCTTCATCCGCGCCTGCGACGCGCTGGTCTTTCTCGAACGGGGCTTTCCGATCGCCGCCCATACACCCGGCATTCCCGAGGAGATCCTCGCCTGCGGCAAGTGCCTGGTGGTATCCGAAGAGGTCGCGCGCAAGCAGATCTACCGCTACAAGATCCGCGACCGGCAGAACCTGGTGGTGGTCTCCGATCCGCGGGACACCGACGAACTCGCCGCCTGCCTGCGCTTCGCCCTGGAGGATCCGGCGCGCGCCGACCGCATCGGCCAGCGGGGTCGGCGCGAGCTGATCGGCGAGCGCACCACCGACGATTGGATCGTGGCGATCGAGCAGCTCCTCGGGGCGGTGGCCCGCCAGCCGCCCGCCGCCCGGAAGCTGGGTCAGCCGGTGGCTGCGAGCCCCACCCGCCGCGATCCCGTCGCCCTGTTCGAGCGCTTCTTCCCCCATACCGCCGCGCTGGTCGACGGGGCGGTTCGGGAGGCCTTGCGCGCCGGAGTCGCCGCGGAGGGTCTCGGCACCATCGAAGAGCACGGCCCGCTGGTCGAGGCGGTGGCGGAGGCGGCCGGAGCCGCGATCCGGCACGACCCGGCGGAGAGTGCGGTGGCCGCGGAGGTGCTGCGCTTCGAGCGGCGGCGGCACGCGTGGGCGAGCCGCCGTTCGGCGCAGCAGGCCGACGCCGCCCCGAACGAACCCCGCTCGGTGCCTGCCGGCGACGGCACCGTCGGCATCCGGGGCGAGTGGGAGCTGCTCGAGTTCGACTTCGATCTCGAGGCGGTGCTGATGGCGATCGAAGACGGCCGGCCGATCGACCCGGCCACGCGGCGCACCCTCGTCCTGCTGCACGCCGGATCGTTTCCCCTGTGGATCAACGAGGCCACCGCGCTGCTGCTGCACCGGCTGGGCGAGGCGAGCCTGCCGGTCTCCGTGCTGGTGGACGAGATGGCGGAGGCGTTCGGCGGTCCACCGGAGGAGCGACGGCGTATCGCCGATTCGTGCCTGTCGATCCTCGAAGCCATGCACTGGGAAGGCATCGTCCACCTCCCCGCCGGCTGGCGGCCGGCGGCGACCGCTTCGGACGTCCCGAAGGAGCCGCGATGACCGTCGACGAGCTGCCCTTTCTGGGTGTTGGTCTCGCCTACCGGTTCGAGATCCGCGAGGAGATCCTCGCCAACTCCGACCGCTTCGACTTCCTGGAACTGATCACCGACCACTACATCGACATGCCGCCCCACAGGCAGGAGGAGGCGCGCGAGCTGGCAGGTCTGTTTCCGCTGGTGATCCACGGGGTAGACCTGTCGATCGGCACGCACCGGGGAGTGCAGCGGGAGTATCTCGCCAAGGTTCGTCAGGTTCGCGAGTGGTCGTCCGCATTGTGGGCGAGCGACCACCTGTGCATGACGCAGGCCCACGGCCGCAACATCTCCCAGCTCACTCCGATCTCCTTCGACCCGAGAACGGTGGAGGCCGTCCGGCGCAACGTCGAGACCGTGCGTGAGGTGGTCGATTGCCCCTTCCTGCTGGAGAACATCTCCTACTACTTCCAGGTCCCCCCCTGCTCGATGACCGAGGCGGAGTTCCTCCGCGAGGTCTTCACCCGCTGCGACTGCTGGCTGCTGCTCGACCTGACCAACGTCTACAACAATGCGCGGAACAACGGCTACGACGCCTTCGACTTCCTCGACCACATTCCGCTCGACCGGGTCGTCCAGCTCCATCTGGCGGGTGGAGAGGAGGAAGGCGGGATCCTGCTCGACACCCACAGCCGGCCGATCCATCCGGAGGTCTTCGAGCTGCTGCGCTACTCGGCGGGCCGGATGCCACGGCTCAAGGGAGCCATCATCGAGCGGGACCAGGCGATTCCGCCGACCCCGGAGCTGCTCGACGAGATGGATCGGATTCGGGAGATCCTGGCCGCGGAGTGGGCACCGCCCCATCGTTCCGCCACCACGTCCCAGCTGAGCTGGCTCTGAGCACGCCCGACCATCATGCCCGGGGACGCCTTCCAAGACCTGATCGCTCGCGCCGTGACCGATGCCGAGCTCCGCCGCCAGGCCCTCGACGGTCCTCCACCCGTCTGGGAGGACCTCGGCATCGATCCGCTCGACGGCGAGAGCCTGCGCAGTATCGACCGCCATCGGCTCGAGATCTTCTCCCGCGCGATCCTCTCCAACCGCTTCGGCCGGATTGCCGAGTCGCTGCCGCGAACCACGCTGCTCCTCGGCGGGCGTGCGCCGGAGCTGTTCGAGGAGTTCTGCCGCAGCCATCCGCCGGAGAACAAGATCCACCGTGAAGGGCTGGCCTTCGCCACCTTCCTGAACCGCAGCCTCGATGATCGGCCAGAGCCGTGGTACCTGCCCGACGTGCTCGCCTACGAGGCCCATCTCCTGGACCTCCGCTTCCACTTCGACGGCGACTACGGGGCGGGCGAGGCCGTCGCCGACCCGCAGGAGCTGCTGGCCGACGACGGTCCCCTCGACCGGCTGGTTCCCCGCAAGCTTCGCCACCATCGCCTGCTCGAGCTGGGTTGCGACATCGAGGCGTTGCTTCCCATCCTCGATCAGGGCGTGCCGCCGGCGGTGGTGGAGCCCGAGACCTGCTTTCTGCTCGCGCACATCGAACCGCGGGGGACCTGCGGTCGGCTGGTTCTGAGCTCGCCCCTGGTCGGTCTCTACCTGGCAGTCGACGGCGAAGCGGCCGCCGCCGCCCTGCCGGGCAACACCGCCGCCTGGCTGGGCGCACCGGAGCTGGCGAACGAGGCCGAGTTCCGGACCTCCTGTCTGGCGGCGCTGGGCGAGCTGGCGAGCCGCCGGGTGGTGGCCCTGGAGCGTGGCTGACCGGCGGCCGCGACATCGCCCCCGCCGACCCGGATCTGCTGGCGCATCATGACCACCGTTCCGCGATTCGGCCAGATCCTGACCCCCGCCGGCCGCACCGTGCCGCTGCGCGTCTCGTACTCTGCGCCCTTCTGTCTCTACCAGCTCCTGCTGTCGCGGACTCGGCAGCACTCGGTGGGTGCGGCCGAGCCGGAGCCGGTGTGGCTCGAGGCGGTGCGCACCCTGTCGCGAGTGTACCTGCCGCTCGGACCGTTCAACTACCTCGAGTTCGCGCTCGCCTCGGCGGAATCGTCCGACTCGATTCCGGCGCGCCTCGAACACCAGGGTGCGGAGCTCGGTGCCCGGATCGCCGAGGTGGTGACCGCGAACCAGACGATGTATGAACGGTCCCTCTGGCCGCGCCACCAGGCCGAGCTGGAGATCGCCATCGGCGGCCTCGCCGAGTTGCTCGACCCCCACAAGGACGCCCTGCTCGAGGCGCTGGCGTGCCGGCTCGGGGTGACCGAGCACCCCGCGGGCTACGAGGTCCACCTGGTCGCCGAATGCCATGAGCCGACCGGGGCCTACAGCCATCCCACGGTCGTCAGCGTGCAGCGCTTCGCTGGCCTCGCGTTGGTCGAGACCCTGGTCCACGAGTTGGGCCACGTGCTGGCTCACCATGCCAAGCACACCGGCGGCTCGTTGTGGCAGGAGCTGTCCAAGGAGTGCTGGCGGCGCGGCAGACCGAGGCAGTTCGCGCTCCAGCTCTTCCACCTGCTCCTCTTCCATGCCGGCGCTTCGGTGGTTCGCGAGGTCGTCGACCGCGACTATCGTCCCCAGGCGGTCGAGCATCGGCTCTTCGAGAAGTTTTCCAGGGTTCTCGGCGTCACGGTCGATCAGGCTGTGCTGGAGCGGCACTGCGCAACCACCGGCGGAGACCCGCGGGGTGCGGGCGCATCGGTGGTTGGCCTCCTCGACGAGCTTCTCGGATAGGCGCTGAGCTCGACGTGGTCCTGGCGTAGCACCACCAAGGCTCCAGGCGCGGTAGGCTCGTGTGCCGATGCCCAGCTCCTCTCCCAGCCGCCGACGTGAGCGGCTCTACTGGCTTGCCGGCGTCACCGTGGTGGTGCTCACCTGGGCGACGCTCAAGTGGGCGAGGGTGGTGTCGAACGGGCTGCGCGACCAGGGGCTGCTCACCGCCACCATGGCGGCGATCTTCGTCCTCGCCGCGGCGCTGGTGGTGGGATTCGTCGTACGCCAGCGGCCCCGGGCCGCCGAACTCGCCGTGCTGGCCGCCTTCGGGGTCGTCTACCTGGCGGCGATCCTGCCGCTGATGGGGCGGCCGGAAGAGGCGCTCCACTTCGTCCAGTACGGTCTCGTCGGCGGCCTCTTCTACTGCGCCCTCGCCGAGCGGCGCCGGCCTGCGGTGGCCGCCCTCGGCGCCTTCCTGCTCACCGTCGCCGCCGGCTGGATCGACGAGGGCATCCAGCACCTGCTGCCGGAGCGCGTCTACGACCTGCGCGACGTGGGTTTCAACGCCGCCGCCGGCGCCCTGGCCATCGCCGCCGTCGCGACGCGCCGTCGGGTGCGGGCGCGGGCGCGGTTAGCCCATCAGCTTGACTAACCGATTCGATCTGTGCAGACTGGCCACATGGACACGTTCAACATCCACCAGGCCAAGACCCAGCTCTCCAAGCTCGTCCAGCGGGTCGAGTCGGGAGAGGAGATCGTGATCGCGCGGGGCGGCAAGCCGGTGGCCCGGCTGGTGCCGCTGGCGCCGGCGCGTCCGCGCTTCGGGCTCGACCGCGGCAAGCTCCGGATCGCCGACGATTTCGACGCGCCGCTGCCGGACGAGATCGTGAACGAGTTCTATCGGTGAGGCTGCTGGTCGACACGCACTGCTGGCTCTGGCTGCAGGGGTTCCCGGAGCGCTTCGGCCGCGGCGTGCTCGATCTGCTGGCCGGTAGCGAGGTGGAGCTGCTGCTCTCGGCGGCGAGCGTGTGGGAGATCGTCATCAAGCACTCGCTGGGCAAGCTCGACCTGCCGTACGCGCCGGACGAGTGGGTCGCCACCCGCATGCAGGACTCGTTGACCCGGGAGCTGCCCGTCGAGGTGCGGCACACCCTGCGCGTGGCCCACCTGCCGCCCCACCACCGCGATCCCTTCGACCGCCTGCTCGTAGCCCAGGCGCAGGCGGAGCGGGCGATCCTGCTGACGGCGGACCGGCAGCTCGCGGCCTATCCGGTGCACCTTCTGTGGGCCGACGAGGACCTCGGCGGCGAGCTCCACGAGGCGCCGGCCCCGGCGTACGACCCCTGGAGAGGAGACTCCCCGCCATGAAACGGTTCGTGCTGGTCGCGGGGCTCGGGATCGCGGTGGCGGTGCTGCTGTGGCTTGCGCCGCGGTTCGACCGGCCGCAGGGGCCCACCGCCTGGGAGCGGGCGCAGGCCGAGACGTCGGAGCTGGCCGAGCGGGCGCGGCGGCTTTCGGGCGAGACCCGCGGGGACGTGGAGAGGCTGCGTCACGATCTCGCGCGGATCGAGCGACAAGCCGGCGAGTTGGCGGCGACGCTGGAGAAGGCGAAGCGGGCCGGAGACGACCTCGCCGCGCGCGCCCGCCGCCTGGAAGCCGAGGCCGAGCAGGCGCGCCGCCGGGTGGCCGCCGCCCAACAAGCCACCGGCGAGCACGCCGAGCGGCTCCGCACGGCGGCGGAGGAGAAGGTGGAGGAAGTGGAGCGCCTGGCCGAGGACCTGCGGCGGCGCCTCGCCGCCCACGACTGATCGACCCCGCCGTCCGCGGCCGCCCGGTGCGGCTCAGCCGACGCCCTCGCCCTCGTCGTCGGCCTGGTCCTCCGCCTGCCCGCCGATCTCGCCGTCCGCGGTCGCCGCGGCGGCGTCCTCGTCCTCCTGCTCGAGACGCCCGACCACCATCTGGAGGGCGCGCGGGAACAGGGTGAAGCGGATCGGCTCGTCGCCCATCAGCTCGCCGTCGACGTTGAAGGTGATCGGCGGCTCGGAGGCCACCTCCACCTCGCGGGCGCGGCGCACGATCACCTGGTCGCTGCCCTCGTGCAGCCCGAGCAGCGCCCGCGGCACCAGCATCGCGAGGCGGCCCACCGGCATCTCCGGGAAGATCAGCACGTCGAGGCGCCCGTCGTCCAGGCGCGCCGAGGGGGCGGCCTTGATGCCGCTCGCCACGTAGCGGGCGTTGGCCACTACCATGGCGAACAGGGAGACCTCCAGCACCTCGTCGTCCACCGTGACGCGCGCCTGGTAGGCGGTGAGCTCCGGCAGCGCCTGGGCGGCGGAGCGGAAGTAGGACAGCGCTCCCCAGCGCGCCTTGACCTCCGGGTCGAGGGCCGCGTCCACCTCCTTGCTGAAGCCGCCGGCGGACATGTTGAGGAAGTACCGCGTGCGGTCGGCGGAGACGGCGCGGGCCACGTCCACCGCCATGCGGCGGTCCCGCCGCAGCACCTCGAGGGCCGCCTCGACGTCGTCGGGCACGCCGATCGACCGCACGAAGTCGTTGCCGGTTCCCACCGGCAGCACCCCGAGGCAGGCGCAGGAGAAGTCCGGCGCCAGGCCGTTGAGCACCTCGTTCATGGTGCCGTCGCCGCCGGCCGCCACGACGCGCTCGAACCCCTGATCGATGGCTTCGCGCGCCAGCCGCTCGGCGTGGCCTGCTGCGGTGGTCTCGCGCACCACGGTGTCGGGCAGTGCCGCGAGCTGGCCGCGCACGCCGGGGTCGTCCAGGGCGCCGCCCGCCTTCGGGTTGAGGATGACGAGGGTCTTCATGATCGGGTTCCCGGTTCGGCTCCCAGGGGCCGTGGGCCGGAGGAAGCAAGAACCGGTCCCAGCGTCACCACGCGAACGGATTGGCTCCCATCTTGCTCCCGGATGTTCCCGTGCGACCGACGATCCGCCTGCGCCCGACCGCCCTCGCCTCCTGCCTGTGCATCCTCCTGCTGCCCGCGCTGACCGCCTGCGGCGAGCCGACGCCGCCCGCCCCCGTGGTGCGCCTGCAGGCCGAGGGCGCCGGCGAGGCTCGCGCTCCCGGTGCCGCCACCGATGCCGGGGCGGCGGATCTGCCCCGCGGCGACGCATCCCTCGCCGGTCGCCGCCTCGCCTACCTGGAGCACTCCTACCGTCAGCTCCAGCGCCTGGAACGCGGTATCCGCCGCCTCGGCCCGCAGCGCGACGGCTCGGCGGCGCTGGCGGCGGCGGCGCTCGCCGTGCGCGGCAGGGGGGGCGGTGAGGACGCGGTGCGCTGGACCCGCCGCCTGCTCGAGGAGTGCGGCGACCGCTGGGGCAAGAACAACTGCGAACGGGCGAGCCTCGACCTGCAGCGCCTGGTGCTGCAGGCGCCGGATGCGCTGCCGGAGGAGCTGCGCCGGGAAGCCCGCCGCCAGGCGGCTCTGTCGCCGCCGCCACCACCGCCCGACCAGGTGGAGCGCCCCTGGGGCTTCGGCCAGACGGAGAACCAGCGCATGGTGACCCTGGCCCGCGCCCTCGGCGCCCACGCCGTCGCCGGCACCGGCGCCTCGCCGGCGGCCCGGACCTGGGCGCGCCACGCCGAGGCGCTGCTGGCGGCCCGGGACGGGCAGGGCTGGTACGAGCAGCACAGCCCCGGCTACCTGGGGCTCTCGGTCACGGCCCTGCTCCACCTGCGCGACCTCGCGCCCCAGCCGGCGGTGCGCGACCTGGCCGGCCGTGCCCTGCACCTGCTGTTCGCCCGCTGGGCCGAGCTGCAGGTGGGCGGCATGCCGGCGGGGCCCCAGACGCGTTCCTACGTGCACTGGGCGCTGGGCTCGAAGAACGTGCCGTGGCCGGCCTGGGCGTGGTACGCGGCGGGCGTCGGCGACCCGGAGCGGATCGCCTTCGGCGACTGGCCCGAGATCGCCCTGTCGGGCTACGAGTTCCCGGCGCCGGTGCGCGAGCTGCTGGCGGACCGCGCGGCTCTCGGAACCTACGAGGTGCGCGAGCGCCTCCAGGCCCACCCCGCGGGGCGTCGCGCCGTCGATGCCGCGACCTACAGCTACGCGACGCCGGACTACGTGCTCTCGGTGGCCCAGTCGGTGGCGGGGCTCGAGCTGGCCGTCTCCGGGGGCCAGGAGGTGCAGGCGGCACTGCACCCGGAAGGCGAGGGCTTCGCGCCGCTCTACCTGTGGAGCCGCACCGACAACCCGCGCGGCGAGCGCTGGCGCATCCGGGCGGTCCAGGAGCGGGCGGCGGCGCACGAGAACGTGGCGCTGGCCCGGCTCGGCACACCCGAGGAGCCGGGACACGCCTACCTCGCCAGCGGCTGGAGCCGTCCCGAGCCGGCCGGCGACGACGTGCTGGTGGCCCGCCGCGGCGACACCTTCGTCGCCCTGGTGACCGCCGGCGGCTGGGAAGTGGCTCCGGCGCCGGAGCGGTTCGCCGCCCTGTACGCCGGGGACCGGACGTTCGCCGGCTCCTGGGTCGCCATTCCGCGCCGCCAGCCGGCGGCGATCGCCCTGGAGGCGGCGCGGGCCGCCGACGTCGGCAGCTTCGCGCAGTGGAGCGAGCGGGCCGGGAAGCTCCGCCTCGAGGTCGACCGCGCCGATTCCGGCGAGCCCACCCGCCTCACCTACCGGGCGGTCGGCGGCGAGGAGATGGTTTACCGCCCCGGCGACTCGCTCCAGGTGGCCGGCAAGGCCGTCGCGGCGAGGGACTACCCGCTCCACGCCTCCCCGTTCCTGAACCGGGAGGACGGCGGCTGGAGGTTCGCCAAGGGCGAGGTGAGCGTGGAGCTACCGGCTTTGCCGGTGAGGGGGAAGTCGGAGAACGGTCCCCGGTGAGATTCACCAAGCCTCGACGGTGACCTCGTCGACCCGCGCAAAGTGCTACAGGTCCTGCCTGACCCCCACCCTCTGGTGCTCGATCGCCGTCGCGGCGCAGCCGGTCCTTCCGGCGGGCGTCGTGGACGATGCCGCGGTGTACGACCGGGCCGTCGAATAGAACCGCTGCGCCATCCGTAGGGCTGCTACGATGCGAGGGTCCCACGGGCGACGAGGAGGGTACCGGCTTGACGAACGGATACGAGGCCGCGAAGGCCCAGCGCCACTGGCTGGAGCAGCTGCAGGCGAGGATCCCCGGCTTCGGCGGCTTCGCCGACCGCGAGCTGCGGCGCGATGTCGACCGCCTGCAGCGCGAGCACATGGCGAGCGAGCTGCGGCGGATCAAGGACCGGGCGCGGGAGCGGGCGAGGGAGTACACCGACGCCGGGCGCATCGGCGAGCTCGACCGCTTCGACCGGCTCGACCGCCGGCTGGACGGCCTGGCCCAGGCGATCCGCTTCGCCGACTACGGCGCCACCGGCCTGTTCGATCCGGTGAAGATCGGTGAGCCGGAGCTGGCTCGGCTCTACGAGCACGACCTCGCGGTCCTCGACGAACTCGCCGCCCTCGCGCGGCAGGTCGCGGCGCTGCCGGCGCCCGGCGCCGGCGAGTCGGCGCCCGCCCTCGACGCGGCGCTCGACCAGGTGCGTGCGCTCGAGGCGCGGTGGAGTGGACGCGAGACGGTGATCGGCGACGTGGTGCAGACGACCGGCGGGCGCTAGGCCTTCGGGCCGCGGAGGAAGCAGCGATGCAGGTGATCCAGTACCAGGACCCCCACGGCAACACCATGGTGGCGCGCTGGCCCCGCGAGGGCACGGCGGCGATCCAGCTCGGCAGCCAGCTCATCGTCGAGGAGAGCCAGCAGGCGGTGTTCCTGCGCGACGGCAAGGCGCTGGACACCTTCGGCCCCGGCCGCCACACGCTGGCGACCCAGAACCTGCCGCTGGTCACCGGCCTGCTGAGCCTGCCGTTCGGCGGCCGCTCGCCGTTCCAGGCGGCGGTGGTCTTCGTCTCCACCCGCACGTTCCTCGATCTCAAGTGGGGCACCAAGGAGCCGGTGGTCTTCCGCGACCGCGAGCTGGCCATGGTGCGCCTGCGCGCCTTCGGCAAGTTCGCGGTGCGCATCGCCGACGCCCAGACTTTCGTCAACTCGGTGGTCGGCGGCGTCGGCGTCTACACGACGGACGGCGTGGAGGCCTACTTCAAGGACGCCATCGTCGCCCGGTTGAACGACCTGCTCGGCGAGAACCTGCAGTCGATCTTCGACCTGCCGAAGGTCTACGACGAGCTGGCCATGGGCCTGAAAGCCCGGGTGGCGGACGACTTCCGCAAGTACGGCATCGAGCTGGCGGACCTCTTCCTCGGCGCCATCACGCCGCCGGCCGAGGTGCAGGCGATGATCGACGAGCGCAGCGGCATGGGAGCGCTGGGCGACCTCGACGCCTACATGAAGTTCAAGGCCGCCCGTGCCCTCGGCGACGCCGCCCAGCAGGAGGGCGCCGGCGGCGGCACGGTGGGCGCCGGTATGGGCGTCGGTCTCGGCGCCGGCCTCGGCATGATGCTCCCCGGCATGATGCGCGACGCGATGCAGGGCGGCGGTGGCGAGGGAGGTGCCCAGGGGGGCGGTGCCGGCCCGGGGGGTGGTGCTGGCCCGGGCGCGGGCGTGCCGCAGGGCAGTG
>DATACC010000325.1:0-19354 GCA_036259255.1 Thermoanaerobaculia bacterium | reverse complement strand
CCGAGATGCTGCGCGGCGCCGGCCAGTACGGTCGTGCCCTGCGGCTCTACGAGTCGCTGCTGGCCGGAGACCAGGGCCGCCCCGGCTCCGCCGAGCTCCGTGCCCGCCTCCTGCTGCGCAAGGGGCGCCTGCACAAGCGGCTGGGCGACCACGAGGCGGCGCTCGCCGCCTACCGGCAGGGCCGCGACGAGCTCGCCGCCGAGGGGCCGGCGACTCCGGAGGGCGCCGCCCTGGGCGACGCGGGCCCGGGGCCCGGCACCGCCGCCAAGCTCGACCTCGACCTGCTGCGCGCCGAGGCCGGCGCGCTGCTCGACCTCGGCCGCGGCGACGAGGCCCTGGAAACCGCCCGCCGGGCGCTGGCCCGCGCCCGTGCCCTCGGCGCCGAGCGCCAGCGCGCCGGCTTGCTCAACGGCGTCGGCATGCTGTACTTCAGCCGCGGCGACTGGCGCCGCGCTGGCCGCTTTGTGCGCCGCGGACTGCACCTGGCGGAGGCCCTCGGCGCAGCCGGCGAGGACCTCGCCATCGCCCTGCGCCACAACCTGGGCAACGTCGCCTGGAAGACCGGCGACTACGCCGCGGCTCAGGCCGCCTACCGCGAGAACCTGCGCCACTGCGAGGCGATTCGCGACCTGTGGGGACAGCTCAAGGCGCTCAACAACCTCGGCATCCTGGAGGCCAGCCGCGGCGAGTGGCGCGCCGCCCGCGAGCCTCTCTCCCGGGCCCTCGCCATGGCCCGCCGCCTGCGTGCCCGCGAGCACGAGGCGCTGCTGCGCCTCAACCTCGGCGAGGTGGAGGAGCTGCTGGGCCACTGGCGCGACGCCCGGCGCCACCTCGAGCGCGGCTTGGCCCTGGCCGCCTCCGGGCACCCGACCCACAACGCGCTGCTCGCCCAGCTCGCCTCGCTGGCCCGGCGCCGCGGCGACGGCCCGGGGGCCGAGGAGCAGGCTCGCCGCGCCCTCGCCGGCGCCGAGGAGACCGGCGACCAGGACCTGGCCGCCCAGTGCCACCACCTGCTCGGCATGACCGCCAAGGACCGCGACCAGGCGAGCCTGGCCGCCACCCACCTCACCCGCGCCGCCGAGCTGGCCGACGCCGCCGGCACCCGCCAGGCGCTGGTGCGGGTGCTCATCTCCCGGGCCGACCTCGAGCTGCGCCGCGGCGATCGCCAGGCCGCCGCCGACGCCGTGGAGCGCGCCCGCGCCGAGCTCGCGGCGCTGCCCGACCGGTTCGCCGAGGCGAAGCTGCTGTCGGTGGAGGCGCGCCTGGCGAGCCACGGCGACGACGACGAGCGGGCCGGGCGGCTGTTCGCCGAGGGCGTGCGCCGACTCGAGGAGCTGGCCACGCCCTACGAGTACGGCCGCAGCCTCTACGAGTGGGGTCTGCGCACCTGGAACCCGGACCTCGCTGCCGACCGTCTGCGCCGGGCGCTGGCGGCGTTCGAGGAGCTCGGCGCCGAGGCCGAGGCCAAGCGCACCCGGGGCGTGCTCGAGCGCATCCGGGAGAACCTGCGCCACGGCGGCGCCGGCGGCACCCATCCGGTGCTCTACGAGGTGATCAAGGTGGTCAACTCGAGCCTCGACCTCTCCGAGGTGCTCGACCGCACCATGGACCTGGTGCTCGAGCACCTGCGCGCCGAGCGCGGCATGGTGGTGCTGGCCGACCCGCTCACCCGCGAGCTGACGGTGGCCGTTTCGCGCAACCTCGGCCGCCCGGGGGGCGGTGCGGACCGCGACGACGCCGAGCAGGAGGCCGGCGAGCTGTCGGCCACGGTGGTGCGCCGGGTGCTCGACGCCGGCGAGCCGGTGATCGCCGTCGACGCCCAGACCGACCAGCGGTTCGAGGGCTCGCCGTCGATCGTCGCCAGCTCGATCCGCTCGATCCTCTGCGTGCCGATGCGCATCCGCGACCGCATGGCCGGCGCCATCTACGTCGACCACACCCGCTCCCGGGACCTGTTCACCGCCGCCGACTCGGACTTCCTGGTGGCCTTCGCCGACCAGGCCGCCATCACCATCGAGAAGGCCCGCCTCTACGGCGAGAAGGAGGCGGCGCGCCAGCGCCTGAAGCAGGAGAACGACGAGCTGCGCCGGGAGATCCTGTCGAGCCACCACCTCGGCGAGCTGATCGGCAGGAGCCGCCCCATCGTCGAGTTCAAGCGCATGGTCGAGCGGGTGGCGACCAGCGACTCGACGGTGCTGATCCGCGGCGAGAGCGGCACCGGCAAGGGACTGGTGGGGCGCATCATCCACTCCGTGTCGCCGCGCCGCGAGGGCCCCTTCGTGCAGTTCAACTGCGCGGCGCTCTCGGAGACCCTGGTCGAGAGCGAGCTGTTCGGCCACGAGAAGGGTGCCTTCACCGGCGCCGCCGCGATGAAGCCCGGACGCTTCGAGATGGCCGACGGCGGCACCATCTTCCTCGACGAGATCGGCAAGGTCTCGCGCTCGGTGCAGGCGAAGCTGCTGCGGGTGGTGGAGGACAAGCAGTTCGAGCGCGTCGGCGGCACCCGCACGCTGTCGGTGGACGTGCGGATCATCGCCGCCACCAACCTCGATCTCGAAGCCGCCATCCGCCGCGAGGAGTTTCGCGAGGACCTCTACTACCGCCTCAACGTCATCCCCCTGGTGCTGCCGCCGCTGCGCGAGCGGCGCGAGGACATCCCGTACCTGGTGCAGCACTTCCTGGCCGAGATCAGCCGCGACATGGGCCTGCCGCCGCGGGAGATCGAGCCCGACGCCCTCGACCTGTTCGCCGCCTACTCGTGGCCGGGCAACGTGCGCGAGCTCGAGTCGGCGATCCACCGCGCCCTGGTGCTCTCCCCTCACGAGCGGCTCGACCGCCACGACTTCGCGTGGATCGCGCTCGGCTGCGACGACCCGGGGGCGGCGGCCGAGGCGGCGGTGGCCGGCGCGGTGGTGCCGGAGCTCGCCCAGGGTGGCTACGAGCAGGCCCTGGCCGGCTACGATCGCCGCCTGATCGAGGCCGCCCTGGCGCGCAGCGGCGGGCGCATCCGGGAGACCGCAAGGATGCTCGGCATCGCCCGCAACACGCTGAAGGCCAAGATGAAGCGCTACTCCATCGAGGCGCGGGACGACGGATGACCGGGAATCTTGACGACCGCCGGCGGGGCGGCTACACTTCGTCGGCCCGAGTGGGGCCGTAGCTCAGTTGGGAGAGCGCTTGAATGGCATTCAAGAGGTCGTCGGTTCGATCCCGATCGGCTCCACCACTCTTCCTCCCCGCCTCGCGCGTCAGCTCGTCCATCCCCCGATCCATCTCCCGCCCGCAGGTCTCGCGGTCGATCCCCCGCTCGTAGACGTCGACCTCGACGAGGCGGGAGCGGCCGCGCTCGACCGTGGCCACCCGCCGCTCCGCCGCCTGCCACGCGTCCGGAGGACGGCCGTTTCCCGGTTTCGGGGCCGGAGCCCCGGGCCATTGCCTGCCCGGAGAGGGCACGCTGAACGTACGGCACCAGCGTGTGGCTCCCAAGGTGCCCTGGGCTCCGGTACGCTTCTGTCCGATGAAGAGCGCGAAGAAGCCCCGTCGAGCGCGCGCCGAGCGCCTGCGCGACGCGACGCTCCGTCGCGAGGTGGCGTACCTCTCCGGGATGAGGCGGACCCGGCGCGAGGCTCGAAGTCGGAGATCATCCGCCGAGCTGTCCGGCGATCAATGAAAGGAACAGGGCTTTGTCGCGGATCACGAACCCGGCTGATCTTCTTGGTCCCGGCGAGCCGCACTTCGTCGTGCGGGAGCCCCTCGATGCGTTGTGCCGGCACCGGCCGTGCATGGCCGCCACCGTCCGCCCTCCGCGAACCGGTAGCGCACCCCAGGCGCACACCGGTTCGCGATCGCGACCCCTGAACCATGGCTGACCCTTCCTCCGAGCGCGCCCGCATCTTGCTGGTGGACGACGCACCCGCGAGTCGGCTCGAGCTGCGGTCGATTCTCGACAGCCCGGACCTGGAGCTCATCGACGCGGACTCGGCGGAGGAGGCGCTCGATCTGGTGGCGCGGCAGCCCTTCGCGGCCGTTCTCGTCGACCTCGGGCTGCCTGGTCTCGGCGCGTTGGAGACCGCCCGCCGCATCCGTTCCGGGTCGCAGTCGCGATCGACCCCGATCCTCTTCCTCGCCGGCGCCGGCGCCGGCCTCGATCGGGAAACGCTCCAAGAGGGTTACTCGCTGGGTGCGGTGGACTTCCTGGAGAAGCCCTTGATGCCGCTCGCCGTGCGGTCCAAGGTGCGCGGCTTTGCCGTCCTCTTCGCGGAGGCGCAAAGGGCCGTCCGCGAGGCCGAGCAGCTGCGCATGCTGGTGCAGGGCACCCACGACTACGCCATTTTCATGCTCGACCCGCAGGGCCGGGTGGTGAGCTGGAACACCGGCGCCGAGAGGCTCAAGGGCTATTCGGCCGAGGACATCATCGGCCGCCACTTCTCCACCTTCTATCCGCAGGAGGTCGTCGACCGCGGCTGGCCGGAGCACGAGCTTCGCGTGGCCTCCACCGAGGGTCGATTCGAGGACGAAGGCTGGCGCATCCGCAAGGACGGTTCGCGCTTTTGGGCCAACGTCGTCATCACGGCGCTGCGCGACGCGGCCGGGCGACTGCGCGGGTTCTCGAAGGTCACTCGCGATCTGACCGCCCGCAAGCAGGCCGAGGAGGCGGCGCGGCAGCTGGCGGAGGAAGAGGCAGCCCGCCGGGCCGCCGAGCGGACTGCCGAGCTGCTCGCCGAGGAGCGCGAGCGGCTGCAGGTGACCCTGGCGAGCATCGGCGACGCGGTGATCAGCACCGACCGCGACGGACGCGTCGAGTTCCTCAATCCCATTGCCGAGGCCGCCGTGGGCTGGAAGACCGAGGAGGCTGCGGGGCGGCCCCTCGACGAGGTCTTCCGCATCGTCAACGAGGAGACGCGCCGGCCGGTGGAGAACCCGGCGCTGCGCGCGTTGAGCGAGGGCGTGATCGTCGGCCTGGCGAACCACACCCTGTTGATCGCCCGAGACGGCACCGAGCGCCCGATCGACGACAGTGCCTCGCCGATTCGAGATTCGGCGGGCGACGTCATCGGCAGCGTCCTCG
Source organism: Thermoanaerobaculia bacterium (assembly GCA_036259255.1). Lineage (GTDB taxonomy): Bacteria > Acidobacteriota > Thermoanaerobaculia > Multivoradales > JBCCEF01 > DATACC01. The sequence continues at coordinate 14,286 of DATACC010000325.1, read as the reverse complement.
TCTTTCGCGACATCACCGCGCGCCGTCGCGTCGAGCGCCTGCGCAACGTCCGGCTTGCGGTGACCCAGGTCCTCGCCGAAGCGGCAACCGCGGAAGAGGGCGCGGCCGGTGCCCTCGCCGCCGTGGGTGCGAACATGGGTTGGGACGTGGGCTTGCTGTGGACGGTGGACGAGGAGGCCAGCGCGCTGGTCTGCCGCAGCAGGTGGCAACGCCCGGGCGCGGCGGCGACGGAGCTCGTGGGGACGAGCTGCAGCCGCACCTTCGGCAAGGGCGAAGGGCTTCCGGGCCGCGTGTGGGCGGACGGCGCTCCAGCTTGGATCGTCGACGTGACCGCGGACTCCGACTTCCCGCGCGCCGCGGCGGCGAGCGACGCCGGTCTGCGCAGCGCCTTCGGCTGGCCGATCCTGGTCGGCGAGCGGTTCCTCGGCGTGATCGAGTTCTTCACCGAGCGGATCGAGCAGCCGGAGCCGGACCTGCTCGAGTTGGTGAGCTCGGTCGCCGGGGGCACCGGCCAATTCCTGGAGCGTCGGCGCGCCGAGGAACAGCTCCGCGAGCAGACCCTCAACGCCGAAGCGCTCGTGCGCGTGGGCAGCCTGCTGGCGCAGCAGGTCGACCTGCAGCGGCTGGTGCAGGTGGCCACCGACGAAGGCACCCGCCTCTGCGGCGCGCAGTTCGGCGCCTTCTTCTACAACGTCGAGAACGAAGCGGGGGAGGCCTACACGCTGTACACCCTCTCGGGTGTTCCCCACGAGGCGTTCGCCAGATTTCCGATGCCGCGCAGCACGGCGGTGTTCGGCCCGACCTTCCGCGGCGAGAGCATCGTGCGGTCGCCGGACATCACTCGCGATCCGCGCTACGGCAAGAACGCTCCCTATCACGGGATGCCGGAGGGGCACCTGCCGGTGCGGAGCTATCTCGCCGTGCCCGTGGTGTCTCGTGGCGGAGAGGTGCTCGGCGGGCTGTTCTTCGGCCATGCCGAAGCCGGTGTCTTTACGCCTCGCCACGAGCGGCTGCTGGCAGGCGTTGCGGGCCAGACCGCGGTAGCCATCGACAACGCACGGCTGTATCAGCGCACGCAGGCGAGCGCGGAACGGCTGAACCTCGCCCTCAGCGCCGCCGACCTCGGCGACTGGAGCTGGGATGCCGCCAGCGACATGGTGACCTTCTCCGAACGCGCCGCGGAGATCTTCGGCATTCCGCCCGGGCCCCAGCTGACCTGGACGGCGATGCAGGACCTCCTGCATCCGGAGGATCGGGAACGGGCCCGGCAGGAGGTCGAGAGGGTGATCGCCGAGCGTGTGCAGTACGACATCGAGTATCGGTTGAACCGGACCGACGGCATGCTGGTGTGGGTCGGTGCGCTGGGGCGTGCCGTCTACGGTGACTCCGGTGAGGTCGCGGGAATGTACGGCGTCGTGCAGGACATCAGCGAGCGCAAGCAACTCGAGCAGTCGCTGCGCGACAGCGAGGCCCGCTTCCGCGGCTTGATGGAGCAGGCGCCGTTCAGCGTCCAGGTCTTCGCACCGGACGGCCGCACGGTGCGGGTGAACCGCGCCTGGGAGGATCTATGGGGCGTCACCCTCGACCAGATCGAGGGCTACAACATCCTCGTCGACCAGCAGCTCGAGGCGCACGGCGTGCTGCCGCTGATCCACCGTGCCTTTGCGGGCGAGCCGACCTCGATTCCGGCGGTTCGCTACAACCCCAACGAGGCCATCCCCGACCAGACCCGCCACGCGGACCCCGTGCGCTGGGTCGCCGCCGTCGCTTATCCACTCAAAGACGCCGCGGGCGCGGTCCGCGAGGTCGTGCTGGTCCACGACGACGTGACCGCGCGCCGCCGGGCCGAGGCCGCGCTGCGCGAGAGCGAGGAGAAGCTGCGGCTGCTCGCCGACACCATCCCCCAGCTGGCGTGGATGGCGGCGCCGGACGGCAACGTCTTCTGGTACAACCGGCGCTGGTACGAGTACACGGGCAGCACGCCGGAGGAGGTGGAGGGCTGGGGTTGGCAGTCGGTGCACGATCCCGCTGTGCTGCCGGCAGTGCTCGAGCGTTGGCGGCACTCCCTGGCGATCGGCGAGCCGTTCGACATGGTCTTCCCGCTCCGCGGCGCCGACGGCGCCTTCCGGCCGTTTCTCACCCGCATCAATCCGCTGCGCGACGACGACGGTCGCATCCTGTACTGGTTCGGGACGAACACGGACATCACCGAGCTGCGGCAGGCCCGCGAGGCCCTGGCGACGAGCGAGGAGCGGCTGCGGCTGGCGCTCGACGCCGGCCGAATGGGCGTCTGGGACTGGAACGTCCGTACCGGCGAGCTCCAGTGGTCGGACAGCCTCGAGCCGCTGCACGGCCTGGCCCCCGGCACCTTCGGCGGCACCTTCGACCACTTCCTGCAGCTCGTCCACCCCCAGGACCGCGGGGCGGTCGAGGCCGCGATCCAGCAGGCCCTCGAGGACCGCGAGGAGTTCTACGTCGAGTTCCGCAACGTGCGGCCGGACGGGAGCGTCCACTGGATCGCCGGGTCCGGCAAGGTATACGCCGGCGAGGACGGAACGCCGCTGCGCATGATCGGCATCGGCCTCGACGTGACGCAGCGCAAGCGCTCCGAGCAGACCGCCCGCTTTCTCGCCGACGCGAGCGCGGCGCTGGCCGGGCTGGTGGACTTCGACAGCACGCTGCAGAAGCTGGCATCGCTCGCCGTGCCGCACTTCGCAGACTGGGCCGCGGTCGACCTCCTCGACCCCACCGGCACGTTGCGGCGGGTCGCCGTGGCGCACGTGGATGCGGCCAAGGTGCAGCTCGCCCACGACCTTCACCGGCGATTTCCGCCCGCCCCGGATGCGCCGACCGGTGTCTGGCACATCCTGCGCACGGGGGTTCCCGAGCTCGTCGGGGAGATCAGCGACGAGATGTTGGCCCATGCGGTTCAGGACCAGGAGGCGCTCGGCATCCTGCGTCGGCTTGGTCTGCGGTCCTACATCGGCGTGCCGCTCGTCGTCCGCGGCACGGCTCGCGGCGTGTTGACCTTCATCGCCGCCGAGTCCGGTCACACCTACGACGAGGCGGACCTTTCGGTGGCGCAGGAGCTCGCCCACCGGGCAGCGATCGCGATCGAGAACGCCGAGCTCTACGAGGAGTTGCGACAAGCGGACCGGCGCAAGGACGAGTTCCTCGCGACCCTGGCGCACGAGCTGAGGAACCCCTTGGCGCCGATCCGCAACGGCCTGCAGGTGATGCGGCTGATTGGTCCGGAAACGCCGGCGCTGGTCGACGCGCGAGCCATGATGGAGCGGCAGGTCACACAACTTGTGCGGCTCGTCGACGACCTCCTCGACGTTTCCCGGATCACGCGGAACCGGCTCGAGCTGCGCAAGGAGCTGGTGCCGCTGGACGATGTGGTGCAGAACGCGATCGAGACGAGTCGCCCGTTCGTGGAGCAGTCCGGCCACACGCTCTCCGTCACGCTGCCGGCGCGCCCGATCTACCTCGACGCCGATCCGGTGCGGCTCGCCCAGGTTCTATCGAATCTTCTCAATAACTCCGCGAAGTACAGCGAGCCCGGCGGGCGGATCGCGCTCACCGCGGAGGTCGAGGCAGCGAATGCGGTGATCCGCGTCCGCGACGACGGGATCGGCATTCCCGCCGATGCCCTCCCGCACATCTTCGAGATGTTCTCGCAGGTGGATCGGGGGATGTCCCATGCCCAGGGCGGCCTCGGCATTGGCCTGACGCTGGTGCGACGGCTCGTGGAGATGCATGGTGGCACCGTCGAGGCGGCGAGCGAGGGAACCGGCCGCGGAAGCGAGTTCACCGTGACGTTGCCGATTCCGGCCCACTCTGAGGGCGACGAGTCGGAACGAAATGCAGGCCCGACCCCGCCGGAGGGGCCGGCGAGGCGGATCCTCGTCGTCGACGACAACCGGGATGCGGCCGAGACCCTCGGGATGATGCTCTCCCTCATGGGCCACGACGTCCGGACTGCGTTCGACGGCCCGGAAGCCCTCGACGTCGCCGAAGAGCTCCGTCCCGACATCGTCCTGCTCGACATCGGGCTGCCGATGATGAACGGTTACGAAGTCTGCCGGCGCATGCGGCGGCAGGCGTGGTCCAGCGAAACCATGATCGTGGCCCTGACCGGTTGGGGGCAGGAGGAGGATCGCCGCCGCTCCCACGAAGCGGGTTTCGACCACCATGTCGTCAAGCCGGTCGAGACGAGCGAGCTCGTCTCGTTGCTGGCCCGCGGCAGATCCTGACCGCTCGCGACAACGGCTTCGGGCTGCCTGAGCATCCATCTTGCTTGCGTGGACGGGTAGCACGGAGGTGACGATGAGCGAGATCTCCCCGAGGGTCCTCGAGCCAACGATCTGCCGGGCAACGGGCGGCGAGGACGCCACCGGCGACGCGCCGGAGGCGCGCTGAGCATGGACGTCCGCCGCCGCAACAACATCAACATCTCGGGCAAGATCGGTGCGCAGCCGATGCTCTTCGCCCACGGCTTCGGGTGCGACCAGAACATGTGGCGGTTCGTCGCCCCGGCCTTCGAAGCCGATTACGAGGTGGTGCTCTTCGACCACGTCGGCGCCGGCCAGTCGGACCCGTCGGCGTGGCGCCCCGGCAAGTACGACTCGCTGCGCGGCTACGCCGATGACGTCCTCGAGATCTGCCGCGAGCTCGGCCTCGAGCGCGTGATCTTCGTCGGCCACTCCGTGAGCAGCGTCATGGGCGTGCTCGCCGCGGTGGCCGAACCCGAACGCTTCGACGCGCTGGTCCTCGTCGGGCCCTCACCGCGCTACGTCGACGACGAGGGCTACGTCGGCGGCTTCAGCAACGAGGACATCGAGGGGTTGCTGGAATCACTCGAAAGCAACTATCTCGGCTGGTCGAGCGCGATGGCACCCGTGATCATGGGCAACGCCGACCGGCCGGAGCTCGGCGAGGAGCTGACCAACAGCTTCTGCCGCACGAACCCGGAGATCGCCCGCCACTTCGCGCGCGTCACCTTCCTTTCCGACAACCGCCAGGACCTCCCCCAGGTGCGCACCCGCACCCTCGTCCTGCAGTGCTCGGACGACGTCATCGCTCCCCAGGCCGTGGGCGAGTTCGTCCATCGCCAGATCCCCGGCAGCGCCCTGGTCCACCTGAAAGCCACGGGCCACTGCCCCAACCTCAGCGCGCCCGAGGAGACGATCGCGGCGATTCGCGCCTTTTTGGTCTGATCTGGCCGGCCACCCATGGCTGAATTCGAGGAGTCCTACGGCCTCGCCCACCGCGCCGCTTTCGAGGAGAGCGCCGAGGAGCTGTACGAGGAGGCTCCGTGCGGCTACCTCTCGACCGACCCCGACGGCCGCATCGTGCGGGTCAACCGCACGTTGCTGCGGTGGACCGGCTACACCGAAGAGCAACTGGTGGGGCAGCGGCGGTTCGTCGACCTGCTCACCGCCGGCGGGCGGATCTACCACGAGACGCACTACGCGCCGCTGCTGCGTATGCAAGGCAGCGTGCGCGAGATCGCCCTCGACCTGCGCTGCGCCGACGGAGCCAATCTGCCCATGCTCGTGAACTCGACCACGAAGAACGACGCCGCCGGCCGGCCGCTGGTCGTGCGCACGATGCTGTTCGACGCCCGGCACCGCCGCGAGTACGAGCGCGAGCTGCTGCGCGCCCGCGAACGCGCCGAGGGCGCCGACCGCGCCAAGGCGGAGTTCATCTCGATGGTCAGCCACGAGATCAGAACGCCGCTCGGCGCCATCATGGCGGTTGGACACCTGCTGGAAACGACCGAGCCCTCGGAGCGGCAGCAGAAGTACCTGCGGATCTTGCGCTCGTCGGCGGAGAACCTCCACAGCCTGATCAACGACATCCTCGACTTCAGCCGTAGCGAGGCGGGCAAGCTGGAGCTCGACGAGCGGCCCTTCGAGCTGCGCCCGCTGCTGCAGGAGATCGTGACGCCGCAGCGGGTGCGGGTGGAGCAACGCGGCGTCGATCTCGTCCTCGAGGTGGCGGAGAGCTGCCCGGAGCACCTGATCGGCGACCGGGTGAAGATCGGCCAGATCCTCACCAACCTGATCGGCAACGCGGTCAAGTTCACCGAGGCTGGCTCCATCCGCGTCGAGGCCGTTCCGTGGGAAACCGACGAGGGCTCCGTGACGCTCGGCCTCACCGTGAGCGATACCGGCATCGGAATCTCGCCGGACAGGCTGCCCCACATCTTCGACGCCTTCACCCAGGCCAGCCCCGAGGTGAGCTCGAAGTACGGCGGCACCGGCCTCGGCCTCGCGATCACGAAACGCCTGGTGGAGCTGCACGGCGGCGAGTTGCGGGTCGAGAGCGAGGTGGGCAGGGGCTCGGTGTTCCGCTGCGGGCTGCGCCTGCGTCGCGCCGCCCCGACGCCGACCGCCGAGGCCGCCGCGGCCGCAGCCGAGGAGGCGCCCCTGCGCGGCCTCCGGGTGCTCGTCGCCGACGACAACGAGGTCAACGTCGTCGTGATGGTCGACCTGCTGCGCGGCTGGGGCGCAACGACCGACATCGCCCGAGACGGCAGCGAGGCAGTCGACCGCTGCCGGAGCGAGCGCTACGACGCGGTCCTCATGGACCTCCGGATGCCGAAGATGGACGGCTACCGGGCCACGCGCGAGATCCGGGGTGGCCCGGGGGGCGCCGAGCTCCCGATCATCGCGGTTTCGGCGAGCATGCGCATGGGCGAGTCGGTGGAGGTCCAGGAGGGTGGCTTCACGGATTTCGTCGGCAAGCCGATCCGCCCCGACCTGCTGCTCCAGAAGCTCGGGCGCTGGGTTCGGGAGGCAGGCTGAAGCCCTGCGCTCGGCCGGGGACCGCTCGCCGCTCCCGACACGACCGCCGGGGGGCTCGGCCGGTCACGATCCCCAGCCGCTCCCGCCGCTCGTCCTTCACGCCCCCCGGTAGGTCCCGAAGCTCCACAGGTTGCCCTCCGGGTCGCGGACGGTGAACTCGCGCGAGCCGTAGGGCTGGTCCGTCAGGGGGCGCACCACCTCGGCGCCGGCGGCGGTGGCGCGGGCGAACAGGGCGTCGGGGTCGTCGCACACCACGTACAGCGAATCGTTGCCGGGGGCGCGGCGGCCGAAGGGCGAGTCGTCCTTGCCGGCGGTGCCGAGCATCACACCGCCGTGGGCCGAGCCGCCCAGGCGCCAGCGCAGCTCGGCGTGCTCGACGATGGAAGGATCGCCCTCGCGGGCATGGACGGCGGTCTCCTCGAACCCGAACGCCTCGCCAAGGAAGGCGAGGGCGGCTCGGGCGTCGCGGTAGGCGAGAGTCGGCCAGACGGTGGGTCGTGTGTCGTTCATGGCGCCATTGTCCACCGCGCCTCGGAAGAATGGAACTCCCGTCGGGCGGAGCCGGGCCGGGCGGCAGCACGTCGCTTCGGTGGGCCATGCGAGCCAGCTCCGCTTCTTCCCGGCGGCTCCGTCGGCCTGGGTTATGATCGCGCCCGCACCGCATGCCTCGGTTCGCCGCCCCCGGCCGTTGTCTCTCCCCCGCTGCCCCGGCTGAAGCTCTAGCGGCTCCCGGACCTGGGACGGTGCCGGAGCCGTCTACGGGGAGGGCTGAATTTGAGATTATGTACTGATGGAATCGCGCGTGCCGACGCAGGAGGGTAGCTCTTGAAGATCCTGGTGGTCGACGACTCGAAGCTGATGCACAAGATGTACGAGGTCATGCTGCGCCAGCACGCCCTGGTCCACGCCCACGACGGGCGCGAGGCCCTCGACCGGTTGCGCGAGAACCTGGACGCCCACCTGGTGCTGCTCGACATCAACATGCCGGTGATGAACGGCCTGGAGTTCTTGGAGCACGCCAAGGGCGACGCCGAGCTGGCCACCGTGCCGGTGATCATCGTCAGCACCGAGGGGCGCGAGGAGGATACCCGGCGCGGCCTCGAGGCCGGCGCCGCCGCCTACATCAAGAAGCCGTTCCGCAACGACGAGCTGCTCAAGGTGGTGGAGGACGTGGGGATGGAGCGATGAGCGAGACGACCTCGCGGGACCCCGGCTCGCGCGACCCCGGGCTGCGCGATGCGGGCGAGCGCGCCCCGAGCCGCCTGGAGGGCAGCGTCACCGGCGGCGACCTGGTGCTGCAGCTGCGCTCGACGCTGGACCGTGCCGCCGAGCTGGTGCGGGTGCTGGAGGCGAACCTGGCCGCCATCACCGGCGCCCAGGCGGCGGACCAGGCGGCGGACGAGGCGGCCGGCACGGTGCAGGACGCCGCCTCGCAGCGGCGGGTCGACGAGCTCGAGGGGCGCCTGAAGAGCGCCGAAGGCGACGTCAAGGAGCTGGCCTCCCGGCTGGTCGAATCGGAGCACCAGGCCGGCCGGCTGATGAACCTCTACGTCGCCACCTACCAGCTCCACTCGACCCTCGACCCCGACGAGGTGCAGCAGACCATCGCCGAGATCGCCATCAACCTGCTCGGCGCCGAGCGCTTCGCCCTGCTGCTGCGGCGCGAGGACGGCAGCTCCGAGGTGGCGCTGGCCGAGGGGGTGGCGGACGATCCGCTCTACGGCGGCGGCGCCTACCGCGGCGGCGACCCCACGGTGGACGCGGTGCTCGAGGACGGCGTGCTGCGGATGGGCGGCGACGGCACCGGCCCGGTGTCCGGGCCCGGCTCGAGCACCGGCTCGGCCACCGTGCTCGCCGCCGTGCCGCTGCGCGTGCAGGACTTCATCGTCGGCGCGCTGGTGGTGCTCAAGCTGTTCGATCACAAGCCGATCCTGCGCCCGGAGGACCGCGACCTGCTCGACCTGCTGTCGGCCCACGCCGCCTCGGCGCTGTTCGCCGCCCGCCTCTACGCCACCAAGGACCGCAAGCTGCGCACCCTCGAGAGCCTGGTGCGGCTCGCCCGGGGAGAGTAGGAGACCCCTTGCCGTCCGCCCCCGCCGAGCGCGCCCGCACCGGAATCTCCGGCAGCCTGGAGGACGTCTCCGTGGCGGACGTCATGCAGTTCATCCACCTCGGCCGGCGCACCGGCACCCTGGTGCTGGTCCACGGCGGGGAGACGGCGATGATCGGGTTCGCCACCGGCAAGCTGGTGAGCGCCCGGGCACCCGGCCAGCCGAAGCTCGGCGACCTGCTGGTCGAGCACGGCCTGGTCGAGCGCGAGCTGCTGGAGAACACCATCGCGGACGAGACCCAGGGCGACGGCCGGCGCACCCTGGGGCAGATCTTGCTCGCCGAAGGCGCGGTGAGCGCCGAGGACCTGCGGCGGGTGGTGGTACACCAGATCGAGCGCGCCATCGCCCAGGTGGTGCGCTGGACCAGCGGCAGCTTCGAGTTCCGCCTCGACGACCTGCGCCCGGTGGACGACATCGCGCTCTACCCGAGCGACGTGGTGCCCGACGCCGACCTCAACACCCAGATGGTGCTGCTCGAGGCGGCGCGCATCTTCGACGAGCAGCGCTCCGGCCGCCCCACGCTGCCGTCGCTGCCCGATCGGCCCGCCCGTCCCGAGCCGCCCTCCCGCACCGGTGCCGCGGCGCCGCCGCCCGCCGCCCCTTCTCCGGGCGAGAGCCTGCGCGGGCTCGCCCAGGAGACCATGCCGGAGCTGATCGGCGGCACCGTCGATGCTCCGGAGCTGCAGGTGGTCAGTGACGACGAGACGCTGCTCACCGCCCTCGGCGTGCAGGTGGCGGGGGCGGTCTCCGGCGTGCGGCGCTGCTCGCTCGGCCGCGCCGGCTCCCAGGAGCCCGGTCGCCCGGCGCCGATCGTGCTGGTCGACCTGCGCGACGCGGGTCGTTCCCCGGCGGACCTCGCGACGCTGCGCAACGCCCGCCCCCGGGCCTCGCTGGTGGCGCTGGTCGAGCCGGGCCCGCAGATCGCGGCGGCCTACGAGGCCGGGGCGGTGGCGGCGCTGCTCGCCGATGCCCACGCGGTGTCGGCCTGCGTCGACAACATCCTGGAGAGTCGCCGCGAGCTGGCGCAGGCGGAGCCGTCGTCCGCCGCCGCCGGTGCCCGGGAGCAGGGCGTGGCCCGCCTGCGCCGGGTGTTCGGCGACCTGCGCAGCGGCCTCATGTCGGCCACCGTGGCGCTCAACTTGATGCACATCATGTCGGAGTCGGTGGAGCGCGCGATCCTGTTCCTGGTCAAGCGCGACGCGCTGGTCGCCCTCGGCGCCTTCGGTGCCGGCGCCGACGGCCGGCCGCTGGCCGAGCTGACCCGCGGTGCCCGCGTCGAGCTCGCGGAGTCGAACGCCCTGACGGCGGCCCTCGCCGGGGGCGAGGCGCGCACGGTGGAGTTCGAGGACTCCGTTCTGCCGGAGCGCCTGGCCCTCCAACTCGGCCGGCCGGCCAACGGCCGGGCGGTGGTCTTTCCGGTGCTCGGCGCCCAGCGCGTGATCTCGGTGATCTACGCCGACAACGGCGAGCGGACCGAGGAGATCGAGGACGTCGAGATCCTCGAGCTCGCCACCGCCCAGGTGGGCATGGCCTTCGAGAACGAGCTGCTGCGCCGCCAGATCGGGCGCGAGGGGTAGGGCGAGCCGTCGTGGCGGGCCGTCCGGGGATGGGCGGCGGGCCGGGCTACGGCAGCGGGTCGAAGGGTTCCTTCTCGTAGCCCTCGGGAGGGGTGAACAGGCCCTCCGGGGTGTCCTTCTCCTCGACCCTCAGCAGCTCGTCCCGGGTGGTCACCTCCTGGCCGAGGACGCGGCGTCGGGTGACGGTGAGCACGGGGAAGCCCTCGAGGGCGGCGAGCTTGGCGGCCACCTCCTGGCTGCCGGGCTGCAGGCTGGCGAGGGTGGTCATCAGGCGGTGGAAGCGCTTTACCGGCACCTCGACCTCGGTCGACAGCCAGATCTCCATGGCGATCTCCTGCCCCATGGCGCTGGTCAGCAGCACGTCGTGGCGCCGCGCGTTCCACTGCCCGATCTTGCGGCGCTCCTCGGTGGCGGTGACCTCGGCCTCGATCTGCGACAGCTCGCGCAGCCGGCCGAGGGTCGGCCGATCCTCCTCGTCCACCAGCTTCTCGAGATCGACCGGCAGCGGCACCAGGCTGTAGGTCTCGGCCTCGTGGTTGACGAGCATCAGCTGGTCCTTGGTGAGCACGATGCGCGAGCCGTCGTCCTCGCGGACGAGGGCCTCCTCGGCGAACCACAGCTTGACGTCGACGTCGCGGGCCTCCTCACGGTAGCCCTCCACCTCGAACCCGCCGAGCTGGGTGCGGAGCTCGAGCAGGGTGTCGGCCGCGGCCGGGCTGGCGGTGGCCAGGCTGAAGGCGATGGCGAGTAGGGCGAGCGCAGGGCGGAGGCGGGATCGTCGAGTCATCACGGGGTTCCAACGGCGCGACCGTTCCGTCTGTTCCCGATCCCGGCGGCGCTCTCCGGCAGCTCCTCCGGAGTGTCGGCGTCGCGCCAGCAGCGGGCGAGGTGGGGCGGCACCGTCACGAGGGCCATGCCGGGCTGGCCGGCCAGGCGCCACGGCGCCCGCTCGCCACGCGCCGCCAGCGCCTCCACCGCCGGGCGCGCGGCCGGCTCGTAGAGGGCGAACAGCGGCTCCGGCGGCGCCCCGGCGGCGAGGCGGGGGATCACCGCCAGGCGCTGCGGGTGGCGCTCGGCGAGGAGCCAGGCCACCGCCTCCGGGGCCACCCACGGCAGGTCGCAGGAGCACAGCACCCAGGCCGTCCGGGGCGAGCGTCGAAGCGCCGCCAGCAGGCCGGCCAGAGGACCTGGCGGCCGGTCCTGCGGCACTGCTGGGGAGGCGTGCGGCAGGGCCGCGTCGGGGAGCCGTTCGAGCCCGGCGAGGGCTTCCGGCACCGGGCCGGCGCCGAGCAGCAACAGCCGGTCGACGTGGGGCGCCAGCGCCGCCGCCGCCCGCTCGGCGAGCGTCACGCCGTCCACCTCGACGAGCGCCTTCGGCCGCCCCATGCGCCGGCTCGCGCCGCCCACCAGCATTCCGCCGTACACCGCCATGGGGGCAACGCTACCGCAGAGGCCGTCGCCGCGGTGCGGGCATGCCGTCCGGCCCCGTGAGCGGCCGCGGATTGACAGCTCGCGCGCGCTCCTCCATGATCTCCTCACCCCAGGAATCGCTGGAGTCCTGACTCACGGAAGCTGCTTGATCACGGCTGCGCTGCCGGTCCCGCTGGGTTGCCTCGTCGGTCGTCGGGCGGAGCTGCGCCAGGTCGGCGAGCTGCTGGCCGGCTCCCGCCTGGTCACCCTGACCGGCGCCGGCGGCAGCGGCAAGACCCGGCTCGCCATCGAGGCCGCCGCTCGCTTCACCGGCGCCCGCTTGCCTGCTGGCCGCGCGCCGGGCCCCGCGGCCGTCTTCGTCGACCTCGCCCCGCTGGCCGATCCCGAGCTGCTGCCCGACCACCTCGCCGCGCGGTTCGACGTGCGCCCGGTGCCGGGGCGCAGTCTCGTCGCCGGCCTCGTCGCCGCCCTGCAGGGGTTGCCCCTGCTGCTGGTCCTCGACAATTGCGAGCACCTGGTGGACCGGTGTGCCGTGCTGGTGGAGAGCCTGCTCCAGGGCTGCGCGGCGCTGCGCGTGCTGACGACCAGCCGCGAGCCGCTGGGCCTGGCCGGCGAGTGCTTGTGGCTGGTGCCGCCGCTGTCGCTTCCATCGCTGCCGCCCGCGGTGCCGGATCCCGACGGCGCAGCGGTGTCGACGCAGGCCACTGACCCCGCAGCGTCGGACGCCGTGCAGCTCTTCGCCGTGCGCGCCCGCGAGGCCAACCCGGCCTTTCGCCTGAGCGCCGAGAACCTGCCGGCGGTGGCTGCCATCTGCCGGCGCCTCGACGGCCTGCCGCTGGCCCTCGAGCTGGCGGCGGCGCGCACCCGGGTGCTTTCGGTGGAGCAGATCGCCGAGCGGCTCGACGACGCCTTTCGACTGCTCACCACCGGCGGGCGCACCTCGCTGCCGCGCCAGAAGACCCTGCGCGGTACCTTCGACTGGAGCCACGACCTGCTCGCCCGCGACCAGCAGGTATTGCTGCGCCGCCTCGCCGTCTTCGCCGGCAGCTTCTCCCTCGAGGCGGTGGAGGGCATCTGCGCCGGCGACGGCATCGCCGCCGACCAGGTGCTCGACGCCCTGTCGTCGCTCGTCGACCGCTCCCTGGTGATGCTCGACCCCGACGAGGGGGCCGCCCGCTATCGGTTGCTCGAGACGGTGCGCCAGTACGCCCGCGAGCGCCTGGCCGCGGCCGGCGAGGAGGAGGTGGTGGCCCGCCGCCACGCCGCCTGGTACACCGAGCTCGCCGAGGCGCTGGCACCGGAGCACTTCGGCGGCCAGGGGCCGGCCGCCCTGATGCGCCGGCTCGACCACGAGCACGACAACTTCCGCCTCGCCGCCGACTGGGCGCTGCGGGTCGAGGACGGTGGCGAGATCGCCTTGCGCCTCGGCTACGCCCTGCACTGGTACTGGTTCGCCCGCGGGCTCTTCCCGGAGGGCTGGCGGCGGCTGGCGAGCGCCCTGGTGCACGGCTGCCACGCCGCACCGACGGCCCGGGCCCGGGCGGCGGTGGCGGCGGGCTCCGTGTCGGTGTGGCTCGGCCGCCCCGAGGCGGCACGTTCCGCCGTGGCCCAGGCGGTGGAGGCGCTGCGCACCGCCGGCGACGCCTTCGCCCTCGGCTACGGGCTCGCCATCCACGGCGCCGTGAGCCTGGCGCCGGACCCGGAGCTGGCGGCGCGGGTGCTCGACGAGGCCGAGGCGGTGGTGGCGCCGCTGCCGCGCGGCGTGCTCACCGCCTTCGTCGGCTACTGGCGCGGCCAGGCCGCCCAGGTCCGCGGCGACCTCGCCACCGCCCGTGCCGCCCTCGAGGGCAGCCTCGCTCTCGGCCGCGCCCTCGGCAACCTGCCGAGCATCGGCCATTCGCTCCACCTGTTGGGGCGCCTCGAGCGCTGCGAGGGGAGGCTCGAGCGTGCCCGCGAGCTGCTCGCCGAGGCGCTCGAGGTGCACGTGCGCTCCGGCGACCGCTGGGGCATCTCCCTGGCGTTGCTCGAGATCGCCCAGGTGGAGCGCGAGCGGGGGGAGCCCCACCGCGCCGCCCGCATCCTCGCCGCGATGCTGCGCCAGGCCGAGCAGGCGGGGATCGCTCCCGGTGACGAGCGGGCGGCGGAGGCGGCGCGGCTGGGCGCGGAGCTGCGTGCCGAGCTCGGCGAGGCGGAGTATGCGGCGCAGGCGGAGCGGGGGAGCCGGGTGGGCGCGCTCCAGGCGCTGGAGCTGCTCGGCGGGGGGGAGGGCGCGGTGCACGCCCGGGCAGCGGTGGCCCTGGCAACGACGGTCGTGGCAACAACACCGTGGGAGGGTGGGGTCTCGGCAGCGGGCGT
>DATACC010000324.1:0-18168 GCA_036259255.1 Thermoanaerobaculia bacterium | reverse complement strand
GGACGGTACCGAACCGTCCGCTCCCGACATCGCCGCGCCGGTGCGCTCCGGCTCGCAAGGATGCCTTCCGGCAGCATCTTTGCAGTAGCCGCTCGCGCCCATGCCTCGCGATCCCGGAGCCCGCGACGTTCGACCGATCCTGCGGCGGATCTCGCTCGCCATCCTGCTGGCCTCGGTGATCGGCTGCTCGCCGCCCGAGCCGCCGGCTCCCGCGCCCACGGCCTCGCCGTCCCGGCCGCCGGGGGGCGAGGCCCCCGCCGCCACCCGCCGCCGGCCCGACGCCGCCACCCCCCAGCCCGCCCGGCCCGAGGCGGGCGGCCCCGGCGAGTGGCACATGCCCGGCCGCGACTTCGCCGGCACCCGGTTCGCGCCGCTCGACCAGATCGACAACGGCAACGTCGACGGCCTGCAGGTGGCGTTCACCTTCTCGACCGGACTGGCCCGCGGCCACGAGGCCGCGCCGCTGGTGGTCGGCGGCACGATGTACCTGGTGGCGCCGTTCCCCAACACCCTCTTCGCCCTCGACCTGACCCGCCCCGGGGCGCCCATGAAGTGGCGCTTCGATCCCGATCCGGTGCCGGCGGCCCAGGGCGTCGCCTGCTGCGACGTGGTCAATCGCGGCGCCGTCTACGCCGACGGGAAGATCTTCTACAACACGCTCGACGGCCACGCCCTGGCCGTCGATGCCGAGACCGGCGAGCTGCGCTGGAAGACGCTCCTGGGCGACATCAACCGCGGCGAGACGATCACCATGGCTCCCCTGGTGGTCGACGGCAAAGTGCTGGTGGGCAACAGCGGCGGCGAGCTGGGGGTTCGCGGCTGGATCACCGCGCTGGACGCTGCCAGCGGCGAGATCGCCTGGCGCGCCTACAGCACCGGTCCCGACGAGGACGTGTTGATCGGGCCCGACTTCGCGCCGTTCTACGCCAAGGACCGGGGCGAGGACCTCGGCGTCGCCTCCTGGCCCCCCGACGCCTGGCGCACCGGCGGCGGTACCGTGTGGGGCTGGCTGACCTACGACCCGGAGCTCGACCTCCTCTACCACGGCACCGGCAACCCCGGGCCGTGGAACCCCGACCAGCGCCCCGGCGACAACAAGTGGACCGCGGGGATCTTCGCCCGCCGCCCGGCCGACGGCCGCGCCGTGTGGGCCTACCAGTGGTCGCCCCACGACCACCACGACTACGACGGCGTCAACGAGAGCCTGGTGCTCGACCTGCCGATCGACGGCGAGCGGCGGCGCGTGCTGGTGCACCCGGAGCGCAACGGCTACGTCTACGTGCTCGACCGCGCCACCGGCGAGGTGCTCTCGGCCGAGCCGTTCGTCCATATCACCACCTCGACCGGGGTCGACCTCGAGACCGGGGAGCTGCTCACCGTCGAGGCGAAGAAGACCGGCGCGGGCCGCCTGGTGCGCGACATCTGCCCCGCCTCCCCCGGCGCCAAGGACTGGCAGCCCTCCGGCTACTCGCCGCGCACCGGGCTGCTCTACATCCCGCACAACAACCTGTGCATGGACTTCGAGGGCATGGAGGCCAGCTACATCGCCGGCACGCCGTTCGTGGGCGCCAACGTGCGCATGTACGCGGGCCCCGGCGGACATCGCGGCCTGCTGACGGCCTGGGACCCGGTGGCGGGCCGGCCGGTGTGGCGCATCGAGGAGAGCTTCCCGGTGTGGAGCGGTGTCGTGGTCACCTCCGGCGACCTGGTCTTCTACGGCACCATGGACGGCTGGTTCAAGGCCGTCGACGCGCGCACCGGCGAGCTGCGCTGGCGCTTCAAGGTGGGCTCGGGCATCGTCGGCCAGCCGATCTCCTACCTCGGTCCCGACGGCCGCCAGTACGTGGCCGTGTTCTCCGGGGTCGGCGGCTGGGCGGGAGCCGTGGTCGCCGCCGAGCTCGACGTCCGCGACCCCACGGCGGGCCTGGGCTTCGTCAACGCCATGAAGGACCTGCCGGAGCACACCACCGCGGGGGGCATGCTCTATGCCTTCGCCCTGCCCTGAGCACCACCCGGGGGCGGGGCGCCGGGGCGCCCGGGCGGCCGCGGTGCTGCTCGTCCTCGGCCTCGCCGGCGCCTGCGCCGAGGCTCCGGTCAACGGCGCGCCGACACCGCCCCGGCGCGCCGCCGCCCCGACGATTCCCGAGGTCCCGCCGTCCCCGTCGCTGCCGCCGACCCCCGCCGAGCCGGCGATCCTGCGGGTGTGCGCCGACCCGAACAACCTGCCGTTCTCGAATCAGCGTGGCGAGGGGTTCGAGAACCGCATCGCCGAGCTGCTGGCGCGGGACCTCGGGGCCGAGCTCGAGTACACCTGGTGGGCGCAGCGCCGGGGCTTCCTGCGCCACACCCTGAACGCCGGGCGTTGCGACCTGGTGACCGGCATGCCGTCGAGCACCGACCGTGCCCTGGTCACCGCCCCCTACTACCGCTCGACCTACGTGTTCGTGTCGCCGCCCGGACAGCCGGCGGCCGTGCGTTCCTTCGACGACCCGGCGCTGCGCCGCCTGCGGGTGGGCGTCCAGATGATCGGCGACGACTACACCAACAGCCCACCGGCCCACGCCCTCGCCAACCGGGGCATCGTGGACAACGTGCGCGGCTACGCCGTGTACGGCGACTATCGCGAGGACAGCCCGCCGGCCCGCATCCTCGAGGCCGTGGCCCGGCACGAGGTGGACGTGGCGGTGGTCTGGGGGCCGCTGGCCGGGTACCACGCGCGGCGCCACGACCCTCCCCTCGTGCTCGTCCCGGTAGAGCCCCAGATCGACCTGCCCTTCCTGCCCTTCGTGTTCGACATCTCGCTGGCGGTCCGCCGCGGCGACGAGGCGCTGCGCGACCGGCTGGACCTCGCCCTCGAGCGGCGGCGCGGCGAGATCGATGCCGTGCTGGCCGAGTATGGCGTGCCGCGGCTCGACCGGCGCGACGCGCCGGCTCCGGCCGAGCCGGCGCGGCCCGATCCCTCCCGGGGCGGGTCGTCGCGATGAAAGCGGCCGCCCTGCTGCTCGTCCTCGCCCTGGCGGCGTGCGACCGCGAGGAGCGCGCGTTCCGCGCGCTGCCCCCCGGCGCCGACGCCTCGCCAGCCCAGCAGCTCAGTCCGCTGGTCCCGGGGCCGGCGCGGCCCGATCCGCGGGTGCGCAACCCCTACGGGGCCAATGCCTACGGCATCGCCGAGGGCAAGCGGCTCTACGTCTGGTACAACTGCGTCGGCTGCCACGCCCACGGCGGCGGCGGCATGGGGCCGCCGCTGCTCGACGAGAAGTGGATCTACGGCAGCCATCCGGAGGAGATCTTCGCCTCCATTGCCGAGGGCCGTCCCAACGGCATGCCCGCCTTCGGCCATCGGGTGCCGCCGGACCAGATCTGGAAGATCACCGCCTATGTCCAGTCGATGAGCGGTCGGGTGCGGGGTGACGCCGCCCCCGGCCGGGCCGACTCGATGCACAGCCTGAAGCCGGAGCTGCTGCGCGAGGCACGGCCGGTCGAAGGCGACCCGGGAGTGATGCCGCGATGACCCGCCGGCGCTGGACGGCGGCGCCCTCCCTCCTCCTCGCGGCTCTCACCGCCGGCTGCGGCGCCCTTCCCGCCGCCCTCGATCCCGCCGGCCCCCAGGCGGCGCGGGTGGCCGTGCTCTGGTGGTGGTTCCTCGGCGTCTGTGCCGTGGTGTACCTGCTGGTGGTCGGCGCCCTCGCCTGGGCGGCGTGGCGGGGCCGGCGGCGCGGCGCGCGCCGGGGCTCGCCCCAGTCGGCCGCTCCCCCAGCCTGGGCCGACGACCCGCCGGAGCTGAGCGCCGACCCGGCCCGCGAGCGCCGCCTGGCCCTGGCGGTGGCCGGCGCCGCCGGCGCCACCGTGCTGATCCTGATCGGCCTGCTGGTGGGCAGCGTGATCACCGGCGACGCCCTGGCCGGCGCCCGCCCGGAGGCGGAGCTCACCATCCACATCACCGGGCGGCAATGGTGGTGGGAGGTGGAGTACCCCGGCGAGATGGCGAGCGAGCGGGTGATCACCGCCAACGAGATCCACCTTCCGGTGGGCGCCATTGTGCACCTGGAGATGACCTCGGCCGACGTCATCCACAGCTTCTGGGTGCCGCGCCTGCACGGCAAGATCGATCTCGTGCCGGGGCGCACCACCCACCACTGGCTCGCCGCCGAGCGGCCGGGGGTGTTCACCGGCCAGTGCGCGGAGTTCTGCGGCCACCAGCACGCCCACATGGGCCTGCTGGTGGTGGCCGAGCCGCCGGAGCGCTTCGCCGCCTGGCTGGCCGCCCAGCGCCGTTCGGCCGCGGCCCCGGACACCGCCGCCGAGGCGCGGGGCCTGGAGGTCTTCCTCGACTCGTCCTGCGTGCTGTGCCACGCGATCCGCGGCACGCCCGCGGGCGGCAGGACCGCCCCGGACCTGACCCACGTCGCCAGCCGGGCCACCCTCGCCGCCGGCACGCTGGCCAACACGCCCGGGCACCTCGGCGGCTGGATCCTCGACTCCCAGGGCGTCAAGCCCGGAAACCGCATGCCGCCCAACGCCCTGTCGGGCGAGGAGCTCCAGGCGCTGCTCGCCTACCTGGAGAGCCTGCGGTGAACCCGCCGGAGCGCGACGAGCCCTCGGGGCGCCGGGCCCGGGAGGTGGTGCGGCGCGACGAGCCGCATCGGCCGGCGGCCGAGGAACGACGGCTGCTGGCGGCGACCTGGGGCCGCCGCCCCGGCCTCTGGGGGTGGCTGACCAGCACCTCCCACCAGGAGATCGGCCGGCGCTACATCGTGACGGCCCTCGTCTTCTTCGTCCTGGCCGGGATCGGGGCCCTGCTCATGCGCCTGCAGCTCGCCCGGCCGGAGAACGGCCTGCTCGGCCCGGACCTCTACAACCAGGTCTTCACCCTCCACGGCACCACCATGATGTTCCTGTTCGCGGTGCCGGTGATGGAGGGCTTCGCCATCTACCTGGTGCCGATGATGCTCGGCACGCGCAACGTCGCCTTCCCGCGGCTCAACGCCTTCGGCTACTGGCTGTACCTGCTGGCGGGGAGCTTCCTGTGGGGCGCCTCGCTGCTCGGCATCGCGCCGGACGCCGGCTGGTTCAGCTACGTGCCGCTGGCCGGCCCCGAGTTCTCGCCCGGCAAGCGGGCGGACGTCTGGGCGCAGCTCATCAACCTCACCGAGATCTCGGCCCTGATCGTGGCGGTGGAGGTGATCGTCACCACCTTCAAGCAGCGGGCGGCGGGGATGAGTCTCGACCGCATCCCGCTCTACGTGTGGTCGGTGCTGGTGATGTCGTTCATGGTGGTCTTCGCCATGCCGGCGGTGATGCTGAGCGGGGTGTTCCTGGCCCTGGACCGCCTGGTCGCCACCCACTTCTTCAACCCCTTCGAGGGCGGCGACGCGCTGCTGTGGCAGCACCTGTTCTGGTTCTTCGGCCATCCGGAGGTCTACATCATCTTCGTGCCGGCGCTGGGGTTCGTCTCCTCGATCGTCGCGGCCTTCACGCGGCGACCGGTGTTCGGGTATCCGGCCATGGTGTTGGCGCTGGTCGCCACCGGCTTCATCAGCTTCGGCCTGTGGGTGCACCACATGTTCACCACCGGGCTGCCCCAGCTCGGCGAGAGCTTCTTCACCGCCGCGAGCCTGCTGATCGCGGTGCCCACGGGCGTCCAGATCTTCTGCTGGATCGCCACCCTGGCCACCGGCCGGCCGCGCTTCGGGGTGCCCTTGCTGTTCGTCCTCGGCTTCGTGGCCACCTTCGTGCTCGGCGGTCTCACGGGGGTGATGCTTGCCTCCGTGCCGCTCGACCTGCAGGTGCACGACACCTTCTTCGTCGTCGCCCACTTCCACTACGTGCTCATCGGCGGCGCCGTGTTCCCGCTGTTCGGTGCCATCTACTACTGGTTCCCCAAGGCCTTCGGCCGGCGGCTGAGCGAGCGGCTGGGGCGCTGGCAGTTCGGCCTGCTGCTCGTCGGCTTCAACCTCACCTTCTTTCCCATGCACCAGCTCGGCTTCGATGGCATGCCGCGGCGCGTCTACACGTACCTGCCGGGCCGCGGCTGGGAGAACCTCAACCTGCTGGCGACGGTGGGCGCGATGGTGATCGGCCTCTCGGTTCTGCTCTTCGCCGCCAACGTGATGCGCAGCCTGCGCCGTGGCGAGCCCGCCGGCCACGACCCGTGGGCCGCCGACACGCTCGAGTGGGCGCTGCCGTCGCCGCCGCCGGTCTATGGGCCGCTGCACCTGCCGGTGGTGGTCGGCCGCAACGGCCTGTGGGAGCCGGGCGCGGGCACGACCTTCGTCACCGGCCTCGACCCTCACGCGCGGGAGGTGCTGGTGACCAACTTCCTGGACGCCGACCCCGAGCTGCGCGAGACCCTGCCCGGGGACTCGCCCTGGCCGCTGGTGTCCGCCGTGGTGGTGGCCGCCACCTTCGTGGGGGCGATGTTCACTCCCTGGGCGCCGGTGATCGGCAGCGTTCCGCTGTTCTTCGCCCTGCTCGCCTGGGCGATGCCGGAGAAGGAGGAACGCGAGGAAGCGCGCGAGCAGGAGCGCCAGCGGCAGGCCGGAGCCGCGACGCCGTGAAGCGGACCGTGTTCCTCGACGTCGAGGCGCTGCCGCACCACGCCTTCGGCAGCCGCAGCCCGATGTGGTGGGGAACCGTGGCCTTCATGGTCATCGAGGGCGCCATGTTCGCCATGCTGGTGGCGACCTACGTCTACCTGCGGGGGGCGGAGAACGTCTGGCCGCCGCCCGGCTTCGCGCCGCCGTCCCTGCTGTGGGGATCGCTGAACACCGCCATCCTGCTGGCCAGCCTGTGGCCGAACCACAAGGTGCACAAGGCGGTCGAGGAGCTCGACGTCTCCGCCACTCGCCGCTGGATGCTGGTGGGCGACCTCTTCGCGGTGATGTTCCTGGCCGTGCGGGTGCTCGAGCTCGGCGGGCTCAACGTGCGCTGGGACAGCAACGCCTACGGCTCGATCGTGTGGCTGGTGATGGGCTTCCACACCTTCCATCTGCTGACCGACGCCGTGGAAACGCTGGTGCTCACCGGCATGATGTACACCATCCCCAGCGAGCGGCGGATGGTGGACGTGAGCGACGACACGCTGTACTGGAACTTCGTGGTGCTCGTGTGGCTGCCGCTATACGTGGTGGTGTACTGGCTGCCGAGGTGGCTGTGAGCGACGAGGCGATGGACATCGAGCCGAAGCGGCCGGAGGTCTCCCCTCTCGATCGCCGGTTGCTGCTGCTCGCCGCGGCGGGGCCTCTCGCCTGGCTCATGCAGCTCGGCTTCGGCATCAGCACCGTGCGCTGGATGTGCGATCTGGGCTCCCGGCTACCGCTCTACCTGGTGACGGCGGCGGCCCTCGCGGCCACGGCGGCCGCCCTGGCAGGCTGCTGGCGGCTTGCGCGGGCACCGGAAGGGCTGGAGGCGGAGCCAGCGCCGGGTTCCGCATCGCCCGAGCCGGCGGAGTCCGAACGGTCGCAGGCGCCGGAGGACTCGCCCGCGGCGGAGCCCGGCGCGCCGACGCCGGCCGCCGGTGCTCGTCGGGCGCTCGCCTGGAGCGGCGTGGTGCTCGGCGTCTTCTTCCTGCTGCTCGTCGCCGCCACCCTGGTGCCGGGCCTGGTCCTGGAGCCATGCCGGTGAGCGGCGACGTCTCCCCACCGAAAGCCTCGACGGCTGCCCCACCGCTGGCGGACGCCGAACCCGTGAGCCGCGGCCGGCGTCTTCACGATGGCCCTCCGCGAGCACCACGGCGGGCGGTGCCACTCCGCCCACGGGCACTGCTCGGCACGGCCCTGCTGGTGGGGGCGGCGCTGCTCGGTTGCGGCGAGCCGGACGTCGCCCACCACGCCCGGCAGGCCACCGGCGGCGAGCCGGCGCGTGGCCGCCAGGCGATCCTCCGCCATGGCTGCCGGACCTGCCATCACATTCCGGGGGTGCCGGGCGCCCGGGGCTCCGTCGGGCCGTCCCTCGCCCACGTCGCCGGACGCATGGTGCTGGCCGGCGACCTGCCCAACACGCCCGAGAACCTGATCGCTTGGATCCGCCATCCGCAACGCCTGGAGCCCGGCACGGTGATGCCGGAGATGGGAATCGGTGAGCAGGAAGGCCGCGACATCGCCGCGTACCTGTACACGCTGCGGTGAGGGGGGCGGCGGCCGCGCCGGGAGCAGCGTGGTTCCGGCCGGTGAGACGGCCGCGACGGTTCTCCCAGCTCCTCACGAAGGACTCCTCAGTGTCGGGTCGGTGCACCCTCTGGACCGAGGAGCGGTCGCCGTGTCCTGAGGGCCATGGAGCCGGCGCGCCCCTCCGCTCAGCGGCAACCGGCGAGCCGCATCGATCGCCTCCGCCGCTGGCTCGAGGTTCCCGTCCTCGCCGCGGCCCTGCTCGTCGTGCCGCTGCTGGTGATCGAGGCGCGGGCCGTCTCGCCGGGCTGGCGCGAGGCGGTGCGGGTGGCCGACTGGCTGATCTGGCTGCTGTTCCTCGCCGACCTCTCGCTGGAGCTGACGCTTGCCGGGCGTCGCCGTCGGCTGGGTCTGCGGGGTGGATTCGACCTGGCGATCGTCGTCTGCTCGTTCCCCCTGCTTCCCGCCGCGCTGGCGGCGCTGCGTCTCGGCCGGTTGATGCGGCTGGCGGTGGTCCTCCGGCTGCTGCGCCTGGGTCGCCTGGCGGCGATGCTCTCGCGCGGCCTCCTGGCCCTGCACCGCCTCACCCGTCGCCGCGGCCTGCTCCACATGGCGGCGCTCACCCTGCTCTTCGCGCTGGGCGCCGCTGGCGCCTTCATCCTGATCGAGCCGGGCGAACACTCTCTGCTCGACGGCCTGTGGTGGGCAGTGGTGACGATGACCACGGTGGGTTACGGCGACGTCTACCCCGAGACCGGTGGTGGCCGCCTGGTCGCGATGCTGCTGATGCTGTGCGGCATCGGCTTCGTCGCCGTCCTCACCGCCGCCGTCGCCGCCCACTTCGTGGAAAGCGACGGCGAGAGCGTGGCGGGCGAGCTCCGGCGACTGAACGATCGCCTGGCGCGGATCGAGGAGCTGCTGGCGCATTCCGGTGACGCGGACAGACGGCCGGCTGCTCAGGAGCCCCTGCTCTCCGGTCGGTGTGGCCCAGGGATACCCGGCTCGCAGTGACGCCGGGCAGCCGAGGCCCGCGATACCGAGCAGGTCCGGCCTCAGAGGTCGTCGCCGAATGCCCGTACGGCAGCCGGCTATACTCCTCCCGGGGCGTTAGCTCAGTTGGTAGAGCAGCGGACTTTTAATCCGTCGGTCCAGGGTTCGAGTCCCTGACGCCCCATTGAACGGAAGTCCTAGACCTTCTACTGTCGGCCCGCCCGCAACGGGGGCCGCCGCTGGAGCGCCATCATCCGCGTCAAGGGCCGGCCCACCGAGCCAGAAGACCCTCGCCGACAAGGCGCGATGGCTCAGCGCTGGGCCGCCGATCGCGAGACCGAGCGGGCCGCTTGAGAAACCTGGAAGGGCTGGCGTCGCAGCTACGCTGATGGAAGGAGCACATGCAACTGCCGCCTCTGCGGCATCACGCGGACCCTCATGGCGGGCGGCAAGCGCCGACTGCTGGCCGTCTTCTCCTCGACGTCGACGTCAACCTGGCTGACGGCTGCGGCGAGAGTGCCGCTCAACACCTCAGCTCTTGTAGCGGATGCTTCTCTCGAATAGCCGGAAGAATCCCTTGATTGCGCCGACCGGCCAGGATCTTGCGCCTGATCTACTCGGGTTTGATCTCTCGGAATTCGCAACTTACGCAGCCGTTGCCACTGCTTTCATAACAACCGCCACGGCAACTGGCGCTTCCACCACTGATCGTCGTGGAACAGTCACCGGAGCAGCCACTCGTGCAACCGCACTCGATTGGGCCTTCCTCCGCGAAGAAAATTTCGCCTCCGACGACTCGACCGTACCGGATGAGCTGGTTCCCCTCTTTCGTGGTCACGGACTCGAAGTAGACATCGGGTGAGAACTTCACCGTCGTCGGGGACTCGGCAACAAAGTACTCACTCTGTCCAAGTTCCGGAAATGCTCTCGACTCCTTGCAAACGCTTTCGGCATTCGCCACGCCGCCCGTGATCATGCTGATCACCAGCAGGACGCTCAACGATAGGACTGTGCGCTTCACGATTCTTTCTCCTCTGAGAGGTTGGGCCGGTCAGCGCAGCTACTCCAAGCAATCCATATGCCATATATAGTCTCAATAGTTGGTATTAGCTTATTAGCTGTAACTACATGGGTGCATGCCAACTGATTGAGACTCAAGGGCACACCGCTATGTGAGCTGGTCCAGGATACCCATTTTTCGCCTCGCGGGTCCGGAGGCAGCAAGGCTGAGGCACTTCGGGTCCCAAGGACCGACGGAGCTACCGCCCCCGGGGGACTTAGGCGCCGGGTCCGTCACCCACCCGGGTGCAGCGCCCGGACCGTCTCCACCGTGTCCGCCTCCCCGGCCGTCTTGTCCTTCCGATAGCGCTTCACCCTCGCGAAGCGCAGGGCGAGGCCCGCGGGGT
The DNA here is from genome assembly GCA_036259255.1 of Thermoanaerobaculia bacterium. Classification (GTDB taxonomy): domain Bacteria; phylum Acidobacteriota; class Thermoanaerobaculia; order Multivoradales; family JBCCEF01; genus DATACC01. The sequence goes on along the minus strand of DATACC010000324.1, from coordinate 7,667 downwards.
AGTGGGGGCTCGATTGGACTTCGTTGAAGGCGATCTCGACCACCAGCTCGGGGCGGACGTAGACCGTGCGGCCGTCGCGGGCGACCTCGAGCTGCTGCAGACGCCCGGTCTGCCAGGCCAGCATCTCGTCCGTCATGCCCTTGAAGGTCTTGCCCAGCATCACCCAGGCGTCTGCGCCGCCGGGGCCGGCGCCCGGGTCGCGGGCGCCCAGGTGCAGGTTCGAGAGCCAGCCGCGGCGGCGGCCGTTGCCCCATTCCGCCGCCAGCACCACCAGGTCCAGCGTGTGAGACGGCTTCACCTTGAGCCACCCGGCGCCGCGTCGGCCCGCCTCGTAGGGCGCGTCGAGCGCCTTCGCCATCACCCCCTCGTGACCGCGGTGGATCGCACCGTCCAGGAACTCGGCCGCCTCCTGCGGGTCCGCCGTCACCAGCCGCGGCATCAGCAGCTCTCCCGGGAGGAGGTCCGCCAGCGCCGCGGAGCGGTCCGCCTCCGGACGCAGCAGCAACTCGTCACCGTCCACCGCCAGCAGGTCGAAGAAGAAGGGGGAGAGCGGCAGCTCGCGGCGCAGCGCCGCGTCGTCCCCCCGGCGGCCGAAGCGGCGCATCGTCACCTGGAACGGGTGCGGACCACCCTCCGGCCGGAGCGCCAGCACCTCGCCGTCGAGGATCACCTCGTCGGCCGGCAGGCCGGCCACCGCCGCGACCACCTCCGGCACCGCCGCCGTCACGTCATTGAGCTGCCGGCTGTAGGCCCGCACCTCGCCACCCCGCTTGTGCACCTGCACCCGGGCGCCGTCGAGCTTCCATTCGAGCGCTGCCCGACCCAACCGGTCGATCGCCTCCTCCACCCCGTCCGCGGTCTGCGCCAGCATCGGCTGCAGCGGACGGAACAGGTGCAGGCGGAAGCGCGCCAGCCCCGCCTCGCCCTCGGTGAGCGCCGCCCGCGCCACCGCCGCCAGGTCGCCCGAGACCATCAGCGCCCGGCGCACCGCTTCCACCGGAACGCCGGCGGCGCGGGTGAGGGCGTCGACCATCGTGCTCTCGAGGGCCCCCTGGCGCAGCTCGCCCACCAGCAGGCGCGCCAGGAGCTCCTGCTCCCCCACCGTGGCCCGAGCCAGCAGGCCGCCCAGCAGGCGCTCGCGCTCGGCACCGGAACCGGCGCCGGAGGCCTGGGCGATGCGGGTGACGGTGGCGTCCACCTCACCCAGCGTGAGCCCCGGCTCGGCCGCCGCGCCACGACCGCCACCGGAGCCCCCCGGCGACGGCAGGGCCTTGCGCAGCAGCGCCGGCCCCACGCCGATGCGTCCCTGGGGCACCTCGCCCGCCAGGTAGGAGACCGCCACCGTCACCTCCTCCGGCGCGAGCGCCGACAGCAGGCGCGCCAGCCGCTCCGCCTTGGCGTTGCGCGACCGGGTCGCGGCGACATCGCGGGAGGCGGCGACCAGGTCGGCGAGGAGCATCAGACGCCCCGCCCGCCGGCATCCTGTCCGCCTTCGCCCTCCCCGTCCTGCGGCGGCGCCAGGACCTCCAGGGCGCCGGGACGCGAGCGGTAGACCAGCGGCGGGCGCAGGTGCAGCAGCTCGCCGTCGACGAACACCTCGAGCTCCGGCAGGGCGCTCTCGACCCGCAGCTCGCCCGTGGTCCAGCTCTCGGCCCGGCGCAGACCCCGCAGGTCGCGCACCGCCCACAGCGCCAGCAGACGCAGCAGCTCGGAACGGTCCCCCGCCTCCACGAGGTGGACGAAGAGCTGACCGTTCGACAGCCGCGGACGGGCGCCGAAGGCGAACAGGTTCATCGTGTACTCGTCGTTTCCCACGAAGAGGAACGGCGTGCGATGGCGACGCTCGCGCCCGTCGCTCACCAGCACCAGGTCGAGCAACGGCGGGTTGCGCAGCACCGCGCCCATCGCGCGCGTCGTGCGCCACCCCTTCGCCAGCCGCCCGCCCCCGCCACCACCGCGCTCGCTCACCGCCCGGGCGTAGAAGCCGAGGATCGAGTTGTTGAGCATCGGCCGGCCGCAGATCTCCGCCAGATCGAGCCGGCGGCGGCGCCCCGCGGCGAGCGCCTCGGCCATCACCGCGGCGGCCCCGTCGAGGTCCGTCGGGACGCCGAGGTCCCCGGCGAAGTGGTTGAAGGCGCCGAGCGGCAGCACCCCCAGCGCCACGCCGGTGCCGGCGAGCACGCCGGCCACCGCGCTCACCGTACCGTCGCCGCCCGCCGCCACCAGGGCCTCCACCCCTTCGTCCAGGGCCTCGCGCGCGGCGTCCACCAGGTCGGAGCCGACCACCGTGGCCACCCGCGCCGCCACCCCGTGCCCGGCGAGGGCCCGCTCGACGGCGGCGCCGTCGACACCCCGGCCCTCGGCGCCGGCCGCCCGGGGGTTGAAGACGACCGCGACCGTCGACACCTCAGCCTTCCGGCAATCGCAGCGGGTTCTCCGACTCCGGCTGGGGACGGAAGAGGATCGCCACCCGGCCGGTGACCCCGACCAGGTGGGCCTCCACCCGGTCGCTGATCTCCTCGGCCATCACCTCGCGCTCCTCGCGCTCACCGACCAGGCGCACCTTGATCAGCTCGTGCGTCTCGAGCGCCTGGTCGACGGCCTCGACCACCGGCTCGGTGAGCCCCTTGGTGCCGAGCTGCACCACCGGCTTCAGGTCGTGCGCGCGGCCGCGCAGCCACCGCCGCTGCTTGCTGGTGAGAGTGCTCATCGGCGCACCTTCCCGGACCGGCTGGCCCGCCCCTTGCTACCTCTGACCTTCGTTGGAGGTACGACGCAACACGAGTTCCCAAACCTAGGAGACACCACCATGAAGCTCATCAAGATCCTCCTCGCCATCTTCTTGCCCCCGATCGCCGTGCTCCTGGAGCGCGGTCTCAGCTTCTCGCTGCTGCTCAACGTGCTGCTGACGCTGCTGGCCTGGCTGCCGGGCGCCATCCACGCCCTGATGGTGGTCACCAGCGCTCCGGAGCCCACGCCCATCCGTGTCTGACGACTCGCCGGGGCCCGCTTCGGGCCCCAGGTGCCCCGGCCCGAGCTGCCGCAGCCGCTCCACCACCTCGCCGCCCGCCGCGTACGCCTCGGCCTCGTAGCCGATGCCGCGATAGGCGGCGTGGTGCGAGCGGCGGCGCAGCCTCCCCGCCAGGTACTCCCACCCGTAGCGTGCCAGCATCGGCAGCAGACCGTCGCGGCGGTACTGCAGGACGTGGGCCACCTCGTGGGCGACGAGGCCGACGCCTGCCGCCCCGCCTTCCCGCAGCACCCGCCAGCCGCGCGGGGCGAAGAAGATCCGCCGGCCCAACACGAAGGCGCTGGCGCCGATGCTGCGGGCCATGAAGCCGGCCAACGCTCCCCCGTGCAGGCGCACCGCCGACAGATCCACGCCGTAGTACTCCTCCAGGAAACGCCGCAGCGGCGGCGGCAGCGGTTCGCCGCGCCAGGTCATCCGAAGAGCGGGAGTTGCCCGGCGGCGGCGGCGCGGGCGCTGCGCCCGCTCCCCGCGCCGGCGGGCCGGCGGAAGCCTGCGGTCGACAGCGGCCGCCCGCGCCCGGTGAGCCCGTGGCGGCGGCGGGCGGTGTCGAACAACGCCCGGATCTGCTCGGCGAACACGCCCTCGCCGCGCATGCGATCGCCGAAGCGCGGGTCGTTGAGGCGCCCGCCGCGAAGCTCCCGCACGCGGGCGAGCACCTTCTCCTTGCGATCCGGATAGTGCTCCGCCAGCCAGTCCTGGAACAGCCCCGCCACCGCCCCCGGAAGGCGCAGCGGCACGTAGCCGGCGCCCACCGCCCCCGCCTCGGCGGCGGCGGCGAGGATCGCCGGGATCTCGTGATCGGTGAGGCCCGGCACCACCGGCGCCACCATCACCGTCACCGGCACGCCGGCGGCGGTGAGCTCGGCCACCGCCTTCAGGCGCTCGCGGGGCGAGGAGGCCCGCGGCTCCATGCGCCGGGCGAGCTCCACGTCCAGGGTGGTCACCGACACCGCGGCCAGGGCGGCGTCGTCGCGGGCGAGGTCGGCGAGCAGGTCGGCGTCGCGGGCGATCAGGGCGTTCTTGGTGATCACCGCCACCGGGTTGCGGAACTCGGCGAACACCTCGAGGCAGCGCCGGGTGAGCCCGAGGCGCCGTTCCACCGGCTGGTACGGGTCGGTGACGCCGCTCACCGCCACCGTGCGCGGACGCCACGAGGGAGCCGACAGCGCCCGGCGCAGCAGCTCCGGGGCGTCCTCCTTCACCAGGATGCGGCTTTCGAAGTCGAGCCCCGCCGAAAAGCCCAGGTACTCGTGGGTCGGCCGTGCGTAGCAGTAGATGCAGCCGTGCTCGCAGCCTCGGTAGGGGTTGACGGAGGCGTCGAACGGGATGTCGGGGCTGTCGTTGGTGGCGACGATGGAGCGCGAGCCGTCGCGCAGGTAGCGGGTGGCCACGCGGTCCGGGACGGGCTCGTCGCCCTCGACCTCCAGCGCCTCCAAGCTCAGCCGCTCGAAGCGGTTCGTCGGGTTGTCGGCCGCGCCACGGCCCCGCGGCCTGACCGCCCGCTCGGCGGCTCGCATCGGATCTGGAACGCTCACCTGCCGCACTCTATCGCAAGCGGGCGGCAATCGGGCGGAAATCCGTGCGCTTCGGTACGGATCTTGAACCTCGAGCGAGGTGCCCCACCAACCAACCGCGGAGGAGAAGCGACATGGACTTCAACAACATCCGCTCCATCGGCATCCACTACGACGCGCTGGACGACTTCATGGGCCGCAACCCCAACACGGTGTACAAGGAGGAGCAGGTGATCGACGCCATCCGCCACGCGATGCGCGGCGGCAGCGAGATCTACCTGCATGGCGGCGAGCAGGGCAAGCGCTACCGGTTCACCGGCAGCGAGGGCTCCTGGCGTCTCGGCAGCGACTAGCTGAACGGCCACGGCCACGGTGCAGCGGCCGCGTCCGCATCCGGCGGGCGCCCGGAACCGGCCTCCCGCCGGCGCGAGGTCACACGTAGCGGCGGGCGATGGCGCGCTTGTCGTGCCCGGCGAGCACGTGAACCACGCGCACCATGCGGATCGTCTGCGGCGACAGCGACCCCAGCGGCACGTGGACGATGCGCTTGCCCTGGGCCGCGGCGCGGCGGCGCAGCGGCTCGGGGGGCGGCGCGGCGGCGACGTGGGTGATCAGCTTGCGCGGGCTGTAGTCGACGGCGGCGGCGAGCAGGCGCTCCGGCTTGGTGTGGAAGCGCCGGTAGTCGGGGTCGAGCCACGGGTCGAACAGCCGCCCCCGCGGCCAGGTCATCAGGAACCCGCCGTAGGTCGCCCGCAGGATGCCCGGCCCCACCACCTGCTCCGCCGGATGGGTGCTGTAGAAGCACATGTCCGACTCTTGGTCATGCTCGCCGTGCCAGGTCATCAGGTACGGGTACTCGGGAGACGGGCCGGTGTCCGGATCGAAGATCACCACCACGGCGCCGGCCTCGCCCGGCGAGCGGCCGAGCTCGCGCACCCACACGCGGTCGTCGTCCAGGTGGCGCAGAGTCTCGCGCACGTCGATGCCGTCGAGCAGCCCGGTGCTGAACGGCTCGACGCGCTCGCTCTCGGCGGCCACCACGCCGGCGGCCTTCTGGCGCAGGTAGCGGCCGTAGTCCTCGATCACCAGGTCCTCCGGCGGGTAGGAGCACAGGCTCTCGCCGTCGAAGGCCTCGAGCCACTCGGCCGGATCGTCCGGCGCGACGGGACGTTCGCGCACCGGCACGCGGATCGGGCGCTGCTTGACGCGGAAGAACCGACGTCGGAAGCGTACGGTGCGGGTGCCGAGATCGAGGTCCTCGCCGTCGAGACGGGCGGTGGCGATCTCGGCCCGCTCCTCCTGCCACGGGTAGCAGCGGGCGACCTCGAACACCTCCCACGCCAGGTTGTCGTCCGCTACGCCGCGGGCCGCCACCACCCAGGCGTAGAGCCCCGGCACCAGGTGACCCGTCGTGCGGGCGTAGCGGCGGGCGAAGTCGAAGAACAGCCGGCGCTGCCAGGGGGCCGGCCGGGCATGGGTCTGCTCGCTCCAGCTCCGCGACGCGATCTGCCACAGCACGCCGCCCAGCGCGGCGCGGTCGGGCCACAGCGGTGCGGCCGGCGACGCGGTGTCCGGCGCGTTCGCCTCAGCGGCAGAGGTTTCCGCGAAAACCTCGGATGGAGTACCGGAGCCGGGCAGGGTGCCGTCCGGCGCCGGCCGTGCCAGGGCCTGGGCCGCGTAGCGCGCGACGGCGCGGCGGCGCTCGCCGCCCCAGGGCTCCTCCTCCCGACGATGGACGGTGAAGCCGCCGTGGATCAGCGACAGGCGACGGGCCAGGGTGGCGGCGAGCTCCACCGGCTCGGGTGGTTCGCCGCCGCGCAGCAGCTCCCAGGCGGCGTGCACCAGGGGCGAGTCGTGGAGCAGGCCGGTGAGGCTCTCCGGATGGAGGTGGCGCACCTCCACGTGGGTGCGCCGGGTGCGGGCGAAAGGGATGGCGGCGGGCCGCGCCAGGCGCTCCGTGAGGCGGCGCAGGTGGGCGGCGCCGACCAGGGCAAGGAGCGGCCCGCCAGCCTCCTCCGCCGCCTGGCGCAGGTGCCAGGCCATGCCGGCCTCCCGGCGCTCGTCGTCCTCGCCGGCGGGCGCGGCGCCGGCGGCCTCCGCGAGCAGGGAGAAGAAGCGTTGCGGCCCGACCTCCCACACCGCCCACGGGTCGGGGACGGGATCGGGATGGCGCCCGGCGTACGGCAGGTCGGGATCGACGAAGAAGCGCGGGACCCCGTGCTCCCGCGCCCAGCGCAGGGCCTCGGCGATCGGGTCCCCCGGTGCACACACCCAGACCAGGGCCTCCTCCCCCGGCTCCTCGGAGACGACGATGGAGATCCGCGGCAGCCGGGCGACCGCCTGCTCGGCGGCGGCGGCCAACGTGGTGGGCAGCTCCACGGCGACGCCGGCGGGCCCCAGGCGGTCGAGCACCGAGCGCGCCACCAGGGCCGACTCCAGCCGGTCGTGGGCGATCGGCAGCAGGCGGATGCCGGGGGCCGCCTCCGGCGCCAGCCGATCGAGTGGGGCGAGGTTATCGAGGCCTGCGGAGTCGTCGGGGCCGGCCACGTCTTCGGGCTTCAGAGCAGCTCCAGCGCCTCCAGCTCCTCGGGGCGCACGGTGGCGGCGAGGGCCTCCTCCACCGCCTCCTCGGGGGAGCCGGCCTCGCCGCGCTGGGCGAGGATCTTCATGGCGTAGCGCAGCACGTTGATGCCGTCGCGCACGGTGTAGGCGAGGTCGGCCTCGTGGGCGCGGCGCAGGAAGGCGAGGACGTAGGCGAGCACCTCGCCGTCGGCGAAGGGCACCTGGGCCTCGAGGATCGCCCGTTCCTCCTCCTCCTCGGGGAAGTCGAGGAAGATCTGCGGCATCAGCCGGGAGTGGATGTACTCGGGCACCTCGTAGGTGGAGGCGTCTTCGTTCATGGTGGTGACGAAGCGGAACTCCGGGTGGGCGGCGATCTTGAGGCCGGCGACGGCGCTCTCGACGTAGCGGCGGTGGTCGAGCAGCGGCGCCAGGGAGGCCCAGGACTTCTCGCTCATCCGGTTGCCCTCGTCGAGCACCAGGGCGCCGCCGCGCAGCATGGCGGTGACCAGCGGCGAGGCGCGGTAGAGGACGCCGCCGTCGGGGCCGAGGACGGGCGCCAC
>DATACC010000323.1:0-14838 GCA_036259255.1 Thermoanaerobaculia bacterium | reverse complement strand
GCCGCCCGAGTGCGGGCGGCGGCGGCCGCGGTGCTCGGCGAATCCTGGTTCGTCAGCGACTGGCGGGACCTCAACCGGGATCTCTTCTCGGCTCTGCGCCTGCAGCAGATGGCGCTGTTCCTGGTGCTCGGGCTGATCGTGCTGGTCTCCACCTTCAACGTCGCCTCGACCCTGGTGGTGCTGGTGCGCGAGCGGATGCGCGACATCGGCGTGCTGGTGGCGATGGGCTTCGAGCCGCGGCGCCTGACGGCGATCTTCCTGCTCTACGGCGCGGCGCTGGGCCTGGTGGGCACCGCCCTCGGCGTGACCCTCGGCTGGGGCGCCGCCTGGACGCTCACCACCTTCGAGCTGATCCGCTTCGACGCCGAGGTGGCGTCGATCTACTTCATCAGCTCGGTGCCGTTCCGGGTCGAGCCGGCGGACGTGGCGGCGGTGGTCGGCTTCTCGCTGCTGGTCACCCTGGTCGCCTGTCTGCCCCCCGCCTTCCGCGCCGCCCGGGTGGACCCGGCGGCGGCGCTGCGCTACGAGTAGACTTTTCCCATGCCTGCCGAGACCGCCTTCCTCGCCGCCGCCGTGCAGCTCAACTCGACCTCCGACGCGGAGCGCAACTGGGAGATGGCCCGGACGCTGGTGGAGCGCGCCGCCGGGTACGGCGCCCGCTTCGTCGCCACGCCGGAGAACACCAATTACCTGGGGCCCCACGAGGAGAAGGTGCGCCGCGCCGAGGCGATGGACGGGCCGACGGTGCGCCGCTTCGGGGAGCTGGCCGGGCGCCTCGGCATCCACCTGCTGCTCGGCTCGTTCAACGAGAAGAGCCCCGACCCCCACCGCTGCTACAACACCAGTGTCCTGTTCAGCCCCGAGGGCGGCGTGGTCGCCACCTACCGCAAGATTCATCTCTTCGACGTCGACGTCTCCGAGGACGTGCGCTTCTTCGAGTCGGAGACGGTGGTGCCGGGGGACGAGCCGGTGATCGCCCGCACGCCGCTGGGCGTGCTGGGCCTGTCGATCTGCTACGACCTGCGCTTCTCCGAGCTCTACCACCGCCTCACCGCCGACGGCGCCCAGGTGCTCTGCATCCCCTCCGCCTTCACCGCCACCACCGGCAAGGACCACTGGGAGCCGCTGGTGCGCGCCCGCGCCATCGAGAACCAGTGCTGGGTGGTGGCCCCGGCGCAGCACGGCCGCCACGACGACAGCGGACTGCGCGAGAGCCACGGCCACGGCATGATCGTCGACCCCTGGGGCCAGGTGGTGGCCTCGGTGCCGGCCGGCCCGGGCCTGGCCCTGGCGGAGATCGGCCTCGAGCGCGTCGACCGCGTGCGCCGCGGAATGCCGGTGGCGGTGCACCGGCGGCTGTGAGGCGCTGGTGATTCAGCAGAGAAGACAGTAGAGTAGAGGCGCCGGCGCGATGGAGGGCCGGCACGCCAGCGTGGAGATCCGTCCCATGCGCTCACTCGTCCCCCGTCGGTCGCGAGCGGTTCTCGCCGCGCTCGCTGTGGCCGCCGTCCTCGCCCCCTCCGCCTTCGCACAGCTCGTACCGTTCGGCGAGCCCATTCCGGTGTGGGTGCCGGAGGAGCCATCGGCCTCCCTGCAGCCGCGGGTGGTGCTGGCGGAGGATGGCCGGTTCGCCGTCGTCTGGTTCCAGAGCGCGCCTCTTCCCGGTTCCGGCAGCCTGTGGGTGCGCGCCTTCTCGGCCGCGGGGGCGCCGCTCGGCGAGCCGCGGCGGATCGACGCGGCCCACCCGGTGGCTGGTGGCGACGGATTCGACGTGGCCGGCGACGGCGAGGGCAACCTGGCGGTGGCGTGGGAGCCGGGCGAGGGGGCCGGTGCCGTCTACCAGCGCCTGGCGCCGGACGGCTCGCCGGTCGGTCCGCCGGGCTTCGTCGACACCGGTCTCACTCCCGATGGCGGCCGGGTCGACGACGCCGGGCCGCCCCAGGTGGCGCTCGCTGCCGACGGCACGCTCGTCTTCGCCTGGGAGCAGGGGGATTTCGAGCCCGTCCAGGAGCTCGCCTACGAGCGCGTCGTCGCCCAGCGCGAGGGCGAGCTGCCGACGACGGTGGGGACGAGCATCGTCGTCACCCTGGGCGAGCTGGCACTGCGCGACCGGGACGAGGCGTGGATCGCCTGGGAGCATCACGCCGGCGACTTCATCGTTTCCGCCAACCTCAGCCACCTGCGTTTCGGCACCGGCGTGACCACCCGCAGCGCGGTGCTCGAGCAGCCGCTGGTGGCCGTCGACGGCGCGGGCAGCGTGCTGCTGGTGGGCACGCAGTTCGGCGAGCCCGACAGCTCCGACGGCATCTGCAGCGCGGCGCTGGCCCGGCTCTCCGGGGCCACCGACCTGGTGGAGGTGGCGCCCGATCCCGCGGGCTGCCAGCTCGCCCTCGCGGTCGACGGCGCCGGGGCCGGTGGCTTCCTGGTCACCTGGGGCGCCGGGGCCGGCGCCGAGTACGGCGGAGATTCCTCCCAGGACGGCCTGTGGGTGCGCGCCTACTTGAGCGGCGGGCTGCCCCAGGGCGATGCCCTGCGGCTCGGGCCGGAGCCGGTGCTCGGCGAGGTCGACGCGGCCTACGAGGGGGGTCGGGCGGTGGTGGTGCGGGCCTTCGGGCCGGGGAGCGCGGGGCTCGAGGTGCTGCGGCTCGCCGCGCCCCCGGTGGCCTGTGCCCCGGGCGAGCGCCACCTGTGCCTCGGCGACGGCCGGTTCCGGGTGGACGTGGACTGGCGCAACCCGTACGCCGGCCCGCCAGAGAATCGTCCGGTGGGTCTGGGCCGGCCCCATCCGCTGACCGCCGACACGGGCGCCTTCTGGTTCTTCCGCCCGGGCAACCTCGAGCTGATGCTGAAGGTCCTCGACGGTCGCCCGGTCAACGGGCACTGGTGGGTGTTCTCGGCCGGGCTGACGACGGTGGAGCACTGGATCCAGGTCTCCGACGGTGCCACCGGCGAACAGGCGCGCTACCACAACCCGCCGCTGGTCATCGAGAGCCGGGCCGACGTGGCCGCCTTCGACGGTGCGGCGGCCCCCGGTACCGCGGGCGCCGTGGCCTTCGCCGTTCCGCTCGACGCCGCCCGCGGCGAGCAAACCGCCGGCGAGATCCCCGCCTGCGACGACCCCGGCATCCTCTGCCTGCAGCAGGACCGCTTCGCCCTGCGCCTCGCCTGGCGCGATCCGCGCAGCGGCGACACCGGCGCCGGCCTGGCGCGGACGATCACCGCCGACACCGGCAGCTTCTGGTTCTTCCGGCCCGACAACCTGGAGCTGATGGTCAAGGTGCTCGACGGGCGGCCGGTCAACGGCCACTGGTGGGTGTTCCTCGGGTCGCTCTCCGACGTCGAGTACACCCTGGAGGTGATCGACCGCGAGACCGGCCGCCTGCGCCGCTACGACAACCCGCCCTACGTCCTCGGCAGCCGGGCGGATACCCTGGCCTTCGCCGCCGACTGACGGCCGCGGCGGCGACGCCGGCGGGTGGCGTGGCCCTCGTGCCGGCGGCGAGCGCTGCCCTGGGCCGGCCCCGCGGCGAGGGGACGCGGCACCGGACCTGCACGCAGCCACCGCGATGCGCGATCTCCGGGCGAGCTGGCGGCGATGGGCGCCGGAGCTGCTGCGCCGGGAGCCGGGCACCCTGGCGCTTCTGCTGCTGCTGTCGCTGGCGGCGTGGGGGTTCGTCTCCCTGGCCGGCGAGGTGGTCGAGGGCGACACCCACGGGACGGACCGCGCCCTCCTGATGGCGTTGCGTACACCGGGCTTCGCAGACGACCCGTTGGGGCCGGAGTGGGTGGAGGAGATGGGGCGCGACGTCACGGCGCTGGGCAGCGTCAGCGTGCTCGCCCTGCTGACGCTGGTGGTCGCCGGCTTCCTGTGGATCGACCGCAAGCCCCACGCCGCGTGGTTCGTGCTCCTCGCGGTCGGCGGCGGGTTCCTGGTCGGACACCTGCTCAAGGATCTGTTCGACCGGCCGCGGCCGGACCTCGTGCCCCACGCGGCGATGGTGTTCACCACCAGCTTCCCGAGCGGCCACTCGATGCTCTCGGCGGTGACCTTCCTCACGCTCGGCGCGCTGCTCGCCCGCGTCCACCGGCGCCGCGCGGTGAAGGGCTACGTCCTCGGCGCCGCGGTGGTGCTCACGCTGCTGGTCGGAGCCTCCCGCGTCTACCTCGGCGTCCACTGGCCCACCGACGTGCTGGCCGGCTGGACCGCCGGCGCCGCCTGGGCGCTCCTGTGCTGGACCGTCGCCCGCTGGCTGCAGCGCCGGGGGCAGGTGGAGGAGGGGAGCGAGGCCGAGGAGGGGCCGGACGACACCCCGGCGGCCGCCTCCTAGCCGCTATCCGGCGGGGACGGCGGCGAGGACGTGGTCGCGGAAGGTGGCGAGGACGCGCTCGTCCCACGCCGCGCCCTTCGCTTGGTGGTCCGAGGTGAGGATCACCGCCAGGTCGGCCTCCGGCACCAGCCAGACGAACTGTCCCGCGTAACCGGCGGCCAGCACCTCCCGGCTCGGCGCTTCCCGTCCCGGCACCTCCCGGCCCTGCACCTCGCTGGAGCCCGTCCCCGTCCGGGGAATCCACCACAGATAGCCGTAGTCGCCGTAGCGCTCCTGCCACTCTGGCGTGGTCTCCGTCTGCCGGCCGAGGGACGCCTGCATCCAATCCTCCGGCACCACCTGGCGCTCCCCCCAGCGGCCGCGGCCGAGCGCCAGCAGGGCGAAGCGGGCGAGGTCCCGCGGCGTGGTCGACAGCTCGTTGCCGCCGAGGTGGACACCCTGCGGGTCCCGCGCCCAGTCGGCGATGTCGAGGCCAATGGGCCCGGCGACGTGCTCCTCGAGGAAGGCGCGGCTGGTGGTGCCGGCGGCGCGGGCGAGGGCGGCGGAGAGCAGGTGCGTGTTGCCGGTGCTGTAGCGGAAGTCCTCGCCCGGCGGCGAGAGCAGCGGCCGGGCGAGGGCGGCGCGCACCCAGTTCCGGCTCGACACCCAGGCGCCGTAGTGCTCGCCGCTGGTCGGCTCGAGCCCCGGGGTCTGGGTAAGCAGGTGGCGCAGCGTGATGGCGCCCTTGCGCCGGCCCTCCTCGCCGGCCGGCAGCGCGTCCGGCAGCAGCTCGGCGAGCGGCTGGTCGAGCCCGGTGAAGACGCCCTGCTCGAGCGCGACGCCGACCGCCGCCCCGAGCAAGCTCTTGGACACCGACTTCACGTTGTGGGGCCGGTCGGTGCGGCCGCCGCGGAAGGTCTCCTCGACCACCAGCTCGCCGCGGTGGACGACCAGGAGAGTGCGCGTGCCCGGCTCGGCACCGATCCTGCGCACGCCCTCGGCGAGCAGCGCAGCGTCGAGGCCGTGGGATTCGGGGCTCACCATCGTCCAGTCGCCGCCGGGCCGTTCCACCGAAGCGAGGGGCCGCTCGGCCACCCCGTTCCCCGCGTTGTCGCCGACCGGCTGGAAGGAGGCGGGCGCGGGAGCATCCGCCGGGGCCTCTCGCCCCGCGGTCTCGCCACCGCCGGCACCGCAGGCGACGAGCAGCAGTGCCGCCGCGAGCACCGCCGCCCCGCGTGCCGGGACGAGGGCGGGCCGGCGCTTCCCCGCCGTCGGGTTCCCTGGCGGGCTCTTCATCGCCCGAGCACCTCCGCCAGCGCTTCGACGCCGCGCAGCACCACCTCCGGTGGCGCTGCCGTGTAGCAGAGGCGGATCGCGGTGGGGAAGGGGCCGAAGCTCGGGCCGGGGGCGACGAACAGGCCGCGCTCGGCGCAGTCCTCCAGCAGGCCACCCAGGCCGCGCTCGTCGAGGCGATCGGCGACGTCCAGGAAGAGGAAGGTGCTGCCGCCGGGGGGCGCGACGCCGAGGCGACGTGCGGCGGCCTCGCCCACGGTGCGGTAGCTCTCGCGCGCCGTGGCCACCCAGGCGTCGCCCGGTCCTTGCAGGCAGCGCAGGCCGGCGATCTGGGCCGCCGTCGGGGCGCAGTAGAAGGTGTGGGTGCTGATCTTGCGCACGTCGCGCATCGCCGCCGCCGGCCCGACGACCCAGCCGCAGCGGTTGCCGGCCATGCCGTAGGCCTTGGAGAAGCTGTGGGCCGAGAAGGTGCGCTCCGGGGCGAGCGGCCGGGTCCAGGTGTGGGGGCCGCCCCAGGAGTAGTCCTCGTACACCTCGTCGGCGAGGATCCACAATCCCTCGCGGCGCGCCCACTCGGCGAGGGCCTCGACGATGGGGCGCTCCAGCACCCGGCCGGTCGGGTTGTTCGGGGTGTTGACGTAGAGGGCCACGGTGGCCGGCGTGCGGTGGCGGGCGACGATCTCGAGGGCCGCCTCGGGGGAGTCGGCCTCGCGGTAGAACGGCACGTGCACCGGGACGCCGTGGAACGAGCGCACGATGCCGGAGACGAGCGGCCAGAAGGGCGCCGTGATCAGCACTTCCTCGCCGGGCGCGACGATCGCCCCGACCACCGCCCCGAGAGCGCCGGTGGCGCCGGCCGCCAGCAGGATCTCGCTCGGCACGGTGCGACAGCCGGTGCGCGCGGTGGTGCGCTCGGCGAGGGCGGCGACCAGCGCCGGCAGACCGTGGGGCGAGCTGTAGCGGTGCATGCCCGGGTACTCGGCCACCGTGAGGTCCTCCATGCGGCAGCCCTCGGGAGGCTCCATCCAGGTGTCCCCCACGTGCAGCGGAAAGACCTCCTCGCCGGCGGCCTGGAGCGCGGCGAGGCGCCCGGCCAGCGACGAGTACACGGAACCGGGGATGGCGGCGACGGCGGGGGAAACCTGGGGATGGCGCGGCATGGGCCCGATCTTAGAACGGGGCCGTCGTCCGCTCGACCACCTGGTGGAGGCCGTACTTCGGCAGGCGCACGAACCCGCTCCAGGCGGCGGCGGCCAGCGTGCCGTCGGCCAGCCACTCGTCGAGCCAGTCGCCGGCGAAGCGCAGGTCGCGCCCCTTCAGGCCGGCGCCGGACTCGATGGCCCACCGCCGGTTGTAGTGCTCGTGGACGCCCACCGGCCGGGTGAACACCAACGGCAGGCCGAGGGCGGCGTAGAAGGTCAGCTCGCTGGGCTTGGTCCACAGGACGTCGGCGCCGGCCAGCAGCCGGTTGAAGCGGCGGAAGTAGGCGGCGATCTCCGCTTCGTGGAGGACGTCCACCCGGCCCGCGAGCGCCGCCTCGTCGATCCACGCCGTGAAGCGCGCCGCCACCTCCGTGCGGATGCCGGCGACCAGCGTCAGGCGCACCCGCCCGGCGCGGAGCCAAGGGGCGAGGGAGGGCAGCAGGTACCGCGCCACCTCCGCCTGCGCCCCGGCACCGCCCACGGCGTACACCAGGTGCGGCGGACGGCCCTCCTCCTCGGTCGGCAGCGGGCCCAGGAAGGTCTCGATCTCGCGGCGGATGGCGGTGCGGAAGCCGCCGCCCGGGTCGAGACGCACCAGGCGGCCCGCCAGCGCCCCGCGCAACGCTTCCAGCCCGGTGTCGCCGAGCAGCTCCCCCGGCAGCGGGAATCCCGTCATCTCGATGCGCTCCCGCGGCACCCCGTAGGCGCGCAGGCGGCGCAGCGCCCGGTGGCTCGGCACCAGGTAACGGACCCGCGTCGCCTCCGGCTCCCGGGGCACCCAGGCGCGGGCGACGTCGGCGTCGGTCACCACGCACCAGACCGGCGGCGCGCCGGCGGCGGGCAGGTGAGCGTCGGCGGCCAGGGCCGGCACGAAGTAGCTGGTCAGCAGCGGTCGCCCGGTGGCCATCAGGTGGGCGGCGAGGCCCCGGCCCAGTCCCCGGTCGATCAAGCGGCCGAGCAGCCGGGTCGCGTGATCCGGCGGCGAGAGGTCGCGGCGTGGGTGGAGGTGGGGGATGGCAGTGACCGCGTCGAGCAGGCGCGCCAGCGGCGCCCCCACCACCGGCACCTGGGAGACGCGGGAGGCGAGCTCGTAGAGGTGCCGCGACGCAGCACACAGGCGCTGCTCCTCCTCGTCGGCCAGCGGCGGACGGTCGGTCTCCAGCACCTCGGTGCCGAGGGCGTCGGCCAGCGCGTGGGCGGCCCGCAGGTGGCCATAGCCCATGGCGATCGAAACGACGAGAGGAGTGGCCATGGCGGAGGCAAGGATACGCCCGCGGCGACGAGCCGCGGCCGGGCGGGGCTCCCTGGCGGCGCGGCCTCGCCGGCTCAGGCGACCAGGGCCTGGGCGAGCCAGCCGGCGCCGGTGCCGAGGAGCGCCCCGGCGGCCACGTCGAGGGGGTAGTGGGCCCCGAGGTAGACGCGGGAGGCGCCGATGCCGCAGGCGAGGGCCAGGGCCACCTCGCCGAGGGCGCCGCCCTGCCCGGCCAGCGCCACCGCCACGCCGAACGCCACCGCCGTGTGCCCGGAGGGGAAGGAGAAGGCGTCCGGGTCGTCGGCCAGGGCGCACACCGCGTCGCCCGGCGCCTCGCTGGGCCGCGGCCGGCAGCAGACCCGCTTCAGGGCCTGGGAGACGAGCAGGGCCAGGCCGGCGCCGGTGGCGAGCAGCGCCGCCTGCAGCGGACCGTCGCCGCCGCTCGCCGCCAGGGCCGCGGTGAGCAGCAGCCAGCTGGGCGTGTCGCCGGCGTGGGTCAGCGCCTTCATCAGCGGCGTCAGCGCTCGACGCTCGCAACGCCGCACCAGCACCAGCAGGGCGAGGTCGAGCCAGAGGATGAGGCGCCAACCCGCGTAGTCGGCATCGCGAAGGGGGATCACGCGGCCTCCTCGAGGCGGCGGCCGGCGAGGCCGCCGGTGAGCCTGGCGCTCTGGGGCTCGGAGAGCGGCGGCGGCACCAAGCCCGTACCGGAGCTCGCCCGAACCGCCGGTGGAGCGGCGGCGGCCTCGGCCGAGGCGTCCGGACGGGCAACCTTCCCGTCCACCGGCGAGAGCCGGCTGCCGCGGCCGACGCGCAGTCGGGTGCCGCGCCAGGCGACGGTGGTCTTCCACGGCGCCGCCAGCCAGGCCGCGGCGATCAACAGGTCCTTGACCGGCACCAGCGCCAGCCGGGCGAGGGGCACCGGCCGGCCGGCGAGGCGGCCGAGCAGGGCGGCGTCGGCGGCGACCTTGAGGGCGATGCCGGCCACCGCTCCGGCGGCCACGGCGAAGCCGTCGCCGGCCGCTGGGGCGTCCGCGCCGAGGCCGACGAGGAGGCCCCCGAGGGCGGCACCGGCCAGGGGGGCGGTGGGGTTGAGCAGCGCCTCGGCGGCGTAATAGCCGGCATGGATGCGGCAGCGCATCTGGCTCCAGCGCAGGTGGCGGGCGAAGAACTGGCCCACGCCGCGGCGGCCGGCGACCACCGGCAGCACGTGGGTCGACAGCGCCACCCGCCACCCGGCGGCGGCGAAGGCGCGGCCGAGCACGTAGTCCTCGGCGAGCACGTCGGCCACCGCGCGCCAGCCGCCGACGGCGGCGAGGTCGCTGCGCCGGAAGAGCATCGACTTGCCCACCACGCAGGGCCGCAGCGCGGCGTCGGCGGCGAGGACACCGGCGGCGACGAAGGTGCCGAGGTGGAGGTCCTCGCACAGGGCGCCGGCGGTCGGGTGCGGCCCGCAGCGCAGGGCGAGGCCGTGGCCCGCCAGCACGCTCGACACCAGGGCGGCACCGCCGCGACCACCGGTCGGCGGCAGCTCGGCGGCCAGGGCACGCAGGTAGCCGGGGCCCGGGCGCACGTTCGAATCAGAGATCAGCAGGTGCTCGTGGCGGGCGTGGGCCGCGAGGTGGCGCAGGTTGGTGACCTTCGGGTTGAGACCGAAGGCGGGCGCCCCGGTCACCACCTGCACGGCCACCGCCGGGAAGCGGGCGGCGACGCGGCGGGCCACCGCCAGCGCCGGGTCGTCGGCTTGCGCCGTGCCGAGCACCAGCTCGAAGACCGGGTAGTCCTGGCGTGCCAGAGCGGCGAGGTTCGCCTCCAGATCCTGGTCGACGCCCTTGAGCGGCTTGAGCACGCTGAGCGGCGGCAACGGTGGCTCGGGAGCGGTGGGTGTCGGCACCGCCAGGCGGCTCCGGGCCACGGCGTAGGTGGCGAGGGTCACCCCCAGGGCGGCGATACCGAGGACGAGCAGGACGATGGCGGTGGGCAGGAGAGCGATCATGGTCGTTCCGGGATGGTCGCAGGGCCGCGCGGCGGGGCGGTGACGGGGCGGTGACGGCCGCGTGTCGAGGCGGCCGTGGCGTCGGCCGGCGGTGCGACGCTGCGCGGAGGCACCGGCACCGGCACCGGTCGCCGGTCGATCCGGCGGCGATGTCTCCGCGGGGGGTTCGGGAGCCGGCCTCCCTTGTGCCATGCTCGACCGGCCATGCCGACGTCCCCCGACTCCCCGAGCCCCGCCGCCCCGGAGCTGCCCGACCTCGCCGTCATCCGCGCCGCCGCCGAGCGGATCGCTCCCCATGTCCACCGCACGCCGGTGCTCCGCTGCTCGGCCCTCGACCGCCTGGCCGGCGCGCGGCTTCACTTCAAGTGCGAGCCGTTCCAGCGCGGTGGCGCCTTCAAGGTGCGCGGCGCCACGAACGCCGTGCTGTCGCTCGGCGAGGAGGAGGCGCGCCGGGGGGTGGTCACCCACTCCTCCGGCAACCACGGCGCGGCGCTGGCGCTGGCGGCGCGCACCCGGGGCATCCCCGCCTGGGTGGTGATGCCGGAGGACGCGCCGCGGGTCAAGCGCGAGGCGGTGGCGGGCTACGGTGCCACCGTGGTGCTGTGCGAGCCCACCGCCGAGGCTCGGGCCGCCACCGCCGAGCGGGTGGTGGGGGAGACGGGCGCCGCCCTGGTCCACTCCTACGACGATCCGCGGGTGATCGCCGGGCAGGGCACCGTGGCCCTCGAGCTGCTGGCCCAGGTGGCGCGCCTCGATGCCGTGGTGGTGCCGGTCGGCGGCGGCGGCCTGATCTCCGGCGTCGCCATCGCCGTGGCGGCGCTGGCGCCGGGCACCCGCGTGCTCGGCGCCGAGCCGGCGGCGGCCGACGACGCCGCCCGGTCGCTGGCTGCCGGCCGCCTGCTGCCCAACCCGCCGGGGCGCGTCGCCACGGTGGCCGATGGGCTCAAAGCGTCGCTCGCCGAGCGCACCTTCCTGGCTGTCGGCCGGCACGTGGAGCGGGTGGTCGTCGTCTCGGAGGAGGAGATCGTCGCCGCCATGTGCCGGGTCTGGGAGCGCATGAAGGTGATCGTGGAGCCGTCGGCCGCCGTCGCCGTGGCGGCGGTGCTCTCCGGGGTCTTCGCCGGCGCGGAGCCGCCGGAGGTCGGCGTGGTCCTCTCCGGCGGCAACGTGGACCTCGACCGCCTGCCGTGGTAGCCGGACTGCCATGAGCTGGCGCAGCGCGCTGCGGTCCGTCGCCTTCGACGTGGAGGACGCCTTCGATCGGCGTTGGGATGCCCTGAGGATCCGCCACGGCCTCGGCGAGCCGCTGCGGATCGTCCCCTACCGCGGCTATCGCACCACCGGCCAGGCGATCCTGCGCGGCCGCGTCCTCGAGCGCAAGCATCACCAGCCGCCGGAGGACCGCGACTCCGTGTGGGACAACCTCGCCCGGTGGTGGGACCGGGTGGACAGCGACGAGGTCGCCGGGGCGCGGATCACCGCCCGCTTCGAGGGCCGCGAGCAGGAGGTGGTGAGCGATGACGAGGGATTCTTCCATCTGGAGATGGAGACCGGCGGCCCCGGGCGCGGCGACGAGCTGGCCTTCCACGAGGTGGACCTCGAGCTGCTCGAGCCGCTGATCGACGGCGAGGGCGCCAGCGCCCGCGGCGAGCTCCTGGTTCCCGGCGCCGGCGCCGCGTTCGGCTGGATCAGCGATCTGGACGACACCATCATCCGCACCGGCGCCACCAGCACGTTGCGCATGGCGCGGGTGATCTTCCTCAACAACGCCCGCAGCCGGGCCCCGTTCCCCGGCGTGGCCGCCTTCTATCGCGCCCTCGCCCGGGGCGGCCCCGGCGGTGCGGCGGTCAACCCGGTGTTCTACGTGTCGTCGAGCCCGTGGAACTACTACTCCCTGTTCGCCCACTACCTCGACCTCCACGACTTCCCGGCCGGCCCGGTCTTCTTGAAGGACTTCGGCCTCACCAAGGACCACTTCGTGAAATCCGGCCACGAGGATTACAAGGTGGAGCGCATCACCCGCGTCCTCGACGCCTACCCGGAGCTGCCGTTCCTGCTGGTGGGCGACAGCGGCCAGCACGATCCGGAGACGTACCGCCGGGTGATCGCCGAGCGTCCGGGACGCATCCTCGCCGCCTACCTGCGCGACGTCACCCCGGAGGGGCGCGACCGCGAGGTCCATGCCATCTCCGACCAGGTGGCCGGGGCGGGGATCGACATGGTGCTGGCCGAGGACACCACCGCCGCCGCCCGCCACGCCGTCGAGCACGGCTGGATCGCCGCCGGCGCGGTCGAAGAGATCGCTGCCGAGGTCGAGCGCGAGGCGGAAGGGAGCGGCGAGGTGCTTGGCGGGCCGCTCGACCGGCTCCTCGGACGCGACTAAGATCCCCCCACATGCTTACCACCCCGAAGACGTCCTCCCGATGAAGCCGGCTCCGCCCCCGTTCGACCCCCGCCCCGGCCGGCCGACCCGGTTCGGCAGCTTCTTCCTGCTCTTCCTGGTGGTGGCGACGGCGGTGCTGTTCTTCTGGATGGTCAGGATGTTCTTCGTTCCGGTGCTGCTCGCGGCGGTGCTGGCGACGCTGTTCCACCCGCTCTACCGGCGCCTCGCGTCCCTCACCCGCGGGCGCCGGGGTGCGGCGGCGTTCCTCACCTGCCTGGTGCTCTTCATCGTCCTGCTGCTGCCGCTCTACCTGGTGATCGACCTCGTCACCCGCGAGGCCCTGGACCTGTTCGCCAACTTCGACGAGCGCCTGACCCTGCTCTCCGCCAAGACCCAGGAGGTGCTCGCGAAGCTGGAGGGGCTGCCGCTGGTCGACCGCCTGGCGCTCGATGAGGTCGACTGGCAGGCCACCCTACGCGAGGGCGCCGGCACCGCGGGCGGCCTGCTGGCGACGATCATCAACCGCACCTCCCGCGGCACGCTGCAGATCGTGGTGATGCTGTTCGTCACCCTGTTCACGATGTTCTACTTTCTGCTCGACGGCGGCCGCCTGGTGGAACGGGTGCGCTACCTGGTCCCTCTCGAGACGCGCTACGAGGACGCCATCATCCAGCGCTTCGTCTCGGTGGCGCGGGCGAGCGTCAAGGGCACGCTGGTGATCGCCCTGATCCAGGGCGTCCTGGGCGGCCTGATCCTGTGGATCTTCGGGGTCGAGTCGCCGGCCCTGTGGACCGTGGTGATGGTGATCCTGTCGGTGGTTCCGCTGATCGGGGCCTGGGTGGTGATGTATCCGGCGGCGGTGATCCAGATGCTGCTCGGCAACGTCTGGCAGGGCATCGCCATCGCCGTCATCACCCTGGTGCTGGTGATCAACGTCGACAACCTGCTGCGCCCGCGCCTGGTGGGCCGCGACGCCGGTATGCACGACCTGCTGATCTTCTTCTCCACGCTGGGCGGCATCGTCACCTTCGGCGCGATGGGCTTCATCGTCGGCCCGGTGATCGCCGCCTTCTTTCTTTCGGTGCTCGACATCTACAGCCAGGAGTACCAGAACCAGCTCGCCCGCGGGGTGGCCGCCGCGGGACCGGCGCCCGGCTCGGCCACGGCGGCCTCACCGGCGGCGGCGTTGCCGTCGCCAGCCGCCACCGGCTCCGTCTCCCGCGAGCCGAAGGAGCCGTCCGCAACCGCCCGCGACCGGCAACCGTAGAAACCCTCGCAGGCCGGCCGCGCCGGTCCCCTTCACCCCCTCGCCGGAGACGTACCCCTTGCCAGACTGCCGTCGCCTCGCCGCCGTCCTCCGCCCCTGCGCCCTCGCCGTCCTCGCCTTCCCCGTCCTCGCCCTCCTCGGCCTCGTCCCCTCCGGGTCGGCAGGCGCGCAGGAGGGCTCGACCACCCTGCGTGTCGACGAGGCGGCCGTGGAGGTGCGCGACGCCCTCGGTGCGCCGGTGGCCGACCTCGCTCCCGGCGGCCTGACGGTGCGCGAGGCCGGCGAGGCGCGATCGGTGTTCGAGGTGCGGCCCGAGACGCGGCCCTGGAGGGTGGTCATCTTCCTCGACGCCGGCCTCACCGCCACCCCGAGCCTCGCCCGCGCCGCCCGGGCCCTCGAGGCCTCGGTGCGTGAGCTGACCGCGCTCGGCGAGGTCGAGGTGGTGCTCGCCGGCGAGCGCGCCCGAACCGTCCTGCCGCCCACCCGCGACCGGGCGGCGCTGGCGGCGGCGCTCGCCCGCGTCTCGGTGTTCGAGCGCGGCAGCGACTGGCTGGTGGAGCTGCGCCGGGAGGCCCTGGCCGGCCTCGCCGAGGAGGCGCGGGCAGTGGTGGCCGAGCCCGGTGCGGGCGGCGAAGCGGGTGCCGCACCCGCTGGCGATGTCTCCGCGGCAACGCCCGGCGGCGAGATCGTGGGATCGCAGGCTCCCGGGGAACCGTCGGCTCCGGGCGCCGCCCTCGATCCCGCCCTGGTGGCCGCCCTCCTCGAGGCCGAGGCCGACCTGGTGCGCGAGCGGCTCGACCTGCTGCTCGGTTGGCTCGGCGACCAACCGGCCACGACGCCGGATTCCGGCCCCGCCCTGCTGCTGTGGATCACCGACGGCTTCGATCTCCAGCCGGCCGCCGCCTGGGCCGGTTTCGCTCCCGCCTGGGTACCGGGCCTGGCAGTGCCGGAGACCGGCCCGGACCTCGCTCCGGCGGTCGGCACCACCGCCCGCGCCGCGGCAGCCCTCGGCTGGACCGTGGTGCCGCTCCGCGTGACCCTGGAGGTGTCGGAGGACTCCCGCTTCGGGGTCGCGACCACCGAGGATCCGACGACCGGCGACACCCAGGTTCTCGGCCGGGTGCGCGTGCCCGGCCGC
>DATACC010000322.1:0-15042 GCA_036259255.1 Thermoanaerobaculia bacterium | reverse complement strand
GGCGGCACGGGGATCGTCGTCCGCCGCACGGCGCGCCGGCCGGGGCGCCAGCAGGCGCTCCAGCTCCTCGTCGGCGACCACCCGGTGGCGCTCGGCGGCGAGAGGCTCGCCGGCGCCCTCGGCGCGCAGCGACAGGCAATGGATGCCGAGGGCGAGGCGCAGGGCGTCGACGGCGTGCTCCAGCCACTCGCCGTTTGCCCGCCGCCACGCCCGGGGCGACGGCCGGTGGCGGCGGCCGGCGACGCCGGGCTGCGGCACCGGCTGCGGCACGGGTTGTGGCATGGGGCGCGGCGCGCTCACGGCAGGGCCTCCTGGCGCAGGTCCACGTCCTCGGCGCCGTGCACCCGCACGCGCACCCGGTGCTCCAGGGCGAGGCGCAGCTCGGTGACGGTGGTCTCGTCGATGCCCGGCACCGGCGCGAAGGTCAGCACCGCCGGCGAGTCGGTGCCCGGCACCACCAGGAGCTGGTCGCCGAGCACCACCACCTCGGCGGCGGCGAAGTTGGCCGGCGGGCCGCCGGCCTGCAGCGCGTCGCGCAGGCGCACGGCGGCGTCGGCGAGGTCGATGGGGCGGGCCGCCAGGGTGACGTCGCGGGTGGTACCGGCGATGGTCACCCGCAGCCGCGGCGAGAGGGCGGTGAGCCGCGGGAAGGGGGACAGGCGCCCGGAGAGGTAGGTGCGCACCTCGGTGGCGCCGGTGGCGCCGGTGAGCTGCAGCGCGGTGGCCGCCGGGCCGGTGAAGCCGGCGGCGTGGCCCAGTTCCCCCGGCACCACCCACAGGCGCCCGGCTCCCGCCACCACCCGGGCGCCGGTGAACGGTCGCCCGCCGAGCACCGCCCGGCGCAGCGCGCGCTGCAGCGCCAGGGCGGCGGCGGCGGGCTCGGCCGGCGTCGGGGTGAGGGTGAGGTCCTCCGGGCCGACGCCGCCGAGGGTGGCCTGGAGGTCCGGGTCCGCCACCACCAGCGGTGCCGGCAGCGGACCGGAGCGGCGGCAGCGCACCGGCCAGGCGGGCAGGGTGTCGGGCAGCGGCACCTCCACCTGGACGTCGGAGGCCGACCGGTAGTCCTCCTTGGCCACCGCCTCCTCCCCCACCAGCACCTCGCCGGTGAGCCGCTCGGCCCACAGGCGCTCGCCCTGGAGCGTGAAGGTGCGCGGCACGGCGGCGAGGTCGGCGACCACCGCGTCCACCCGCGGCACCAGCACGAAGACGGCGACGTTCGAGCGGAAGGCGCCGCCGCCCAGGGCCACGCTCACCGTCTGCGGGCCGGGCTGGAGATCGGGATGGTTCGGCACGGTCGCCACCAGGCGGTCGCCCTGGTGCTCGGTGATGGCGGCGGTGGCGTCGACGGTGCCGATGGTCAGCCGCAGATCGTCGCCGAAGAGACCCGAGCCGAGGAGCACCAGGTCGTCGCCGATGCGGGCGTAGGGGAAGCGGCTCTCGGTGCCCGGCGGCGTGCCGGCGCGGTGCACCCGCACCTCGGCGACGAGCGGCCGGGCCAGCGGCAGCACGGTGATCCGCGGCCCGGCGGCGGGTGGCTCGGCCACCGGCTGCGGATGGCGGCGGCGGGTGCGGCTCTCGATCTGCAACACGCTCACCGCGTAGGCGGCGGAGAGCCGGTAGGGGAAGGTGGTAGCGGTCCACACCTTCGCCATGTCCTCCAGCGTGATCGGATCGAGGGTCACCTTCACGCGCTCGGAGTCGCCCTGGAGCGACGGGTGGAGCACCGGCACGCCGTTGCCGTCGACCAGCTCCTCGGTGAGCACCGGCACGTCGTGGAACACGCGCATGGCACTGCCGAGGAGGAAGTGAGCCACCGTCTCGTCCGGCTCGTCCACCTGCTCGCTGGTGCCGTAGGCGGTGAGCAGGTAGTGCAGGTCGAGGGACAACGGCGGCCGGCCATAGGACGACGGGTGGCCGTGGCCGGGGATCTCCTGGTTGGCCAGGGCGCCGTTGCGGGTGACGCGGTAGAGGAAGAGGTTGATCCGAGGCGGCTCCACCGCCTGCCCCTCCTCCGGCGGCGAGGGGGGCGGCGCGACGGTGATCTGGAAGGTGCCGCCGGGGATCGCCGCCGGTACCTCCATGCGAGCCCGCAGCAGCGCCTTGAGCGAGGCGCTGACCCCGCCGATGGCCTGGAAGTCGCTCACCGACCGCCCCTCCAGCCGGTGCCGGAGCGCAGGGCGATCCACGGCGAGAAGTCGGGCAGCGGCTCGGCGGGCGGTGCCGGGGTGGCGACCGGGACGCCGGCCTGGCCGGCGGCTCCCGGGGTGACGATCTCCAGGCGGCCGATGTGGACCTCCACCGGTCGCGGCACGGCGGGTACCACCGGCTCGGCCGCGGGGGCGGGGGCCGGCGCCGCGGCCATGGGCCGCCCGTCGTCGGCCAGCGGGCGCGGAACCCGTGAGTCCCGGGCGGCGAGGGAGTGCGGGGAGGTCGAAACGGACTCGCCGATGCCATACCCGGCGAGACGGCGGTCGAGATCGGCCTGCAGGCGATGGAGCGTCGCCTCCACCAGGTGCGGCGCCGGGCCGCCAGCCGGGGCCGGGACGGCTGGCGCGGCGGCCGCCGTGATGGGCGCGCCCTCGGGGATGCCTCGGGAGGCGGCCGTTTCGTTGCCGGCGATACGCGAGGCGGCGGAGGCTGCCGCCGAGTCCCGCCGGCCGGCCGCTGCGCCCGAGGCGGCGTCGGGTCGGCGACGCTCCGTCCGGCTCCGTGCCGCCTCCCCGCCCGCCGGCAGCGCAGCGGGGCGTCCGGAGCCCCCACGCGCACCGCCGGCCGCCGCGACCTGCGCCGCCCCCTCTCCGTCCGCCCGACGACCGATCGTCGCGCGGCCGCCCGGGTCCTGGCGGTCCGTTCCCTGGCCGCCCTGCTCCCGCCGACCCCGCTCCCGGGCCTCCGTCCCGTCCCGGGAGAACCCAACGGCGGCCGCGTCTCCGCCCCTCCGCGGCATCGGCCGCGGGGGGCCGCCGGACACGGACCGTCCACCGGTGCCGCCGGTGCTGGCCCCCGCGCGACCGGCCGCGCCCGCTCCACTCCCGCCCTCCCGCCGCCCGGCTCCCGCCGCCGAACCGGCCGTCCCGGTCGCGTCCGCCGCCGTCCGGCGCCGCCGCTCGCCGGTGTCGTCCCGGTGGATCCCCTCGCCGACGATCTCGCCACCATCCTCGCCGGCCGCGAAACCCCACCGCTCCTCCCCCTTCTTGCCGCCCTCCCTCGCCGCCGGCGCCTCGCCGAACGGCCCCGGAGACCGCCGCGGCACCACCGCTCCGGCGGGCGCCGCGAAGCCCGGCTCCGCCACCCGCTCCGGAACCGGCACCCCAGCCCCGCGGGCCGCCAGGGAGAGCAGGAAGCTCACGCCGCCGCTCCCCCGCCGAGGGCGTCGGCCAGCAGCTCCAGGTAGAGGCGCCGCTTGCGCGGGGTGAGGGCGAGGATGTCGGCCTCGCTCCAGTGGTAGTGGAAGGCCAGGGCGTGGACTTGGCGGTACAGGCGCTCGCGCCCGCCGGCGAGCTCGTCGAGCAGGTAGGCGGCGGTGTCGAAGCGGGAGGTGAACGGCTCGCCGCACTCGGGGCACTGGAGGCGCAGAACGAGGTCCGACTGGGGGTCGGCGGCGGCCACTGCGGCGGCGAGGCCGTCGAGCACCGCCGGCGGCAAATCGGCCCGCGGCGCGCCGTCCGGTCCGCGCACCTCCTCGACGATGCGCTCGACCAGCCGCCGCTCGGCCGCCGCCGCGCCTTCGGCCAGCAGCGCCGCCGCCGCGGCCTCCTGGTCGGCGCCGGTGGGCGGATGGAAGCGCACCGCGAAGGGGCCGCCCTCGCCGGTCACCGTCGTCTCCACCGTCGCCGGCGCCTCGGCCGGCGCCAGCAGCAGGTCGGCGACCGCCACCTCCAGGTCCATCCGTTCCCCGCAGGCGGGGCAGGCGAGCAGGCAGTCCATCACCTCGCCGAAGGTGAGCCGCCGCAGGTGCAGCAGCAACGCCTCGCGGTCGCCCACGGCGAGGCGCCGCGCCGTCGCCGCGCCGTCCACCGGCTCGCCGTCGAGGGCCACCAGGCAGCGGCCGAGCAGGCGGCTGACGCGCGCCGCCGGCAGCTCGCCGGCGGCCTCGGCGAGGACCTCCTCGTCGGCACCGGTGGCGGCGCGCAAGGTGGCCCGCCGCGCCACGGCGCCGCCGCGCTCGAGGCCCCGCGGCAGCGTCACCTCGTGCCCGCTCCCGCGCTGGGCCGGGTCTGCGGAGCCGGCGGGGGCGGCGGGGGACGGGCTCATGCCGGCTGCTCGTAGCTCGGCTCGGCCGGCTCCGCCACCGCCGGGTCGCGCTCGAAGCCCTCGTGCTCGAGCTTGAGGATCTCGATGGCCACCGCATTGGCGTTGGCGTCGAGATCCGGCAGCGCCTGGTACTCGGAGACCCAGCAGCGGTAGACCTTGTAGGAGATCACCTTCTGGCCGGCCTCGTTGAAGACATCGATGAACAGATCCTTGCGGAAGTCGGCCAGCGACATCTCTTGGGTGCGGGCGTTGGGCGGCGCCTGGGCGTTGGCGTAGGACCACACCTTGTTGGCCCAGCGCTCGAAGTCCCTGTCGTGGGTGATGCCGCGCTCCAGCGAGATCGGCTCGAACTTGCTGCGCCCCACCATCTTGCGCACCGAGCTGGGGTCGCCCCCCTCGCGGTGCTCGATCACCTCGGTGGTGCGCTTCAAGGCCGTGACCTTGCTGACGGCGGCGACGTAGCGGCCGTCCCACTTCACCCGGAACTTGAAGTTCTTGTAGGGGTCGAACCGTCGTGGATTGACCGTGAATTGTGCCATCGCGCGCCTCCTCAGGCCGGCTGCTGCTGACCGGCGAGCTGCCGGATCTTCAGGATCACGAACTCCGCCGGCTTGAGCGGCGCGAATCCGACGATGACGTTGACGATGCCCTTGTCGATGTCCGACTGCGGGGTGGTCTCCGCGTCGCACTGCACCGAGTAGGCGTCGCCCGGGGTGGAGCCCTGGAAAGCCCCCTTGCGGAAGAGGTCGTGCAGGAAGGTGCCGACGTTCAACCGGATCTGCGACCACAGCGGCTCGTCGTTGGGCTCGAACACCGCCCACTGGAGGCCGCGGTAGAGGCTCTCCTCCAGGTACAGCGCCAGGCGCCGCACCGGGATGTACTTCCACTGCGAGGCCAGGATGTCGGCGCCTTCGAGGGTGCGCGCCCCCCAGCTCACGTTGCCGATGAAGGGGAAGGTGCGCAGGGCGTTGATGGCGAGCGGGTTCAAGGTGCCGTTCTCGCCGTCGGTCAGGTTGCAATCGAGCTCCGGCACGTTGCGCAGGCGCGCCTCGGTGCCGGCCGGCGCCTTCCACACGCCGCGGTCGCCGTCGATGCGGGCGAACAGCCCCGCCATGGTGCCGCTCGCCGGCCGGCTGCGCAGCAGGCCGTCCTGCAGCGGGTCGGGGATGCGCAGGCGCGGGAAGAAGGTGGCGGCGTGGTCGCTGCGCAGGCCGGCGCCCTCGATGGTGGTGGCCCAGGCGAGCACCCCGTCCACCGTCACCACCGTCTCCGGCAGGTCGACGAGCAGGAAGGCGCGCTGGTCGCGGCAGAAGGCGAGAGCCTTGTTGTAGAGGGTGGTCATGTCGTTGGTGCCGAGCTCCACCGCCTCGGGCACCGACATCAGGTTGAACAGGTCCGCGTCCTCCAGAGCGTAGAGGCCGGTCTTGGCCCCCTGCAGCCCCGACAGCGCCGCCTCGTCCACCGCAATGCCGTCGTCGCCGGCGACGGCACCCGTCTGGGCGCCGGTGGCCCCGGTGCCGACGCTGTACATCTGCACGTTGGCGGGGCCATCGAGGCCCAGGGCGGTGCCGACCACGTTGGTCAGGGTGACGCGGTCCTCCGGGTCGAAGTTGTCGCCGCCGCGGCCGGCGAGCACCCGGTAGCGCTGCGCCGCGCCCATCGGGAACAGCTCCACCCGCAAGCCGGCGATGCGCGGGTCGTTGGGGTCGGCCAGGCGGATCGCCTGCTCCAGCAGCGGCCGGTAGGCCACCATGTCGGCCGGAGCGAGGCCGAGGTGGGCCACCGGCACCGGAGCGCCCACCGCCACGCCGTTCAGGTTCACCTGCACCAGGGCGCCGTCCGCCGGCACCGCCACCGGCAAGGGGTCGCTCAGGGTGCCGGTGGGAGCTGGCCGGTAATCGGCCGGGAAGGGGTCGGGCACCGGGGTGAGGTCGACGTCGAGCTGCACCAGCTTCGACGCCGCGTTGACCACCTCGGGGGCGTTGCGCCGGTGGCCGGGGCGCAGGGTCAGGTTGTGGAACTTCTCGCTGTTGCGCACCGTCAGCCGGCCGCCGGTCGCCGCCAGCTCGAGCACGGTGAGGTTGAAGAACTCGGTGGCCGCCGGGTCCTCCACGTTGTAGTCCACCTCCAGCCGCAGCAGGTTGCCCCAGCTCCCGGGGTCGAGCACCGTGCGGCCGCGCACCCGGCGCCCGGCGCGGGCGCGCACCACCACGGAGTTGGGGTCGGGCGGCACGGCGTTGCGCAGCTGCAGCTCGGCGGTGACGAAGGGCACCGCCGGGGCCAGGCCGGCGGTGCCAACGCGCACGATCTCGGCCTGGCTGCCGCCGTTGAGGAAGAACTGCTGCACCTGATAGCTGGCCGAGGCCTGGCGCCACAGGCCGCCGAAATCACGCTCGAAATCTCCCCAGTTGCGCACCGTCACCGCCACGTTGGAGGGACCGCGCAGGAAGCGGCCGACGAAGGCGGTGATGCTGGTGCTGACCCCCACGACGGGGCGCACGGCGCTCGGCAGCTCCTCCACATAGACGCCGGGGTACGTCGGATTGACAGGCATGGCCTCGTCTCCTTCGGGCTAGCTCGCCGCGTTGCGGCCGACGAGGATGGTGATCTCGGCGTCGTTGTCCTTGCCGAGGCGGTTGGAGAGCTCGAACTTCTTCGGCGCGCCGCCGAGCAGGCCCACCATGCCGGCGCCGGTGAGCAGGTGGGGTCCGTCGAGCACCACGTTGCCGGCGCCGCCGTCGACGCTGTAGGTCAGCTTGTCGCCGTAGAGGGTGGACGAGAGATAGAGGAACGTGACCTTGCTCGCCGCCGACGGCTGGACGTCCACCGTGACCTTCTTGGTGCTGCTCGGTTCGTTGCCGGGCACCTTGACTACCAGCTTGTCGTAGGCCTCGACCTCGAGCTGGCGCTGGTCCACGGCCTTGGGCCCATTGGACACCGCCACCGCGAGGTTCCAGGAGATCTTCTCGCCCATGCACTACCTCCCCTTGTGGCGCCCGGTGGCCCGGGCCGGTTGTCTGCTGCCTTGCTGAAAGTCACTGGCGCGCAGGGCGTGGGTCCCGTTACAGACCTGCCGAGGAGCAATGCGTCCACGGAGGAACGGCGGGAACGCCGCACGAGTCGGGGTGGCGGGACCGCTCGGCGGTGCGGCGGCGCCCCACCAGCCGGTCATCGCTTGGCGGCCGGGGACAGCCTAGATTGGCGGCGGCGGGAGGTGGCGGTGGCGGTCGGAAGGCGAGAGGGGATGCGGGAACCGGCGGACCCGCCTGGAGGCCGTCTCGCCGCCCTGCTCCTCCCGGTGTCTCCTCGGCTGGTGCCCCAAAACGGTGGTGCGCCCGCCCCGACCCGGGGATCACCACCCCCCCCGAGATCTACCGCGCCGCCTGCACCGGCGCCGACGGGCGGGGGCGCCGCGGGAGCTGATAGGCCCCGAGGAGGCGCTTGCCGACTTCACCGACTGCAGCTTGGCCACCCCCGAGCTGACTCGCCGTCGTCCACCAAGGGGTGGCCTGACGCACGGCTTCGCCTCACAGCGGAGGCGCGGTCGGTGTGGTACTACCGCTCTCTGGCGGGAAGGCTGGCGAGGGGATCGGTCGACGCTCGGCAGGAAGGAACTGCGTAGGCAGCCGACCGCTTGGCCCTGAGAAGCACCCCGGCGGTCGGCTGCAGAACGTCAGGTTGCTGGACCGCAGGTCGCGGTCTGGCCACCGCCGGTGGCCGTGCAGGTGGTCCCGCAGCGGTCTGCACAATCGCAGGCGCAGTCTCCGGCATTGTCGGCATCCGTGACGTGCGTTTCGTCACCGCAGTCGATGTTGCAGGTCCCTGCTTCCCTGGCGAACGGATCCACCACTACCTCGGCGGTCGCGTGCCCCTTGGCCACCCCGCGATTCTCAGGAGGCTCAGCTTGCGCCGTTTCCATCGGCAGAGTCACCGCGAAACCGACGAGGGCAGCGCAAAGCGCGATCGTCAATGCATAGAGAGTCTTTCTCATCGTGATGTCCTTCTCCTTTGAAACTGCGTTCCGAGGTCGACGGCTCCACATGCATTGTCTTATACACGAATTATTCTGAAATTTCCAGTGAATGGCTGAGCCGCCGATTTGCTCACCCAGCGAACCCACTGCCGCCCGTTTGCGCTATCCGCCCAACCCCTCCAGCACCTCCACCTCGTCCTCCGCCAGCTCGAAGCCGTAGACCTCCAGGTCCTCGCGCATGTGGTCCTGGTCCGTCGTGCCGGTGAGCGGGATCATGTCGAGCTGGAGGGCGAGGCGGAAGATCACCTGGGGGACGGTGACGCCGTACTTGGCGGCGATCTCGCCCACCTCCGGGCGGGCCAGCTCGGCACGGTTCGCGGTGAGCAGTGAGAAGGCCTGGTAGGCGACACCCTCGCGGCGGCAGACGTCGCGCACGTCGCGGTCCCAGCCGGTCCGGGCGAAACAGCGGTTCTGGACGAAGGCCGGCGGCACCTCGGCGAAAGCGCAGAGGGCGGCGAGCTGCTCGGCGCTGACGTTGCTGATGCCGAGCAGGCGCACGTGGCCCTCTGCGTGCAGCTGCTCGAAGGTGCGCCACACCCGGTGGTCCGCCTCCGAGAGGCCGCGGCGGCCCTGGGGCCCGTGGATCAGATAGCTGTCGAGACGCTCGACCCCCAGGTGCTCCAGCGAACTGGAGAAGGACTGGCGCACCTGCTCCGGGGGGTCCGCCGCGGGATCGTACGGCAGCCGGTGGTCCTGGCCCTCGACATAGGTGTACTTGCTCTGCAGGAAGACGTCACCACGCTGCAGGCGGCCGGCGCCGGCGGACAGGGTCGCGCCGGATGGGGCCGCGCCGTCCTCGTCCGGCCGGAGGGCTGCCGCCAGCGCCTCCCCCACCCCCGCCTCGTGGTAGTGCCGCCGCTGGTTGGCGGTGTCGATGCCGCGGAAGCCGGCCGCCAGCGCCCGCTCCACCAGGCCGGCCGTCGCCTCCTCCTTCCAGGCGGTTCCGTAGAGGAAGGTCGGCACCTCGACCCCCTGAATCGTGCGGGTCCTGCCGTTGCTGGAAGTCATCCCATCACCTCGTTCCGCCGTTGCCGAGACCGGATCGCAGAGTCGGTTGCAAGAAATCGAAGGCTCGATTCCGTCTACCTGAAGTGAACCTTCTCACAGGAGCATGGAATGGAACCGATCACCCTGCCAACCGACGACGCCGGCACCACCTATGACGCCGCCTTCACCGACGGCTATCACCGCAACCTGCTGGTCGTGGGGGTCCTTCCCGAGGCCCAACGCTTCGCAGGGACTCCCGCCTTCCACACGCTGAGCACCGCGGCGGAGGAAGCGCCCGGCCTCGGGTTGCTGTCGATCCTCGAACAGACGGGAATGGTGCGGCAGGTGTATCCGCTAGGCAGAACCACGGCGTCGAGCGAACTCTCGATGGCATCGGCAGGAGCGGTGGGCAAGCTCACCGCGGTCGCGACCGAGCTCGAGCATCGGGATCCCCTCGCCGGAGTGAGCATCGTGGAGCTCACTTCCGAACAGGATGTGCCAACCGTCCTTCGAGCCATGGCGGAGGATCCCAACATCGATTTTGCAGCCCGCGTTCCGGTGCGCTACCTGGTGCAGGACGCGTTCAACGGGGAATTCATGGCACCGCAAGCCGTACCGCCTGCGGGCGCACTGATGTGGAACCTGGCGAAGATCCGATGGCGAGAGGCACGCCAGAAGAATGGCTTCACCGATGCCGACGACATCCATGTCGCCGTTCTCGACACGGGCATCGACCCGCAACACCCCGATCTCGCCGCTAACGTCGATCACTACGTCCACACCTACAGCCACCCACTGGTTCCGGTCTACCTGTCCGACCAGGACAAGGTCGGCCATGGCACCCACGTCGCCGGCACGATCGCCGCCGGCATCGACAACGGGATGGGCGTCCACGGCATCTGCAACGCGCGCCTGCATGCCTACAAGATCTTCAACGATTACGAGGACTTCCTCGGCTGGGAGCGCGGCTTTGGCGTCGTCGTCAACCCCGTCGCCTACCGCCTCGCGTTGCGCGACTGCATCGACCGGCGGATGCACGTGGTCAATCTGAGCATTGGCGGCGCAGGAGCTCCGACGCCGGACGAGGCCAACCTGTTCCGTGACCTCCTGGCAGGGGGAACCGTGGTCGTCGCTGCGATGGGCAACGCACGCCTCCAGGGCAGCCCCGTCAGCTACCCGGCAGCGATCCCAGGTGTGATCGCCGTCGGAGCCACGGGGCCCGACGACCGTCTCGCGTGGTTCTCGAGCGCAGGCCAACACATCGCCTTGTGCGCCCCGGGGATCGGGATCTGGTCCACGCTCCCGACTTACCCCGGCGTGCGGGGGCACCAGGCCGTCCCCGGGGCGGGCTCCAACCCGATTCCCGGGGCCGCAGTCCATCGCGACACTCACTACGGAATCAGCCAGGGAACGTCGATGGCCGCGCCCCACGTGGCTGCCGCCAGTGCCCTGATCGTCGCCAACGCCGGCGCCGCATCGCCAGCCGCAGTGAAGAACCGACTGATGGAGACGGCCGACCGGACATCGTTCATGGAGCCCCCGGGCAACCCCGACTACGGTGCCGGTCGCCTGGACCTTCAAGGGGTGATCACCTGACCTTGCTGCTACCGGCGCGAGGCTGCTAGCGTCCCCTTGGAGGTCGCGATGACACCAATCTTCTTCAGTTTCCGCGCCGGTGTTTCCGAGGATGCTCGCTCCACCGCCCTCGAACGCGTCCGCGCCATTCCCGCAGTCGAGCGCGCCGGGCGCCTGTTCCCCGAGGGCAGCTCGGGCGAGTCGGGCGGTACGCTGGTCGCTGCCGTGGCGGACGGGTTCGATCCGGCATCGGTGGTGGCGGAGCTGACCGGAATGCCGGAGATCCAGGAGGCCTCGCTTCCTGCCCCCCGTGTCCTGATCGACTGAGGTCGAGAGCCGGCGCCGGGCCGTAGATCGGTTCAGGGGACCGGTTCGGAGCCCGGGGCCGGTTCGGCCGTTCGGGACCGGCCCGGTGCGACCGGTCGCGCCGCGGGTGTTGCGGGCGCGGCTCCCGCGGTTCCGGCGAGCACCGTCGCGGCCTCCCGCAGCGGCACGCCTTCGACGAGGACGTCCGCGATTACCGCCTGCCCGTCGCGCAGCCGCACCTCGGCCCAGATGTCCGGCGGCTCCGCGGTGCCCTCCCCTCGCGGCTGCAAGCCGCGCCACAGCAGCCTCTCGGCGGCCGGCGCCACGCCCTCTTCGAGGAAGAAGCGATCGAACGGCAGGCCGAGCCGAACGGTCTGTCCCTCGCCGCCCGCGGAACCGAGGAAGCGGGCACGCAGGAAGTCTCCCTTCTGCGGACGCTCCCGTTGCGGAGAATGGAGCTTGGCGAAGCCGTCGGCGTCCTCCTCCACGCGCACCCACACCCGCTCCCCCCAGACGAGGTCGAGCCGCCCCGGCACGGGCACTCCCTCGGCCGCCTCGAAGGCGAGCACCACGTAGCGCCCGCGCAGCGGGTCGGCCGGATCCACCGGCGCGGCGCGGAAGCGGAACGGCCGGCCCTCGGCGAGGGTGCGCTCGAAGCCGACGATCCAGACCGCTGGCATGGCGAGCTGGACCGCGGCGAGCAGCACCACGGCGGCGAGGCG
This sequence comes from Thermoanaerobaculia bacterium, assembly GCA_036259255.1. Classification (GTDB taxonomy): domain Bacteria; phylum Acidobacteriota; class Thermoanaerobaculia; order Multivoradales; family JBCCEF01; genus DATACC01. The sequence goes on along the minus strand of DATACC010000322.1, from coordinate 3,165 downwards.
CCAGCGGCGCGGCAGGGCCGTCAGCCGGCCGCCCACCTGCTCGGCGAGACGCGCCGTCCAGCGGGCCGGGGCCCAGAGCCCCTCAGCCACCGCGTCCTCCCCCCGCTGTGAACCGCCGCTTGCGGCGGTGCAGCAGCACCGCGTTGAGCAGGAAGCAGGCGAGACCCAGCAGGATGAAGGCGACGCCGCGGATCAAGAAGCCCACCTCGCTGTCGAAGAACCGCAGCGCGACGACCAGAGCGAGCAGCACCAGGGCGACGTTGACCCGCCGCAGGTCGCCGTCGCGGAAGCCCGCCACCGCCAGACCGAGGGCGAGGACCAGCAGATAGAGGTTGACCAGCAGCATGGCGGCCCCTTCCCCCGCCAGGTGAGCGAGGTCGAGGGCGAGCCAGACGGTCGCGATCCCGGCGATCCACCAGCCGGCCACCCAGCCGCCCCCCAGCCAGCCCTCCTCGCTGCGCCTGCCACCGCCCGGTCGTGGACCGCGCCCGGCTTCGCCCACCGCCTCGCCGGCCGCGCCGCGGCGGCGCAGCCCGGCGAGCAGGGCGGCCAGTAGCAGCACGGCGGCGATCACCAGCTCGACGCCGCCGAGCCAGCTCCACTCCGCGTCGTCCCGCAGACTGCGCAGCTCGGCCTGCCAGGTCACCGAGTAGCTCAGCACCAGCAGCGTGACCAGCGCACCGAGGCGGCCGACGGCGCGCAGCGATGCCGCCAGGGCCGGGGCGGCCACCGCCTCGCCGGCCAGCGCCAGCGCGAGGAAGCCGGTGGCGACGACGCTGCCGGGCAGCCGCTCGACCAGGTGGAAGAGGCCCGGCGGGAAGCCCGCCGCCAGGGTCGCCGCCAGCGCGAAACCGAGCAGGCCCGCGACACCGCCCCGGGGGTCGCGCCGCAGCCGGTGGACGACGAAGGGCATCACCGCCGCCAGCAGCAGCCAGAAGCCGGCGCCGTCGTGCTGCTCGAACCCCCGGCCCCAGGCCCAGGGCACGGTGCCGAGCAGGTAGAGGGCGGCGCCGGCGGCCGATTCCAGCAGGTAGACGACGGGCAGGGTGAGTACCAGCCAGAGGAGCATCAGGTCGGTCCACGGCGTGCCGACGTGGTAGGTCTGGGCCACCAGCGACAGGCCCGAGAGCACCGCCAGACTCCAGAGCACCGCCGCCGGCTCGCGCCAGCCGGCGGACGGCCGCCGCACCGCCACCCACGCCGCGAAGCCCGCCGCTAGCAGGGTCGGGGCGAGCGACAACACGGCCCGGGTCCCGCGGGACAGCTCGGCCCAGTTGTGGGCCAGCACCAGGATCACTCCGCTCCCCATCAGCACGGCGCCGAGGACGCCGAACAGCAGCACCGCCCGCGAGGCCTCGCGGCCCTCGGGAACGGCATAGTGGTCGGCCACGGCGCGCGCCGCCTCGCTCGGCAGCACGCCGCGCTCCACCAGGACGGGGAGCTGGTCGAGCAGCCAGCGGACGTGGGATCTCTCGAGCATGGATCGGGTACCTGCGGGCGAGCCTAGCAGCGGTTTCGAGATTCTCGCCGCCGCGCGTCACCTTTTCGCCCTCCGGGGGCACTACTAGGAGTGGAAACGCCTCTGTGCCCGAGCGGTGCGGCTCCGCTTGTCCCTCACTCGCCGCTGCTCCGCTCGGGCAGGTTTTTTTCTCTCCCCTGGAATCTGCAGCAGCTCGTTGCCTGTTATACTCGCCGCAGCCGGAAAGCCAAATGGCCACGGCGTTTACGAGCCGAGCTCAGCACGAGCGGTGCAGAAGCTCCGATCTGTTCACAGAGCGCTGCGACGGACCGGTACGGTCCGCGGGGTGCCAAAGCCAGAAGAGGGAACCTGACTTTGGAAAGGAACCGTCGTTTCTTCCTTGTAACCCTGCTCCTCCTCGCCGTGGCGTCGGCCGGCCTGGCCGAGGCCGCTAGCCTGCAGCCGTCCCGGGCCGGGCTGCTGCGCCAGGTGAGCGCCGCCCGCACCCACGGGTTCGCCTACGCCCAGGACGACACGGACGTCGTCGACATGGTGCGCCGCGACGAGCTGGTGCGGCTGTCGGGAAACCGCGACTACACGGTGAAGTGGAGCGTGCGTCATCCCTACGCGCGCCCCGAGGTGAAGCTGTTCGTCGAGCGGCTCGCCGACCAGTACCGCGACGCCTGCGGCGAGCGCTTGGTGGTCACCAGCCTGGTGCGGCCGAAGAGCCGCCAGCCGCGCAACTCCTCCCCCCTGTCCGTGCACCCCACCGGCATCGCCCTCGACCTGCGGGTGAGCGCGTCGTCGCGCTGCCGGGCCTGGCTCGAGCGGGCGCTGGTCAACCTGGAGGGCCGCGGCGTGCTCGAGGCGGCCCGCGAGCGCCGGCCGCCCCACTACCACGTGGTGCTCTACCCCGATCCGTACCTCGACTACGTGGCCGGCAAGACGAGCCGCGCCATGGTCGCCGAGTACCGCAGCCCCCGCGACACTGCCGGCTCCACCACGGTGTCCGCCGCCGGCAGCTACCGGGTGCGCTCCGGCGACAGCCTGTGGGCCATCGCCCGCCGCCACGGCACCTCCATCGCCGCCCTCCAGAGCGCCAACGGCCTGCGCTCGGCGAGCATCAAGCCGGGCCAGGTGCTGGCGATCCCGGGCAAGGACTCCGGCGACTCCCCGGCCGCCGCGTCCTCGACCGCCTCCGCCGAGGCGACCCGCTACCGCGTGCGCTCCGGCGACAGCCTGTGGTCCATCGCCCGGCGCCACGGCACCTCCATCGCCGCGATCCAGCGCGCCAACTCCATGGCCTCGACGACGATCAAGCCGGGCCAGGTGCTGACCATCCCCGGCTCCGGCTCCTCCGAGGGCTCGCCGGCGCAGCAGGCCACCTACCGCGTGCGCCGGGGCGACAACCTGTGGCGCATCGCCCAGCGCCACGGCACCACCACCGGCGCGATTCAGCGCGCCAACGGCATGCGCACCGCCAGCATCAAGCCGGGCCAGGTGCTGACCATCCCGTCGTCCGCGCGCTGAGCCGGGCCGATCGCCTCGACGCGCTGATCCCGCTCCCCATCGATCCGGTCCTGCCGGAGCTCGCCGCCGCGCTGGATCGTTACGGCGCGGCGGTTCTGCGTGCGCCCACCGGCGCCGGCAAGACCACCCGCGTGCCGCCGGCGCCGGTGGGCGCACGCAGAACCGCCCCGCCGGAA
>DATACC010000321.1:0-2838 GCA_036259255.1 Thermoanaerobaculia bacterium | reverse complement strand
CCCGCAGCAGGCGGTCGGGGCGCTTCTCGCGGCTCAGGCTGCCGAGGGCGATCAGCACCGGTGCCGACTCCGGCGTGCCGAGCCGGGTGCGCAGGACGGCACGCTCCTCGGCCGCCACGAAGCGCTCGACGTCGACCCCGCGGGGGATCACCGCCACCGGCGCCCGCGGCGCGTAGCGCGCTTCGAGGTCGCCGCGGGTGGCCGCGCTGACGGCGACGATGCCATCCACCCCGGAGATCACCAGGCGGCGGTAGAGGCCGGCGTGGAGCCGGCCGCGCAGCCAGTCGCCCGGGGTGCCGATGCTGCGGTAGACGAGGGCCCAGCCGCTTCCCGCCCGCAGCCGGCGCAGCAGGCTGCCGTACTTCACGGTGCGCGAGCCGTTGACCTGCACGACGTCGGGCCGGAAGGCCTCGACGGCGCGGGCGAGGCGGCGCAGCAGGCCGGGGTGGATCCCGGGCAGGCGCTCGAGGGGGTGCTCGGCGCGGCCGCCGAGGCTCGCGTCGCCGGGCCGCAGCGGCAGGTCGCCGCCGGCGTAGAGGGCGACGACCCGGGTGGCGTGGCCGGTGCGCTCCAGCTCGCGGCTGAGCTCCAGGGCGAAGACCTCGGCGCCGCGGCGCTGGGCACGGTTGACGATCTGCAGCACCCGCATGTGGTGCGGACCCGGCGAACGGGCCCTACTCCTCGAACCGTTCCTTGCGCAGCTCGGCGATCTGGTCGGCGAGCAGGCCGGTGAGGACGATCAGCACGCCGGTGACGATCAGCAGCAGGGAGGCCACGGTGAGCCCCTGGCGGGCGAGCAGGTAGGGCACCGTCCACGCCAGGCCGAGGGCGATCGACAGCGCCCCCAGCGGCAGGAAGATGCGCAGCGGCGCGAGCAGCATGACCAGCCGCAGGATCAGCAGCAGCGTGTCGAAGCCGGTGCGCACCGACACGGTGCTCGCACCCTGCCGGGGGCGCACCGCGATGGGCACGTTGGCCACCGCGTAGCGCCGGTGCAGCAGCACCATGGTGCTGGTGGTGCTGAACGAGAACCCTTCCGGGCACAGGTGCAGGTAGCGCCGGATCACCGCGGTGCGGAACACCCGCAGGCCGGAGTTGAGGTCGGGGATGCGCCGGCCGGCGAAGTGGCTGGCCATCCAGCCGAGCACCCACTTGCCGGGCATGCGCCACAGCGGGCTGTGGAGGAGCCGGGTGCGTTGGCCGATCACCAGGTCGTGGTCGGCGGCCAGCGGCAGCAGGCGGGCGAGCTCGCCCGGGGAGTGCTGGCCGTCGGAGTCCATCGTCGCCACCGAGGCGGCGCGGGCGCGGCGGATGCCGGACTTGAGAGCCGCGCCGTAGCCGCGGTTGAGCGGATGGGTGACCACCCGCAGCACGTCGCCGTCCTCGGCGGCGCGCGCGGCCAGCACCTCGGCGGTGCCGTCGGTGGAGCCGTCGTCGACCACGATCACCTCCCATCCGGCCTCGCGGGCGGCGGGCAGCAGCTCGTCGAGGAACGGCCCCACGGCGCCGCGCTCGTTGTAGGCCGGCACCACGACGCTCACCGCCGGCGCGGCGGGATCGGCGGCGCCGGCGGGCGCGACGGCCTCGGGGGCGGGCGCCCGGTGGACCGGCGAGGGCGAGGCGGTGGCGGGGGCGGAGGCGGAGGCGGACACGGGTCGATCAAGCTCCCTTGCGGGCGGTGAGCATCAGCCCCCAGCTCTGGGTGCGCACGCCGGGCACGCGGGCCAGCAGCTCGTCGACGCGCAGCAGGGCGTCCACCAGCTTCACCGGCGGCTGCAGGCGAGCGAGGCGGCCCATCACGTCGGGAAAGCCGAAGGGATAGGCAACATATCCGAAGTGGTGGGAGCCCTCCAAGCGCAGGTGGGCCGCCACGGCGGCCCGGTACTCACGGCGGTGCAGGTTGGCGTGGTGCTCGGAGAACCGGGCCGAGCGGTAGGCCAGGGCCCGTGGCAGGGCACTGAGCAGCGAGTGGTTCGTGTCGGCGAACACCGCCTGCCCTCCGGGGCGCAGCACCCGGGCGATCTCGGCCACGCCGGCGGCCGGCCGCGGCAGGTGGTGGAGCAGGGCGCGGGCGAAGACGAGATCGAAGCTGCCGTCGGCGAAGGGCAGCGCCAGGGCGTCGCCCTCGGCCACCGCGCCGCCGCGCCGCCGGGCCGCCAGCAGCATGCCGAGCGACAGGTCGACGCCGAGGCCGCGGGGGCCGAGGCGCTCGAGCAGGATGCCGGTGCCGCAGCCGGCGTCGAGCACCCGGCCCGCCAGGCGCTGCGGGTCGGCCAGGGCGAGCATGCGCTCCAGCCACCAGTCGTGGTAGCGGCGCGCCGCCGGCAGGGCGTAGCGCAGCCGCTCGTAGTCGCCGGCGACGGCGTCCTGCACCGCCCGCTCGTCGCCGCGGTCCGGCGGCTGCCGGTGCTGCGGACGGCTCACGGCGCGGCCTCCCCGGGCAGCAGCCACACGGCGGCCCGCGGCGTCATCACCGGCGCGGTGCCGGGGCAGCGGGCCGCCACCCGCTGGCGCAGGGCCGCCGGATCGCGGGCCGGGCGGTCGAGCACCGCCTCCTCGGGCACGCCGCGCTGCCAGCGGTCCCAGTCCACCACCACCACCGCCACCGGGTCCCGCGGCCGGCAGGTGCCGCGCTCGAGCCAGAGCTCCACGGCGTCGCCGGCCGGCAGCAGGGGGTGCCCGGGGAAGAGGTCCGGGGCGTTGCTGACCACCGCCGCCCGCGGCTCCTGGCGCGCGAGCAGCGCGGCGACGCGGGGCAGGTGGCGGCGCAGGTCGCCGGTGCGCGGCGGCCGGTGCACCAGCCAGGCGGGAGCCCCGGCGAGCAGGCGCCGGTGGGCC
>DATACC010000320.1:0-6240 GCA_036259255.1 Thermoanaerobaculia bacterium | reverse complement strand
GCGTTGTTGACGAGGACGTCGATGCCGCCCAGCGCAACGGCCACCCCTCCCGCCGGGCCACCACACCACCTGCAGCGGACATGTAGAATGGACTGTCTGCCGTCGTGGACTCCACTCCCGAGAACCACCCCAGAGGTGCTTGCATGAGGAACGAGGGACCCTTCATCAATCGACACGGTCTCGGCCAGCAGGGTGTCGAGGGCGCGGCCACCGTGTTCTGGAACCTGCCGGTCGCCCGGCTCTACGAGGAGGCGGTGCGCCGCGGCGAGGCACGGATCGCCGCCCACGGGCCGCTGCTCTGCGAGACCGGGCAGCACACCGGCCGCTCTCCCAACGACAAGTTCGTGGTGCGGGAGCCCTCCTGCGAAGCCGACGTGTGGTGGGGCGACGTCAACCGGCCCATCGACCCCGAAAGCTTCCGCCGCCTGCGCGAGAAGATCCTTGCCTACTACCGTGACCGCGACCTCTTCGTCTTCGACGGCTACGCCGGCGCCGACCCCGAGTACCGCCTGCCGGTGCGCGTCGTCACGCCCCACGCCTGGAACGCGCTGTTCGCCCGCAACATGTTCATCGTGCCGGAGGACGGCAGCGAGCTGGAGGACCTCGAGCCCGGCTTCACCGTGCTCCACGCCCCGGAGGTCACCGCCGACCCGGCCGCCGACGGCACCCGCAGCAGCACCTTCATCCTGGTCGACTTCGGCGAGCGCACGGTGCTCATCGGCGGCACCCGGTATGCCGGGGAGATCAAGAAGTCGATCTTCAGCGTCATGAACTACCTGCTCCCGGCGCAGGGCGTGCTGTCGATGCACTGCAGCGCCAACTACGGACGCGACAAGGACGACGTGGCTCTCTTCTTCGGCCTGTCCGGCACCGGCAAGACGACCCTCTCGGCCGATCCCAGCCGGACGCTGATCGGCGACGACGAGCACGGCTGGAGCCCCGCCGGCGTCTTCAACATCGAGGGCGGCTGCTACGCCAAGGTGATCCGCCTCGACGCCGCGGGCGAGCCCGAGATCTTCCGCACCACCCGCACCTTCGGCACCATCCTGGAGAACGTCGTCTACGACGAGGGGACCCGGGAGCTCGATCTCGACAGCGACGCGAAGACCGAGAACACCCGTTCGAGCTATTCCCTCGACCAACTCGAGCACGTCGACCTCGGCGGCCGGGCCGGGCACCCGAGCCACGTGGTGTTCCTCACCGCCGATGCGTTCGGTGTGCTGCCGCCCATCAGCCGGCTCACCCACGAGCAGGCCATGTACCATTTCCTGTCCGGCTACACCGCCAAGGTGGCCGGCACCGAGCGCGGCGTCACCGAGCCCAAGGCCACCTTCAGCGCCTGCTTCGGAGCCCCCTTCATGCCGCGTCATCCCGGCGAGTACGCCCGGCTCCTCGGCGACCTGGTGCGCCGCCACGACGCCAAGGTATGGCTCGTCAACACCGGCTGGACCGGGGGACCCTACGGCGAAGGCGAGCGCATCAAGCTGCGCTACACCCGCCGCATGGTGCAGGCCGCCCTGGCCGGCGAGCTCGACGACGTGGAGACGGTGGAGGACCCGGTCTTCGGCCTCGCCGTGCCGCGGCGCATCGAGGGCGTGCCGGAGCAGCTGCTGCGCCCGCGCGACACCTGGCAGGATGCGGCGCGTTACGATGCCCGGGCCCAGGAGCTGGCCGAGATGTTCGGCCGCAACTTCGAACAGTTCGCCGACGGCGTCGGCCAGGAGGTGCGCACCGCCGGCCCGCGGGTGGGGGCGGCGGCGGAGTAGGTGGACGGTTCACTCCGGGCCCGGCGGCAGGGACGCCCTCCGCCCTGCCGCCCGGGCTCCGACCGCTCGGCCATCCCCGGCCCGGTGGCGGGCGCGCCGGCGCCGCCTACTTGGTGTCGAGGATGAAGGTGATGCGCAGGTTCACCCGGTAGCCGGCGACCTGGTTGTTCTCGATGATCACGTGCTGCTCGGCGATCCAGGCGCTGACGATGTTGTGGATCGTCTTGGCGGCACGGGCGATGCCCACCTTCACCGCGTCGTCGAAGCTTTCGGGCGACTCGGCACTGATCTCGGTGACCTTGGCGACGCTCTTCTCGACTGGCATGGGGCTTCCTTTCGAAGGATCTCTCTCGTGAGGTACGGCGGATGGCTCCTGATCGCGCGAACGTAGCAGATTCCGGGCCGGCCTCCGGAACGGTGAGCCCCCACGCCCCGACCGTGGCGCCCGATCCCGGCTGGCAACCGGTGCAGCCGCTGCGCATCGAGGGCGGCCGCGGCAGCTTCGTCACCGGCGACCCGGACGGCGACCGCCTGCGCGTCGCCTACTTCCGTCACCCCGCGGGCGACCGGCTGGTCGGCCGCGCCTGGTTCGGGCCGGGCGCCGAGGGGCCGCCGGGCCACGCCCACGGCGGCAGCACCGCGGCGGTCCTCGACGAGGCGATGGGCGCCGCCGCCTGGCTCGCCGGCCACATCGTGGTGGCGGTACACCTGGAGGTCGACTTCGGCCGCATGATTCCGCTCGGCACCGACGCCCGCTTCGAGGCGCGGGTGGTGTCGACGGACGGCCGCAAGGTGCGCACCACCGGCCGCCTCCACGACGACGCCGGCCGCGACTACGCCACCGCCACCGGCCTGTTCCTCACCCTCGATCCCGACCGCTTCCGCGCCCTGCTCACCCGCGTCGCTCGCGCCATGGACGTCGAGCCGGAGGCCCTGCTCGCCGAGATGCGGCGCCGCGGCATGCGCTCGCCGGAGTAGCCGGAAGGCGCGCGGGGGCGGATGCGAACGGTCCGCACTCCGAAGCGGCCGCCGAAACTGCTCCAGCCGAACCGCGAGCAGCCCGGGTCGTCGCCGCCTTCAGTCGCCGGTCGGGACCGCCCGGCGGGGGCCGAACAGGGCGCTGCCGACCCGCACGTGGGTGGCGCCCTCCTCCACCGCGACCTCGAAGTCGTCGCTCATCCCCATCGACAGCCCGGTCAGCCGGCCCCGCCATTCGGGGAGCGCTGCCAGCTCGTCGCGCAGCGCCCGGGCGCGGCGGAACCACGGCCGGCTGTCCTCCGGCGTCTCGCCCGGCGGCGGGATCACCATCAGGCCGCCGACGCGCAGGTGCTCCAGCGCGGCCAGCGGGCGCACCGCCTCGGCGAGCCCCGCCGCCGGAAAGCCGTGCTTCGACACCTCGCCTCCCAGGTTCACCTCCAGCCACGCCGGCACCCTTCGCTCCCGTGCCGCCAGCTCGCGCTCCAGCGCCCGGGCGATCTTCCCCCGGTCCACCGACTCCACGGCGTCGAACAGCTGGGCCGCCAGCTTCGCCTTGTTCGACTGCAACGGGCCGATCAGGTGCCACCGGAGCCGCGCCGCCGCCTCCGCCCCCAGGGCCGCCTCGAGCGCCGCGCGGTGCTCCTCGGCCTCCTGCACGCGGTTCTCGCCGAACACCACGAGCCCTGCGCAAGCCGCCGCCACCAGCCGCTCCAGCGGCTGCGACTTGGAGGCGCCCACCAGCGTCACCTCCGCCGGGTCGCGGCCCACCCGTTGGCAGGCGGCGGCGATGCGGCGGCGGATCTCCTCCAGGCGCCGGGCGACGCCGGCGCCGTCGGCGGCGGTCGCCTCCGAGTCGGGGCGGGAATCGGTCGCCGACGGATCGATCGTGGGCGAATCGGTCATCCGACGATCATAGCCGCCGCCCGGCCGCGTCGTCCGCGCTCGAGCGGCGCCCCCCACCGCTTCCCCGATCGGCCGCACCCTGGCCACCGCACGTTGCTAAACTGCCCCCCATGCTGCGCCACCGCCTGCCCGCTCGGATCGTCCCCGCCCCGCCGACCCTCCTCACCGGCTTGGTGACCGTCCTCCTTCTCGCCGGCGCCTGCCGCGACCAGCCGGCCCAGCCGGTGGCGGAGGTGGCGGTGTCGCCCGGGCGGGTGACGCTGCCGTATCCGGGAACGGAGGAGGTCGAGATCACCGTGCGGCCGCGGCTGCCCCTCGGCGAGGTGGCGGGGCGCCCGCGGGTGTTCCTGCACCTGTTCGACGCCGAGGGCGAGCTGGTGCGCACCTTCGATCACGAGCTGCCCGGCGACTGGGAGGTGGGGGTCGAGCAGCGCTACCCGGCGCGGCTGTTCCAGTCGGCCCTCGGGCCGCCCCTGCCGGCTGGCGAGTATCGGCTGACCCTCGGCCTCTACGACACCGAGGGCCGCCGTTGGGCCCTCGCCACCGCTGGCGACGAGGTGGCGAAGCAGGAGTACCAGGTGGCTCAGGTCGAGGTGCCTGCGGTCGACCGGCGGCTGCAGCCGATCTTCGCCTTCCCGGGGGAATGGCTGGAGCTCGAGGCCGGCGAGGACCGCCAGGTGCTCGGCCGCCGCTGGCTGGCCGGCGAAGGTGCCGTGGCGGTGCAGAGCGCGCCCCAGCCCGGGCGTCTGCTGCTCGGCCTGCAGATCCCCGCGCCGGCCGGCGAGGACCGGTTCGAAGCGGCCGGCGGCGGCACCGAGCCGGCGGTCACCGTCACCTCCACCTGCGACGGCAGCGAGCATCACCTCACCGGCTTCAGCGGCTACGAGCTGGAGGTGCAGGTGGGGGCCCGGGTGCCGTGCGAGGTGCGCCTGGCGCCGGAGTTCCGCATCGTCGACCCGCGCACCGGCCGCAGCCGCGCCCTGCTGCTCGAGCAGCTCCACTGGGACGGGGCGGCGTCGGCGGCGGGCGAGGACCGGTAGCCGGGTCCCGTTCAATCGTCGACGGCGCGGATCGAGTACAGCTCGCCGAAGGACTGGTGCAGCAGGGCCTCCCGGCCCTCCTCCAGGTCGCGAATCGCCCCGTCCAGGGTACCGACGAGGCGGTCGCCGCCGCTGCGCCCGTCGGCGGGGAGCGGCCAGCCCAAGGTGAGGCGAGGGCCGCTCGCCGCGAGATGCCAGCGGAGCCATCCGGAGCTCGCCAGGCCGCTTCCGCCGACCGCCCCGTCGTCGCCATCGGCCCCTGCCGCCGGCGCGCGGGCGGCGGCCTCGACAGCGGCCGTGCCGTCCTCTGCGGCGGCGGAGGGTCCCGCGCCCTCCGGGTGCCGCGCCACCACCTCCAACCGCCGCATCCCCGTTCCCGTCTCGATGCCGACAGTGGGCCACAGGCAGCGCAGCGTCGCCCGGGGAGCGAGGCCGGCGGGGGCCATCGCCTCGGGGAAGGGGCGGGCGAGGGGCTCGGCGAGGTGGGTGGGGAGGAGATCGGCGTCGAGCCGCGGCGGGCGGCGGTGCGCCAGCAGGCGCTCCATCTCGGCGGCCTCGGGGCGGCCCGCCTCCGCCAGCGTCGCCCGCATCGCCGCCAGCAGGTCGGCGTCCGCGCCGTCCCAGCGCCAGCCGTGCTGCAGGGTGAGCGGGTAGGCGGAGCGCAGGTTGCGCTGCTGGGCGGCGGTGAGGGCCTCGGGCAGCGGCGCGGTGCGGGCGTCGGCGAGGTCGAGCAGGGCCGCGGCGACGCCGGCGGAGGTCGCGAGGGCGCGGCGGCACCAGTGGACGAGCAGGTCCCGACGGTCGGTGACCGGCAGGTGGCGGTGGGCGGTGTGGACGGCCGCCCCCAGGAAGGCGACCGCCTCGGCCTGCGGCGGGACCTCCGGCTCCGGCAGGGCGGCCAGGCGGCGGCGCAGAGCCTCGGGACCGGCCTCGGGACCCGTCTCGGGAGCCGCTCCGCCGCCGGCGCGGCGCAGCACCTCGCCGGCCACCGCCGCCATGGCGATCTTCATTCCCTCGCGGGTCAGGTGACAGTAGTCGAGGAACAGGCGGCGGCCGGGGAGCACCTCGCCGGTGGCCGCGGCGAAGGCCTGGCGCAGGTCGACGGCCCCCCAGCCGCGGCGCTCCGCCTCCGCCGCCAGGAGGCGGCGCTCCGCCGTGCCGGCGCGGGGGGCGGCGAGGAAGGCCATCAACGGGTAGTGCAGCGCGTCGATCTCCGAGATCGCCGCGTCGCGGGCCTCGGCGGCGCGACCGTCGCGGCGGGCGGCCTCGGCGAGCAGTCGGAACGGCGTCGTGGAGAACCCGCCGTCGAGCTCGACCATCGCCCACGCCGCGGATTCCGCCGCGGCGATCCGGCCGGCGACCAGCGCGGTGAGCCCGCGGGCGAGGTGGGCGTGCCAGCGGCCGGCCGCCTCGCCGAACAGCAGGGCCGGTGGCTGGCGAGTCTCCCAGTCGCCCAGGTTCACCTCCGGCAGCACGACCACCACCGGCACGCCGGCCGCCGCCGCGATACGGGCCGCCTCGACCTTGGTCACCATGCCGCCGGTGCCGACCCC
>DATACC010000319.1:0-28834 GCA_036259255.1 Thermoanaerobaculia bacterium | reverse complement strand
CCCCCCCCCCCCCCCCCCCCCCCCCCCCCGCTCGGGGCTCGCTGCCGCCCCCCTGCTAGGCGCGGCGCAGGAAGCCGGCTCCCACCCCGCCGAGGAGCAGCGCCAGCAGCGCCAGGCCCAGCTCACCGAGCGACGGCACGTCCACCGGCACCGGCGCCAGCTGCACCCCCGTCGCCACCTCGGTGCTGTTGTTCGCCACGTCCTGCTCGCTCTCGTTGGCGGAGACCACCGCCGTGTTGACCAGGGTGCCCGGAGCGGTGGGTACCACCTCGATCTGCACCGACGCCGTGCCGCCCGCGGCGATCGTGCCGAGGACGCAGGTGACCACGCCAACCGCCTCCGTGCAGGAGCCCTGGCTCGGGAAGGCGGCCCGGAACGCGACGCCCATCGGGAGCAGGTCCACCATCTCGGTGCCGGTGGCCGGGTCGGGGCCGGCGTTGGAGACGACGATCGTGTAGGTGAAAGCCTGGCCGACACCGACCTGGCGGCTCGAGGCCGTCTTGATCACCGACAGATCCGCGCTGCGGGCCGAGTTGGCGCCGACCTGGGTCTGCTCGCTGTCGGAATTGTTGCCGAGGTCGGGATCCTCCTCGGCGGCCGACACCCGCACCGTGTCGGTGATCGTGCCGGTGGCGCCGGGCACCACCTCGATGGCGATCACCGCCTCGTCGCCGTTGGCGAGGTCGCCGAGCTCGCAGACCACGACCACGCCGCTGCGCGAGCAGGTGCCTGCGCCGGTGGTCACGGTGGCGGAGACGAAGGCGACGCTCGCCGGCAGGACATCGGTCACGGTGACGCCGGTTGCCGTCGCCGGCCCCGCGTTGCTCACCCGGATCGTGTAGGTGACGGACTCCCCCACCGCCACCGGGTCCGCCGAATCGGTCTTGAGCACCGAGAGGTCGGCCGCGTCGCCGCTGCCGCCGGCACCGCCGGTGTCCAGCACCTCGGTCTGCGCCAGGGCGGTGTTGTCGCTGGTGTCGGGATCCGGCTGCTCACCGAGCACCAGGGCGGTGTTGGTGATCGAGCCGGTCACCGTCGGCGTACCGGTGATCGTCACCGTCGCCGTCTCGCCCGGCGCCAGGTCGCCCATCGCGCAGGTGACCGTCCGCCCCGAGACGGTGCAGGTACCGTCGGGCGACGTGGCGCTCACCCCGGACAGGGTCGCCGGCAGGGTGTCGAAGACGTTGACGCCGGTGGCCCGGTGCGGCCCCTGGTTGGTCGCCGTCAAGGTGTAAGTGAGGGTGTTGCCGACCACCACCGGGTCGGGGCTGTCGGTCTTGGTCAGCGCCAAATCCGCCGCGGGACCGCCGACGGTTTCGGCGTCGGCGAGGTAGAAGGTCTCGAGCCCGTGGTCGGCGCCTTCGAGGACCGCCGCCAGGCCGGCCCGCACGCCCGGCTGGGCGAAGCAGGGCTGAGCCGCCGCCGCCTGCTGCGCGTCGAGGCGGAACACGAAGCCACTGGTGCCGACGCCGTTGAAGTCGTCGGCGAAGCTCACCGCGGCGAAGGGCCCGGAGGCGAAGCACACCGAGCCTTCGGCGTAGTAGAGGGTCAGTTCGAGATCGGCGATGGTGATGTCGTCCACCAGCTCGCCGTTCTGGGGCTCGCTGTAGTTGAACACCAGGCGCAGGTTGTAGGCGCTCGACACGCCCACCTCGGCGAGGCTCCGCGTCTGGGTTTGGGTGTGTTCGTCGCCGCCGGGGATGCCGGCCGGGCAGGCGGCGGGACCCACCACGTCGGCGTTGCCGTCGTAGGCAACGCAGCCGGAGGAGGTCGTCGCGGCGGAGTCGTGCAGGGTGAGCACGGTGTTGACCGCTCCCAGCCCGGTGCCGCTGGTCTCCTTCGGTCCTGCGAGGACCAGGGAGGCGTGGGCGGTCGTCGTCGGCAGGGTCGCGGCGAGCACGAGGGTCAGCAGGGGAAGCAGGATGTACGGGATTCGGCGGCGAGCTGCGGCAGGTGTGTCCATCGTCTCCTCGAAAAAGTCGGGCCGGAGGCCGGCCGTTCATCGGACACGCCCAGGAACCTCGCGGTGCTCTGGCGTGCCACCATTGGCGGACGGGCCCATCGCCCGTCGAGACACACCCGTCCTTTGCAGGAATCGGGCCGAATTCCGCAAACCGCTTAAATATAGCTACTGGTGAATTTGTTTAGATCGTGGCGAGACCGGCGTTGCCGAGGTTGCCGTGGTAGTGGCCTTGCCACTCGATCTTGCGCTCGAGCCCGGCGACGATGGCGCTGGCGAAGTCCACCCCCGCGAGGGTGCCGGCCATCTCGATGCCGCCGGGGCTGAACACGTTGACCTCCATCAGCTTGTCGCCGACGATGTCGAGCCCGACGAGGAACATCCCGTCCTGGATCAGCTTCGGGCGCACCAGCTCGGCCACCCGCAGGTGCTTGTCGTCGATCTCCACCGGCCGCACCTCCCCGCCGGCCGACAGGTTGCTGCGCAGGTCGCCGCCGGAGGGCTCGCGCCGGTAGGCGCAGTACTTGCCATCGACCCGGAGCGGATCGCCGTTCATGAGGAACATGCGCACGTCGCCCTGGCTGGCGGCCTCGGGCAACAGCTCCTGGGTGACGATGTAGCCCTCGCGGCCGATGGCGGTGATGATCTGGTTGAGGTTCGACACGTCGCCGTCGCGCACCGCGAAGACGTTCTTGCCGCCGGAGCCCTGGAGCGGCTTCAACACCGCCGTGCCGCCGAGCTCGTCGAGGAAGCGGCGGATCTGCTCGCTGTCGCGGGTGATCAGCGTCTTCGGGCGCACCTCCTCGGGGAAGAGCTGGAAGTAGAGCTTGTTGATCGCCTGGGCGAGGCCCACCGGGTCGTTGACCACCAGCACCCCGTGGCGCACCGCGAGCTGGCCGAACAGCAACCCCACCGTCTGCGCCCACGGCCGCTCGGCGTCGTCGGCCGGATCGTTGCGCAGCATCAGCACGTCGAGGTCGTCGACCTTGAGCTCCTCGCGGCGGGCGTCGTCGCCGCGCAGCAGCTCGAGGAGCTTGTCGCGGCTCGCCGGCGGCCGCTTGCGCGCCGCCGGCACCGAGCGGGCCAGGGTGACCACCCGTTCGCGCGGGTCGTAGACGAAGTCCTCGACGCCGATGTACCACGGCTCGTGGCCCCGCTGAAGGGCCGCCAGGGCCAGCGCGGTGGTGGTGTAGTCAGGCCGCTCGGTGGCCAGATCGTTGACCAGGAAACCGATTCTCATCGCTCGCTCTCTCCCGATAGGTCCAGCTCGGCCACGGTCAGGCCGCGGCGCGCGGCGTCGAGCCGGGCCAGTGCCGAGGTGTCGAACAGGAACCGCGGCTGCAACGGCATCTCGCCCAGCACGCCCCGCATCTGCAACTCCTCGACCACCGGCACGTGGGCGGCGGCGATCTTGCCCACGTAGAGCGGCTCGAGCTCGCCGCCCTCGGCGAGATAGGCGAGCAGGTCGCGCAGTCCCTCGAGGTACACCTTGTCCTTGGTGAAGCCGCCGCCGCGGAAGACGCGCAACGCCACGGTGAAGGCGGTCTCCGGGGCGAACCCGTGGACCTGGGCGAGCAGCCGCCAGGTGGCGGTGAAGTCGGCGCCGTCGACCAGCGCCCGGACGGCCAGCACGCGGCCGGCCAGGGTGCGCAGGCGGCCCGGAGTGAGCCCACCCACGAGGTATTCGGCGAACACCGCCATCCCCTCCTGCAGCGACTCGTAGCCGGCGAAGCCGAGGTAGAGCTGGCGGAAGCGCTGGGCGCGGCCGTTGAGGTCGGTGAGCACGTGGGTGCCGACCTCGTGGTGGATCAGCGCCTCGGCGCGGAAGCGCGAGACGGTGAACGCCTCACCGATCAGCAGCCGGCCGCGCGAAACCATCACGCCGCGGTGCATGTCGTCGCGCACCTCGACCAGGTCCGGCAGACCGGGCACCAGGCGGCGGTACTGGTCGACCTCGCGGCGGGCGAGGGTGGCGAAGGCGGCGGCGTCGACCCGTTCGCCCGGTAGGGGGCGGTCGGGCACGCGGTCGAGCACGGCGCGGGCGCTGGCGACGAGATCGTCGTCCACCTCACCGTAGAGCGCCATCGAGCCGTGGAAGAAGCGGCGGGTCTCGCGCTCGGCGAGCATGGTGAGCTCGCGGTCCAGCTCCTCCTGCTTCTCGCGGAAGAGCAGCGTCAGGGTGGGGTCCTCGATGCGCTCCAACGGGATGTCGTAGAGCCGCCGCTTCATCAGCTCGACGTCGACAGGGATCGGCCGGTAGCGGAAGCTCGGCTCGCCCTGGCAGCCGGCGGCGCGGAAACGCTCCCAGGCCTCGGCGGCGTTGACCGGAGTGACCTGGAGCAGGAAGTCGAATCCCTCCCCCACCTCCGCCAGGGTGCGGTCGATGTCCCACAACGCCTCCGGCAGCCCGCAGCGGCCGAGGGCCAGGTAGTGGCGCGCGACGCTCTTCGGCAGCCGCCGGCAGAAGGCGAACAGCGCCTTGCCGAGGGCGACGTGCCACTGCCGGCGCAGCGCCTCGTAGCGCGGCGGGTAGAGCGGCCCCGCCGGTCCGGCGCGGAACACCGGCGCCACCTCGACCCCGAGGTGGACGACGCCCGCCGGCAGGGCCAGAGGCGGCAGGCCGGGGGGCCGCGGCGCGGTGCCGCGGATGGTGACCCGGGCGGCGCGATCGTCGAGGGCGATCTCGCGCAGCGAGGCGGCGAAGGCGGCGGCCGGGTTGCCGGTGGCGGCGCTGGGGGCGGAACGGCCGGTGCTGCCCGCGGTCGCGGCGGCGGTGCCCGAGGAGGCCCGGGCGGAGGAGGTCGCGCCGGCGCCGCAGTGGACGCGGAACGCGGGGGGCGGCGCCTCGCCGGGAACGAACGGCGGCTCCGCCCCGTCCGCCTCCGGCGGCCCCTCCTCCTCCGCCTGGGGCCGGGTCCACACCTCGAGCACCAGCACCTCGTCGAAGTGGCGCTGGAGGGCGGCGACGGCGGCGGGGAGGATCTCCGCGTCCCGCGGCCCCTCGGCCACCAGGTGGCACGCTTCGCTGGTCACCAGCCGGGCGGCGCCGAGGTCGCGGGCTTCCCGGGAGCCGCTCCGGGGCGGGCGGCGATAGACGAGCAGGAACGGCAGCGGCCGGTCGAGGTAGAGGACGCCGCCGCCGGGCAGCGGGCGGGCCACCGTCTCGCCGTGGCCGAGGCGCTCGGCGAGGCCGCGGGCCTGCTCTCCAGGGCCGCCGTGGGCGGGGCTCGCGGTGCCGGCCGCTCCGAGCTTCCCCGCCCCGCGCACCGGGCCGGCCGCGCTCGCGGTGTCGGCCTCGTTCATGGCGGCCCCAGCCGGACCAGCTCCTCCAGCACGCCGGGGACGGTGGCGGCCAGTGCCGCGGAGATCGTCTCGAGATCCTCGGAGCGGGGCTCGCCGGTCCACTCGTCCATGAAGAACTTCTTCCACTCGATGGCGAGCACACAGACGGAGCCGGGGAACTCGCGGTGGCTCCAGCGTGCGAAGGCGCCGCCCTGGAAGCGCACGTTCTCGCGCACGTCGAGGCGGCGACCGCGGAAGTCGAAGGCGGCGAGGTCGGTCATGAAACGGTCGACCACCGGGCCCCACAGCGACCGGTCGAGGGACCCGGTGCCGACGTTGACCTCGGGGTTGGCCGCGGGATTTTCCGGCGGCGTGTCACGGCCGCCGCGGCGGTGGTTGTAGCTGTGGAGGTCGAAGACGACGAAGCGGCCGTGGCGGCGCGCCAGCTCCTGGTAGAGGCTGCGCACCTCCTCGTAGAAGCGCCGGTGGATCGCCAGCGACTCCTCCACCACCCCCGGCGGAGGCGGCTGGCGCCACACCTCGAGGCCCCAGGCCTGCTCCGGCGCGAGGTACAGGGCGCCCTCGGGAGGCCGGTTGAGGTCGACCTCGAAACGAGAGCGGTGGGCGAGGATGCGGCTGTCGGCCACTGCGGTCCAGGCGGCGGTGAACGGGTCCTCCTCCCGCAGCCGCTCGCTCTCGGAAAGGGCCAGCAGCGCCTCGACCTCCGGGCGCACCCTGTGGCCCCCGTGCAGCGCCGCCGCCACCAGCGGCCGCTCGCCGGCCGGATTGCTGCGCTCGATGGTGTAGGCCCGTTCGCTGGTCACGAACGGCAGCAGGTTCAAGACCGGTGCCGGGGGCGCGGAGTCAGCGGGGGCGGGGGCGGAAGGCGAGCAGGGCGAGGAGCAGGGAACCGCCCCTGCCCACCGCGTCCCAGGCGGCGGACTTCACGTGCCTGCCGAGTTGCCCCGCCTCGACGAAGATGCCGGTGCATCGGGGGCACCAGACGATCGTCTCGCCCTCCCAGGCGGTGTGGCCAAGGGGCGGGTGGTCGCGGCATGCCGGGCAGGTCCAGCCGGGGTCGCTGCCGATCTGGTGAACTCGCAGGCAGTCCTCGAAGCCGCCGTAGGGGATTCCCCGCCAGGCGGCGAAGCTGCGGTGGAAGCCCCAACCCTCGTACCAGCGGGAGCCGCACGAGCAGGCTACGTGCTTCGCGCCGCCAGCGGGGAGCGCCAAGCTCTTGCCGCACGCCGGGCAGGGGCCGGCGACGCCGGTGTCCGTCGGCACCGGAACCCGCGCGCGCCGGCCGCCGGCGACGCCGGTGTACCCCAGCTTCTCCGCCAGATACTGCAACGCGTCGCTCAGATACTCGGCGTGGTCGCGGCGCTTCGCCGCCCGGTTGCGGCGGTCGAGGTCGCCCAGGGCACCGGGCTCCAGCAGCACGCTCTCGCAGGCGGTGCAGACGGCCAGCGGCACGCCTTCCCAGTGCGCCGAGCGCAGCGGCCCGTGCGCGCCGGCCGGGCACGAGAGGCCCGGGAGCTCGTGGCCCGCGCTCAGCAGCAGGGCGCTCGACACGTCCTCCGGCCGCAGATTCGGCCGCACCTCCTGCAGGTGGAGACGGAACAGGGCGCCCTCGAACCAGGCGCGGCCACAGCCGGGGCAGTGGGCGTGGTCTCCGTCGACCGGCGGCGCGCCGAGGCGGGCGCCGCAGCCCGGGCACGCCAGGGCCCTCTCGCCGACCGGCTGCGGCAGCGGCGCGGAGGGCGGCACCGGCGAGGGTCCAGGCGATGACGGGGCCGATCGTGTCGGCTGCGGACCGGGCGGCGGAGGCGCGGACGGCCGGGGAGCCGCACCTTCGTCACGGTGCTCCGGCTCGGGCGAGGGGGTCTCCGGATCACGGCGGAGGGGCCGATACTCCTTGCGATAACGCGCCATTTCCGCCAATCCTACGTCGTGCACGTCTCCCTATTCCACCGCCGCCACCCGCGCCGCTCCGAGCATCGCGGTGGCGGGCTCGAGGATGACGCGCACCGGGATGCGCTCCATGAAACCTCGGAAGCGGCCCTTGTCGCGGAAGGCGGCGAGGAAGGTGCCGTCGTGGAGCTTGTCGAGAATCTTCGGGGCGATGCCGCCGCCGACGTAGAGGCCGGCGGTGGCGAAGGCGACCAGGGCGAGGTTGCCGGCGGCGGCGCCGTAGGCGGCGGTGAAGACGTCCAGGGCCTCCCGGGCGAGAGGGTCGCCATCCACCTGGGCGGCGCGGGAGATCGCCGCCGCGGCATCCGTGCGCTCCATGCGGTCGCGCAGCTCCGGGTCCTCCGCCGCGAAGCCGGAGTCGCGCAGGTGTTGGTACACCGCCACCAACCCGGGGCCGGAGACGACCCGCTCCAGGCTCACCCGTCCGTAGCGCCCCTGGAGGGTGCGCAGCAGGGCGATCTCCTGCTCGTCGCGGGGCGGGAAGTCCTGGTGCCCGCCCTCGGTGGCCACCGGCCGGAAGGCGCCGGAAAGCCGCGGCAGCAGCGCCATCCCGAGGCCGGTGCCGGCGGCGATCAGGGCCACGTTACCGCCGGGATCGACGGTCCCCTCCTGCAGCGCGGCGAACTCGCTCGGCGCGAGCAGCGGCACGCCGTGGGCGGTGGCGAGCAGGTCGTTGATCAGCAGCACGCGAGGCAGGCGGGTCTCCGCCGCCAGGCGCAGACCGTCGATCTCCCAGGCCAGGTTCGGGGTGCGGGTGGCGTTGCCGATCACCGGGCCGGCCACGCCGAAGCAGGCGGAGCGCACCCGCTCCGGCTCGACGCCCGCGCGGGCGAGAAAGGCGTCGACCACCGCGCCCAGACCGGGGAAGTCGGCGCCGGCGAAGGTTTCGCCGAACACCAGGCGGGGGCGGACGGCGCCGTCGTCGGCGAACAGGCCGCAAGCGATCTTGGTGCCGCCGACGTCGCCGCCGAGGATCAGGGGGGCCGAGCCGGCGATGGTCATCGCCCCTCCTCGGGGGAGAGCTCGGCCGCGGCGGCGGCATCCAGGAACCAGAGCGGCTCGCCGGCCGCCGGACGCACCCGGGTCGCCGGCAGGGCCAGGTCGCCGGAGAGGACGCGAGCGACCATCGCCGCCTTGCCGGCGCCTTCGACCAGGAAAAGCACGGAACGGGCGGCGGCAAGGGCGCGGTAGGTCAGGGTAACGCGTTGCCGCGGAACCACCGGCGCGGTGGCCGCCGCCACCAGCCGGCCCGGCGGCACCCGATCCTCGCCGGCGACGTCGCCGGGGAACAACGACGCCGTGTGCCCGTCGCCGCCGAGCCCGAGGAGCACCAGGTCGAAGCGCGGGGCCTCCCCGAGCGCCGCCACCAGCTCCCGCTCGTAGGCCGCCGCCGCCTCCTCCGGCCCCAGCTCGCCGCGGACGCGGTGCACCGCCTCGCCCGGGACCGGCACGTGGTCGAGCAGCGTCTCGCGGGCCATGCGGTGGTTGCTCGCCGGATCGTCCGGCGGCACCGCCCGTTCGTCGCCGTAGAACACCTCGACCCGGCGCCAGTCCACCGCGAAGAACGTGGCAGCGGAACCGTCGGCCCCGGCTCCCCCGCCCCGGCGTCCATCTCCCGGCAGAGACGTTCCAGCGGAAACGTCCCCCGGCCCTCGCCCGGCCAGCCGCCGGTACACCGGCCGCGGCGTGCTCCCCCCCGCCAGCACCAGGCTCGCCCGGCCGCGCGCGGCGATCGCTTCCCGCAGGATCCCGGCCACCATCGCCGCCGCCGCATTGGCCAGGGCCTCGGGCGTCGGGAACACCCGCACCCGCCCCGGAAGCCTCCCCTCCCCCTCGCCACCGGAAGTCATGCCGCTTTCCCCCGCCCATCCAGCTCCGCTCGCTCGCCGTTCCAGCCACGCCCACCACCGGTGCTCGGGGGGTGGAGCACCCCGCTCCGGAAGCTCTGGAGCGGGCGCCGGGGCAAGCCCTGTCGCAGGCCACCAGCGATGGAGCGCCCGCGGAAGGCAGGCCCGAGCCCCTCCCGGACGTCCTGAATCGAGGGCCGGTTGCGGAGCGGGATGCTCCACGCCCTCTCCCGGACCGGTGGCCGTGCCCCACGAGCGCATCCGCCGCCCATCGCCGCTACCGCGTCCGCCACCGCTCCGCCCCCGGCGCCAGCAGCCGGTCCGCCTCCGCCGGCCCCCAGGAGCCGGCCTTGTAGGGCTCCACCGGCAGGCCGGCGTCGAGCAGCGGCGTGTACAGGCGCCAGGCGGCCTCCACCTCCTCGGCGTGGACGAACAGCGTCTGGTCGCCCTGCAGGATGTCGAGCAACAGGGTCTCGTAGGCTTCCGGCAACGGACCGAACGCCTCCTCGTAGTCGAAGCGCAGCGGACGCTTCTCGAGCTGCAGCGGCTCGCCGGGCTTCTTGATGTCGAAGTAGAGGGCGAAGCCCTCGCCCGGCTGCAGGGTCATCACCAGCACGTCGGGCTCCACCGGCGTCTCGCAGTCCATGCTCTCGAACAGGGCCACCGGCGGCCGGCGGAAGGTGACGGCGATCTCGGTGACCCGGCGGCGCAGCCGCTTGCCGGTGCGCAGCAGGAACGGCACGCCCTGCCAGCGCCAGGAATCGAGGGAGAGGCGCAGCGCCGCGAAGGTCTCGGTGCGCGAGCCCTCCGGCACGCCCTGCTCCTCGTGGTAGCCGGGGACCGGCAGGCCGCCGATCGTGCCGGCGGCGTACTGCCCGAGCACCACGTCGCGCTCCGGCACGATCTTCTGGATCGAGCGCAGCGCCTTGATCTTCTCGTAGCGCACCGCCGACGCGTCGTAGGCCACCGGCACGTCCATGGCGACCAGCGACAGGAGCTGGGTGAGGTGGTTCTGCACCATGTCGCGCAGCGCCCCGGAGCGGTCGTAGTAGCCGGCGCGGCCCGCGACCCCGATCTCCTCGCCCACCGTGATCTGCACGTTGTCCACCCGCTCCCGGTTCCACAGCGACTCGAAGACGATGTTCGAGAAACGGAAGACGAGAAGGTTCTGCACCGTCTCCTTGCCCAGGTAGTGGTCGATCCGGTAGACCTGGGACTCGTCGAACCAGCGCTGCACTCCGCGGTCGAGCTGGCGGGCCGACTCGAGGTCGTGGCCGATGGGCTTCTCGAGCACCACCCTCACCCAGGCCTCCGGCGACGGCGGCTCGTGGAGGCCCACCTCGCCGAGCTCGGCGAGGGTGGCGCCGAAGGCCGCGGGCGGCAGGGCGAGGTAGAAGACACGGTTGCCCGGCAGCTCGGCGACGGCCTCGATCTCGGCGATGCGCGCCGCCAGGCGCCGGTAGGCCGCCTCGCCGCCGTCGCCCAGGCCGACGTAGGCGACGCACTCGTCACACCACGGGTCGAGCCCCTCGTCGGGCACGCCGCGCTCGCGCAGCGCCTCGCGCGCCAGCCGACGGTACGAGGCGTCGTCGTGCTCGGTGGAGCGGGCCACCGCCAGGATGCGGCAGCGCCCGTCGATCAGCCCCTGGCGCATCAGCCGGTAGAGGGCCGGAAGGAGCTTGCGGCGGGCGAGGTCGCCGGTGCCGCCGAGGATCACGAACAGGTGCCGCGGCGGCGGCGCCGGGAGCCGCGGCGGCTCGCGCTCGAACAGCCCCGGCTGGTCCTGCCGCGGGCTCACGCGCGGTCGCCCCCCGTCCCGCCCCCGCCGGAGCCGGTGGCGCCGGGGACCGGCCCTCCGGGTGCGGCCGCCTCCGGCGCGGCGGCCTCGCCCGGCTTGACGGCGTGGCCGCCGAAGGCGTTGCGCAGCGCCGCCAGCACGCGGTCCGGGTAGGAGGTCTCGTCGCGGGAGCGCAGGCGCTGGATCAGCGACAGGGCGATGACCGGGGCCGGCGAGTCGAGCTCCAGCGACTCGAGCACCGTCCAGCGCCCCTCGCCCGAGTCGGCCACCCAGGGCGCTACGGTGTCGAGGTCCGCATCCTCGCCGAGGACGCCGGCCAGCAGGTCGAGGAGCCACGAGCGCACCACGCTGCCGTGGCGCCAGATCTCCGCCACCTGGGCGACATCGAGGTCGAGCTCCGTCTTGCGGTGCAGCAGCGCGAAGCCTTCGGCGTAGGCCTGCATCAGGCCGTACTCGATGCCGTTGTGGATCATCTTCACGAAGTGCCCGGCGCCCGCCGGACCGACGTGCCCCCAGCCGCGGTCCGGCGCCGGCGCCAGGGTTTCGAGCGCCGGCCGCAGCAGCGCCACCGCGTCCTCGGCGCCGCCGACCATCAGGCTGTAGCCGCCGGCCAGCCCCCAGACGCCGCCGGAGACCCCGGCGTCGACGTAGCGGAAGCCGCCTTCGGCGAGCGCGGCGGCCCGGCGCTGGCTGTCGCGGTAGAAGGAGTTGCCGCCGTCGACCACCACGTCGCCCGGCTCGAGGTGGGGCACCAGGCTCTCGATGACCGTGTCCACCACCTCCCCCGCCGGCACCATCATCCACACCACCCGTGGGGCGGCGAGCCGGGTGCCGAGCTCGCCGAGGTCGGTCGCCCCCTCCGCACCCGCCGCCACCAGCTCGGCCACCGCCTCGACGGAGCGGTCGAAGACCACCACCTGGTGGCCGGCGGCGAGCAGGCGCCGGGTCATGTTGCCGCCCATCTTGCCGAGGCCGATCATGCCGAGCCGCATCGTCGCCTCCGGGGCCGCCGGCGGGGCGCTCACGACGCGACGCCCGCCGTCTCGCCGGCCGCGATCCCGCTCGCCAGACGGTCGAGCCCGCTGCCGGCGTCGGCGCCGAGGGACACCGCCAGCACCCGCCGGTTGCGCTGCGTCAGCGCCATGCGATCGCCCTCCGCTTGGCCGCGGATCAGGCGGCCGAAGGTGTAGTCCGTCTCCGGCACCGGCAGGTCGTGCGCCGGCTCGTCGACGAGCTGGAGGAACAGGCCGGTGTCCGGGCCACCCTTGTGGAGCTGCCCCGTCGAGTGGAGGAAGCGGGGGCCGTAGCCCACCGTCACCGCGCGCCCGGTGACCTCGCCGAGGGCCGCCTGGAGCGCCGCCAGGCGGCGGTCGGTCTCGGCGTCCGGCGGCAGGTAGGCGTGGACCGACACGTAGTCGCCCGCGCCGGCGCAGCGCAGGAACCCGGCGAGCCTTTCCTCGAAGCCCGCGGAGGACACCGCCACCGGCTCGGCCTCGGCGTCCCTCCCGGCGGCGCCGGCGATCGCCTCCCGGGCGAGATCCTTGGCGAGCTGGACGTCGGGCTGGTCGAAGGGCTGCACCCCGAGGGCGGCGCCGGCCGCCGCGGTGGCGATCTCCCAACGCAGCATCTCGACGCCGAGATCGAGACGATCCGGCACCCGGATGCGCACCACCGTGGCGCCGGCGCGCTCCAGCTCATCGAGACGCGCCGCCAGCTCGCCGCCGGCGTCGTCCCCGTCGAGCAGCAGGGCCGCGTACAGCCGGTCGTCGCCGCGGCCCGCCGCCTCCGGCCCCTCGCCGACCACCGGCACCACGCCGGTGCCGCCCTTGCCGGTGCTCTCGGCGACGAGCTGCTCCAGCCAGTCCGGGAAGGCGGCGAGGGCCGGGGTGGTGAGCAGGGTGAGCTTGTCGCGGCCGGCGCGGGCCATCTCGCCCATCACCGCTCCGAGGCGCAGCGCCTCGTTGAGCAGGGCGGGCTGCTGCGGCCCGAAGGCGAAGGCGGCGGCCCAGGCGCGGTCGAGCAGCTCGACCACGTCGATGCCGACGAGGGCCGCCGGCACCAACCCGAACGGCGACAGCGCCGAGTAGCGCCCGCCGACCTCCGGCGGCGCCTCGAAAACCCGCGCGAAGCCGCGCTCGCGGCCGAGCTCGGCCAGCGAGCTGCCGGGATCGGTGATCGCCACGAAGCGGCTGCCGGCACCGTCGCCCAGGGCCTCGGTGGCGACGCTCCAGAAGTGGTGGAAGAGCGACTTCGTCTCGGTGGTCGAGCCCGACTTGCTGGAGACGACGAACAGCGTGCGCGCGGGGTCGAGACCGTCGGTGGCGGCGCGCACCGCCGCCGGATGGGTGCTGTCGAGCACGGTCAGCGCCGGATAGCGCCGGCGGTTGCCGAGCACCCGCTGGAACACCTCCGGCGCCAGGCTGGAGCCGCCCATGCCGAGGAGCACCACGCGGTCGGTCTCGGAAGCCGCCTGGCGGGCGAAGGCGGCGAAGTCGGCGGCCGGGCGGCGCATCGCGTCCGGCAGCGTCAGCCAGCCCAGGCGGTCGACCAGCTCCGGCACCGGCCTGGCCGACCACAGGGTGCGGTCGCCGGCCCACAGACGGCGGCCGAAGCCGGTGTCCTGCCAGGCGAGGAGCCGCTCGCTGACCGCTCGCAGGCCCTCGCCGAGCACCTCGCTCTGGCGCCCCGCCACGCGCGCGGCGAGCATCCGACGGCGGGTGGTCTCGAGCGTCGCGTGGAGCTGGTCGAAGGAGTCGGCGAAGGAGGCGACGCCCTCGCGCTGGAGATCGCGGGTGATCGCGTCGAGATCGATGCCGAGGCGGCCGAGGGCGGCGACGCGTTGCGCCGCCTCGTCCATGCCCGCGGCCAGCGTGGCGCGCACCACGCCGTGGTCGCGGAAGGCGTCCACCGTCTTGGGCGGCAGGGTGTTGACGGTGTGGGGGCCGATCAGCTCCTCGACGTAGAGCACGTCGCGGTAGGCCGGGTTCTTGGTGCTGGTGCTGCCGAACAGGACGCGCTGCAGGCGGGCGCCGCGCTCGGCGAGGCGGGCGAAGCGCGCGCCTTCGCCGTCGCCGGCGACGAACAGCTCCTGGAAGCGCCGGTAGGCGAGCTTGGCGTTGGCGATGGCGAGGGTGCCCAGCAGCGCCCGCGCCTCGTCGCTGCCGATCTCCTCGAGCAGCGGATCGACCTTGCCGTCCACCCGGCTGACGAAGAACGACGCCACCGAGGCGACCCGGGCGAGGGCCGCGTCGTCGCCGGCTGCGGCCAGCTCCTCCAACCCGTCCAGGTAGGCCCCCGCCACCGCCTCGTAGTCGGCGAGCGAGAACATCAGCGTGACGTTGACGTTGATGCCCTCGGCCGTGAGGCGGCGGATCGCCGGGATGCCGTGGTCGGTGGCCGGCACCTTGATCATCAGGTTCGGCCGCTCGACGGCGGCCCACAGCCGACGCGCCTCCTCCACCGTCGCCTCGGTGTCGTAGGCGAGGTAGGGCGAGACCTCGAGCGACACGTAACCGTCGTCGCCGCCGCTCTCGTCGAACACCGGGCGCAGCACGTCGGCGGCGCGGCGGATGTCCTCCACGGCCAGCCGCTCGTAGAGCTCGCCGGCGCCGGACCGGGGATCGGCGGCGAGCAGCTCCTCCAAGGCCGGGTCGTAGTCGCCGCCGCCGCCGATGGCCTGCTCGAAGATGGTGGGGTTGCTGGTGACGCCGCGCAGGTCGTCCTCGAGGATCAGGCGCTCGAGGCGGCCCTCGGCCAGGGCGCGCCGGCTGAGGTGGTCGATCCACAGCGACTGGCCCTCGTCGCGGAGCCGTCGGGTCGGGTTCATGCAGTCTCCTCGGTAGGTTCCAGGGGGGCCGGGTGCATGGCGGACGCAGCGTGCAGATCCCCCGCCAGCGTCGCCGCCGCGAGCCTCACCAGGGGATCTCGTCGCCGTGGCGGTCGAGGAAGCGGCCGGAGTGCTCGCGGCCGGCGCCGTCGATCACCTCGACCAGCGAGGCGGCGGACTCCTCGGGGGTGAGATTCCCGGCCCCGGTCATCGCCGTGCGCACGTAGCCTGGGTGGAGCGAGAACACCGGGATCGGGGCGAGATCCACCGCCAGGCTACGCACGACGGCATTGAGGGCCGCTTTCGAGGCGCGATAGCCGTAGTATCCGCCCTCGCGGTTGCCGGCGAGCGACCCCATCACCGACGACAGGCAGGCGACCTTCGGCGCTCGGGACGCCTCGAGGCACGGCCGCAGCGCCCGGGTGACCCGCAGCGGCCCGACGGCGTTGGTGTCGAGCTGGGCCAGCACGTCCTCGGGGCGCACGTCCTCCAGGCGGTCGTTGACCAGGATTCCGGCGTTGTGGATCAGCAGGTCGACGGGACGTCCGTCGAGGCGGCGGGCGAGGGCGGCGACGGACTCGTCGCTGGTGACGTCGAGGGGCTCCACCTGCTCGGCGACGTTGCCGAGATCGTGGGCGTCGGCGGGAACGCGGGCGGTGCCCACGACGCGATGACCGCGAGCGGCGTAGAGACGGGCGAGGGCCAGGCCGATGCCGCGGTTGGCCCCGGTGACGAGAACGGTGAGCAGGCTCGACATGGCTCGATAGGATAGCGCCAGCGCGCGCCCGCCCGAAGGGCCGGCGCGCGATCCGCAACCCTCCGTCTTCGAGACGAGACGCCGCAAGGCGAGGAAGGAACCCGATGATCCGGACCTGGTTGGCCGCGGCGGCCCTCGCCGCGGCGATGACGGCGGCGTGCAGCCCCGCCGAGGAGCCGGCGGCCGACGCCGCCGGCGAGCAGACGACCGCCGAGGCACCCTCCGCCACCGCCCGCACCTACGAGGTCCGGGGCGTGGTGGTGCGGGTGCCCGACCCTGCCGAGCCGCTGAGCGACCTGGTGATCCGCCATGACGAGATCCCCGACTTCGTGAGCATGGAAGGCGACGTCGTCGGCATGAAGTCGATGGCCATGCCGTTCCCGGTGGCGCCCCACGTCTCGCTCGCCGAGGTCGCCCCCGGCGACGCCGTGAGCTTCACCCTGGAAGTGGACTGGGAGGCCGAGCCGGCCTACCGCATCACCCGCATCGAAGAGCTGCCCGCCGACGCCGCGCCGCCGGCAGGCTGACACCCACCGACGACCGAGGAGGAAACCACCATGCCGACGAGACGAGCCGAAGCGACCTGGAACGGAACCCTGAAGGACGGCAGCGGCGAGATGGCCCTGGGCAGCGGCGCCTACCGCGGCCGCTACTCGTTCGGCTCCCGCTTCGAGCAGGAGCCGGGCAGCAACCCCGAGGAGCTGATCGCCGCCGCCCACGCGGGCTGCTTCTCGATGGCCCTGTCGGCCGGCCTGACCAAGGCCGGTCACACGCCGGAGAGCGTGCACACCGAGGCCCGCGTCCATCTCGAGAAGCAGGCGGAGGGCTTCGCCATCGCCCGCATCGACCTCGCCACCGAGGGGCGGGTGCCGGGCATCGACGAGGCCACCTTCCGCGAGCACGCCGAGGGGGCGAAGCAGGGCTGCCCGGTGTCGAAGGCGCTGGCGGCGGTGGAGATCCGCCTCGAGGCGAAGCTGCTCGCCTGATCTCCCATCCGCGCGGCGTCTCCCCCCTCGCCCGGAAGCCCGGGCGGGCGGGGGGCCGGCGGCCCGGCCCTGCGATGCTGCGCTCCCTCGTCCGCCACTACCGCGAATCCTTCTCCGGCCTGCCCCGGGCGGTGTGGCTGCTGTCGCTGGCGGTGTTCGTCAACCGCAGCGGCACCATGGTGGCGCCGTTCCTGATCCTCTGGCTGCGCGACGAGCGCGGCATCTCCGCCGGAGACGCCGGGCTGATGCTGGCCCTCTACGGCGTCGCCGGCCTGCTCGGCTCGCTCCTCGGCGGCTTTGCCAGCGACCGCTGGCGGCCCCGCGACGTGCAGGCGGCGAGCCTGGCGGCCACGGCGGCGGCCTTCGTGGTGCTGGTCCACCAGCAGCACCCCGCGGCCATCGCCACGGCCCTCGCCGTGCTCGGCCTGGTCGGCGAGACGTTCCGGCCGGCCAATGCCACTTCCATCGCCCGCTGGGCGACGCCGGAGCAGCGCGCCCGCTCCTTCGCGCTGCGGCGCCTGGCGATCAACCTGGGGATGAGCTTCGGGCCGGCGGTGGGGGGCTGGTTGGCGCTCCACGATTATCGCTACCTGTTCTGGGCCGACGCCGCCACCTGCCTGGTGGCGGCCGCGCTGGTGGTGCTGGTGGTGCCGCGGGAGGCGCCGAGCCGCGGCCCGACGACGGCGGAGGCAGCCGCTGCCAAGGCGGCCGCCTCGCCGTGGCGCGACGGGCCGTTCCTCGCCTTCCTGGTGCTGATGATCGGGCTCGGCGCGGTGTTCTTCCAGTTCGCCGGCACCTTCCCGCTCACCCTGCGCGACCTCTACGCGATGCCGGAGCACCACATCGGCGGCCTGATCGCCATCAACACGTTGATGATCGTGCTCATCGAGATGCCGCTGGTGCACGGGGCGGCCCGCCGGCGCCCGTTCCGGATGATGGCGCTGGGCTCGGTGCTCGTCGGCCTCGGGGTGGCGATGCTGCCCTACGGCAGCACCTTCGCCTTCGCGGCGTTCACCGTGGTGGTGTGGACCTGGGGCGAGATGCTCGCCTTCCCCATCGCCGAATCGGCCGCCGCCGAGCGCGCCTCCGCGGAGGTGACCGGCGCCTACCTCGGCCTCTTCACCACCGCCTTCTCCGTCGCCTTCGTCCTCGCCCAGCTCACCGGCCCCTGGATCTACGACCAATGGGGCGCCGAGGTGCTGTGGGTCGGCTGCGGGCTGGTATGCCTCCTGGTGGCAGCCGGGTTCCTGTTCCAGGACCCGGAGCGGCGGCGGTCCTCGGTGGCGCGCGAGTCGTGAGAACCGGCGAGCCTCCGGACAAGGCAGGGCCGGCAGAGCATCGGGCACGTTTCAGCTGAAACGTCTGGTGGGTGGAAACGCCGCCACGGCCCCATGGCCAAGGCGATCGGGTCGGAGGAGTCCGAGAATTTTGGCACCTCGCATGAGAACTTCTCGGACCATCCAGAGTGCGAGATGAAGATGGACTTGGCTAACAACGCCATCGGTCGCGGCTTTGGTCCCAACGGACCATCCACCGACTGCGACACCCACTGCTCCCTCACTCCTCTGGTCACCAACCCTCCTGGCAACTGCGCTCCCGCGTGCAAGTACGTCGGCGGTGAGGGTGAACAGCAGGGCGGCCACCCCGAGGGGAGCCAGGCGCAGCACGAGGTCGATCAGCCGCATCGACACCTCGTACACCGCCTCCGCCGCCAGCACCAGCCGGCTGCGCGGCGTCGCCGCCGGTGAGCAGCATGCCGACCCCGAAGAGGGCGGCGAAGAACATCAGCGCCAGCAGGTCGCCGTCGGCGGCCGCCTTGACCACGTTCGACGGCACGATGCCGACGAGCAACTCGAGCCCCGTCTTCGGCGCCGCCCCTCCGGTGATGCCGGCGGCGCGCTCGGCGGCCCCCTCGGAGAGCGCCGCCACCCGCTCCGGCGCCATGCCGCGGCCCGGCTGGAAGAGCTCCACCATGCCGACGCCGAGCACCACCGCCACCAGCGACACCGCGGCGGTGAGCACCAGGGTGCGCCAGCCGATGCGGGCGAGGCTGCGCAGGTCGCCGAGGCCCGCCACGCCGAGCACCAGGGCCGAGACCACCAGCGGCACCATCGGCGCCGAGGGCTGCGCCGGCGATCACCCCCTGCAGCGGTTGTCGCCGATACGGATCAGGATCGCAGAGCCAGCCGAACCTCGCGGCGGCGCCAGCTTGATCGCCGGCACCCACTTGAAAATTCACCTCATAGCAACTACAATTTTGGCATGCCAAAAAACCTCCGAACGTTGGGGCGGCCACTCGCGCGGACACTAGCCTCCCGCCGCCTCCTCGCCACTCTCGCCCCCCTCCTCCTGCCTCTCACCGCCTTGGCCCAACCCACCGCCGGGGAGGAGCCGCCCGCCGGGGAGGAGCGCGCGGTTGCCGAGCAGCCCGGCGGCGAGGAGCTGCGCCGCTTCGGCGAGGAGGTGGTCGTCACCGCCACCCGGACGCCGCGGCGCGAGGCCGATTCGCCGGTGCCGGTGGGTGTGCTGGATCGTGCGACACTCGAGGCCACCGCTGCCCGCACCCTGGCCGAAGCGGTCGAATGGAGCGCCGGGGTGCGTGTCGAGAGCAGTTGCCAGAACTGCAACGTCACCCAGGTCCGCCTGCTCGGGCTCGATGGCCCGTACACCCAGATCCTGGTGGACGGGCAGCCCACCGTCTCCTCCCTGGCCCTGGTCTACGGCCTGGAGCAGGTGCCGGCGCGCCTGATCGACTCGATCGAGGTGGTCAAGGGGGGCGGCTCGGCGATCTATGGGGGCGGCGCGGTGGCAGGTGTCATCAACCTGATTCCGCACCAGCCCTCGGTCACCGGCGGCGCCGTCGAGATGCAGGGCCTGGTCGCCGGCGGCGAGCCCGGAACGTCGCTGT
This sequence comes from Thermoanaerobaculia bacterium, assembly GCA_036259255.1. Lineage (GTDB taxonomy): Bacteria > Acidobacteriota > Thermoanaerobaculia > Multivoradales > JBCCEF01 > DATACC01. The sequence continues at coordinate 9,499 of DATACC010000319.1, read as the reverse complement.
CCGCCGCCGTCGACTGGTTGGGCGCGACGGCGGATCGCACACTGACCGCCTTCGCCCAGCGCGACGCCTCCGAGCCGGTGGACCGCGACGGCGACCACTTCTCCGAGGTGGCGCGGCGCGAGCTGACCGCCTGGGGCCTGCGCTACGAGCAGTACGCTGCGGGCGGCCGGGGACGCTGGAGCGCCGAGCTCAACGGCCTCGAGGCGGCGCGGCGCGGCGGCGACCTGGCACGCATCGACCGGCCGCCCCACGACACCGCCCTGACCGAGTGGATCGCCACCGACCGCCTCGGCGGCTCCTTCGCCTGGCTTCACACCGTGGCCGAGCGCTTCGACTACCGGCTCACCACCTCCTACGCGCGGACCCGCCGCGACAGCTACTACGGCTCCGGCTTCGACCCGGCCGCCTACGGCACCACCGACAACACCCTGTGGGTGGCGGACTCCCAGGCCAACGCCTACCTCGCCGCGTCCACTCTGACCGCGGGCCTGCAGTACACCCGCGACGAGATCGACGACCGTCAGGGCGGCCGAGGCCGGCGGCTCGCTGCCACCGCCAGCGATCTCGGCGCCTACCTCCAGGACGATCGCCGGCTGGCGCGCCGCTTCACCCTGGTCTACGGCGCCCGGGTGGACGTGCACTCGCAGGTCGACGAGCCGATCGTCTCGCCGCGGCTGGCCGCCCTGTGGTCGCCCCGCGACGACCTGCTGGTGCGCGCCTCCCTCGCCACCGGGTTCCGGCCCCCGGCGGTCTTCGACGAGGATCTCCACGTCGAGCTGGTCGGCGGCGGCGAGGTGCGCCGGGTGGAAAACGCCTCGGACCTCGAGGAGGAAAGGTCTCGGGCTGGCCTGCTTTCCGCCGAGTGGCGCCCAACCTTCGGCCGCCGGGGCAGCGCCGCCCTGGAGCTCCACCTCTTCCGCACCGACCTCGAAGGCCGCTTCGTGCTCGCGCCCGACGACCACCCGGCCACCCCAGGGGTGGTGGAGCTGACGCGGATCAACTTCGGGGACGCCCGGGTGGAAGGGGTGGAGCTGATCGGCGGCGCGCGCTGGGGCGACCGCCTCGATGCCGAGCTCGGCTGGGTCCTGCAGTCGGCTCGGCACGAGGAGCCCGAGCCGGAATTCGGCAGCCGCCGGTTCCTGCGCACGCCCCAGAGCCACGGCCGGTTGCTGCTGCGCTGGCGGCTGCCCCGGCGCCTGGATCTCTTCGCCGGCGTCGCCCACACCGGGTCGATGCGGGTGCCCCACTACGCGGGCTTCGTCGCCGGGGACCGCCTGGAGACGGCCCCCTCGTTCACCACCGTCGATCTCAACCTCGCCCGCACCTTCGAGCGGGCCGGGGGCCGACGGCTGGTGGTGGCGGCCGGCGGCAAGAACCTGACCGACGCCTACCAGCGCGACCTCGACCGCGGACCGCTGCGCGACGCCTCCTACGTCTATGGCCCGCGCTTCCCCCGCTCCTGGTTCGTGCGGCTGGGCTTTGCCTGGGGCGGCCCCTGAGCGGCCCGGCGGCCGTGCTGCCGGCGCTCGTGGCGCTGCTGGCGCTCGGCGCGGCGGCGGCACCGCCGGCACCGTCTGGCGGGCTCGACGCCCTCGACGGCTACCGGGCGATGGACCTCGACGGCCGGCGATGGACCCGGGAAGATCTCGCGGGGCGGGTGGTGCTGGTCGACTTCTGGGCCACCTGGTGCGCCCCCTGCCTCGCCGAGCTCCCCCGGCTGCGGCACGCCCACCGCCGCTGGGGCGGGCAGGAGCTGGTGATCGTAGGCGTGGCGGTGGACCGCACCGAGCACCGCCTGCTGCGCCGCTGGCTCGCCCGCCACGAGGTCGCCTGGCCGCAGCTCCACGACCGCCGCGGCCTCGCCGGCCCGCTGGCCCGGCGCTTCGGCGTCGAGGCGGTGCCGCGCAACTTCCTGTTCGGCCGGGACGGCCACTTGCTGGCGACGGACCTTCGCGGCGAGGCGCTGACTCAGATCCTGGCGGGCCTGCTCGACACGGCCCGTGCGCGCCTTTCCTCGAAACGTACTGAGCGCAGATCCTTCTCCAGCGCCTCGGCCGGGTCCGACACGTCGGGCTCGCCGCGGGAGATGGCCACTGCCAGGGCGAGGTCGCCGGTGAGGTTGAGCGTGGTGCGGCACATGTCGAGGCAGGGTCGGCACCGAGGATCAGGCCGATCCCCGCGACCGGCACACCGACCATGCCGAGGATCAGCGCCCCAGCGCCACCGCCTCGCCGGCGCGGGCGCCCGGCAACCTCCTTCGGGGGCTCAGCTCCCGAATTCGCAGGCGAGCAGGGCCTTGTTGGTGATCACCCACTCCTCCGAGTCGCCGCAAAGGTCGATCTCTTCGAGGATGCACTCGTCGCCGTCCTCGTCGATCAGCAGCACGTCGTAGTCGTCGCACGGAATGCTGTAGAGGAGGAACTCGCCGCCGGACTCGAGCACGCCCTCCTCGAGCTGGTCCGGGCCCCACTCGTCGTCGTCGGACGGCGACAGGTAGAGCTCGTAGATGTCCCACGACGACTTGTTGACGAAGGTCACGTCGGAATCGCTGCGCGCCGCGCCCGCGACGCCGGTCCACGACACCGCCACCAGGACGGCAGCCAGCACGGTCCACCGGATCGAAACTCTCATGGGTCGTTCTCCTTGGGTCGAGAGGGGCGGAAGCTATCACCGGCCGGAAGCCGGCGGAAGCCCCCGCGCTGCGCATCCGGGGCACCCGCGGGGAGCCGCCGCCGGATGCTAGACTCCTTGCCGCTAAGTGGTTTCTTCTCAAGGCGGTCATCATGCTCGGGAAATGGATCGGGAAGCAGTCGGAGCGCAGGCGGTTGTGCCGCCACTGCTTCACGTTCTTCCGGCCCGAGCGCATCGGCGTCGTCTGCCGCTCCGAGCGCTGCCGCGAGGTGCAGGACCACACCGGCGCCCGCAGCCCGCGCTTCCTGTTCGCCGACGAGTGGGACCTGTGGCAGGACGGCGGCGACGGCCCGCGGCTGGACCTCGACCAGCCCTGCCCCTACTGCGAGCGCATCGGCCACCTGGGCTCGGTGTGCCCCCACTGCCGCCAGCCCCTCGGCATCGAGCAGGGGGAGGACCAGGTGATCGCGGTGATCGGCGCCTCGGCCTCCGGCAAGAGCCACTTCCTGGCCACCGTGCTGCACCAGCTCGTCGACCGTCGGGTGGGCGGCGACGAGTGGCACGTGGCGCTCGAGCCGGCTGCCCTGCGGCCGCTGCGCGAGCGCTTCCTCGACCCCCTGTTCCGCCACCGCGAGCTGCTGCGCAGCACCGCCGACCAGGTGGATGCCGAGCTCGCCCTGCCGCTCGAGAACCGGCGCGACGGCCGCCGGGTGCTGCTGGTCTTCCGCGATCTCGGCGGCGAGCTGTTCAGCCAGCCCGAGCGGCTGCGCCAGGTGGGCTTCCTGCGCTATGCCCAGGGCGTGGTGCTGATGGTCGATCCGGTGCCCTTCGCGCCGGCCCTGCGCTCCGGTCCGCCGCGCCCCGGCGAGCGCCAGCCGGACGCCCTCGAGATCCTGGAGGTCTACCGCCGCGTGCTGGAGACCCAGGAGCGCGACCCGGACCACCGCGCCCTGCCGCTGCTCCCGCGGCAGAAGTTCCTCGCCCTGGCGGTCACCAAGGCCGACCTGGTGCTGCCCGGCGACCACTCATTCTGGAGCGACAACGGCGGCGCACCCTACCTCGAGCGCGGCTACTGGCGGCGCCAGGCCGACGACGACTCGGTGCGGCGCTGGGTCACCGAGCACCTGAGCCCGCGCCTCGCCGAGGAGGCGGCGAGCTTCGCCGGGGCGTGCTGGTTCTTCGTCTCCAGCCTCGGCTTCGACCCGCAGCCCGGCCAGGTGCGCCTCGAGCGCGAGCCCGATCCGCGCCGCGTCCACGAGCCGATCTTCGCCCTCCTCGACCGGCTGACGGCGGACCTCGCCGCTCCGGGGCCCTCGGCGCCCCGGGCCGACGCCGAGCCCCAGCCCGAGGCCGAGGCCGGAGCACCGGCGCCCGGCGGGCGACGCCCCGCCGCGCCGGGCACCGATTGGGACCTCTGATCCCTGCAGGACACCGTGCGGGACGCATCCGGCTGGCGCCACCTCTACACCTGGAGCCCCCGCGGGCTGCTCGGGCGGCCCGGGTTCCAGACCGTCGCCTGCGCCGCGGCCCTCGCCGGCGACCGCCGCGTCGCGCTCGAACGGCTGGTGGCGGGGCTGCGCCCGGCCCCCGGCGACCCGCCGGTGCTGGCCCTGCAGCCGCTGCCCACCGACCTCGGCCGCTGCGTCCTCACCCGGGCGGTGGCGACCGGAGCGGCGGCCGACGGGCGGCCCGGCAACTTCTGGGCCGAGAGCCTGGTGGTGCCCGAGCCCTGGCTCGCCGCGGCGGCATGGGACCTGGGGGCGGGGTTCGAAGCCGCCGCGTGGTGGGGCCCGCAGGACCCCGGGGCGCTGGCCGGCGGCGAGGATCTCCCCGCCGAGCCGCTGCCGCCCCTGAGGCCCCGTCCCCCGGCGCGGCTGGCGCGCATCGCGCAGGTCGTTCCCGATGCCGAGCTGCGGCGGGCGCTGCTCGAGGTTGCCGCCTGGCAGGCCCAGGACGACGGGCGGGAGCAGCCGATCCACGTGGTGGCGGCGCCGGAGACGCCTCCGGCGGACCTCGCGGAGCTGATCCTGCTGCTGCCGGCCACCCTGCCGCTCGCCGGCCGGACGCGGGGGCGGGCCCCCCAGCGGCGCTGCCTGCGCCTGGTCACCCGGGCCGAGCCGGGGACGGTGGCGGGAGCCGACCTCGTGGGCGTGCCGGCGGCCGGGCTCGACGCCGCCCGGGCCGCCCGCGGCTTGGTGGTGGACCTCGGCGGAGGCGTGCCGCCGCCGGACAGCGGCGACCGCGCCGCCCGCGCGTGGGCGCGCCGGGTGGACGACGCGATCGCCGCCGGCGCCTGGGACGAGCTGGCGGCGATGGAGGAGACGCGGGAGCCGGAGCGGCCGGCCCGCGCGACATCGAAGCCCGGGCTGCAGAGCCCGGAGACGCGCCGCCCGCGGCGCCCCGAGAGCAGGGAGAACCCGAGCATGGCGCGTAGCACCGAGGACGGCCCGCAGGCCGGGAACGAGACGGCGCCGAGCCACGCCCTGGCCGGCCGGGAGGCCCTGTGGCGGCTGCGGGAGGAGGGCGAGTCCCTCGGCTCCGAGCTGCTGGCCCGGCTGCGGCAGGACCACGAGCAGACCCTCGCCGTGATGCGCGAGCTGGTCGACGAGCAGCGCCGCAAGGTCGAAGCCGAGCTCGACCGGCAGATGGAGGACGCCGCCGCCCGGCTGCGCGCCGCCTCGGAGGCCGCCCTGCGCGATCTCGGCGAGCAGGCGGAAGGAGTGATCCAGTCGATCCGGTCGGCCCGCCTGCGCGCCGAGAACCAGATCCGCGACGCCCAGCACACCGCCATCGACCATCTCCAGGCCGAGGCCGGCCGCGCCCGCACGGCCCTCGAGGCCGAGCGGCGCCAGGGCGCGCGGGAGCTCGCCGCCTACGGGGGCCTCGCGCCGCGGGAAGCGCCCGCCGGCGAGGATTGGCAGGAAGGTGAGGCCGCGATCGGCGCCCGCCCGCCGCGCAAGGGCAGCCAGCACCGGCCGGGCAAGCTGGAGCGCATGCGCAAGCGGGTCGCGGAGGCCTCCGGCCCCGTCGCCGCACCGCCGGGGAGCGGCGAGGAGGAGGCCGGGGGGGAGACCCGCCGCCGGCAGGACGCCACCGCCGCCTCCCCCGACTGGCGCCGCATCGCCACCTACGGCATTCCGGCCCTCGCCCTGGTCGTCGTCCTCCTCGCCCTCTGGCTCACCCGCGACCGCTGGCAGGGCGAGGACGCCGTCCCGGGGCCACCGGATACCCCGGCCGCCACCGCCGAGAGCGCGGAGGCGCTGCGGGCCGACCTGCTCGCCCGCCTGCAGGACCCCGCGGTCGCCGCCCGCCTGGTGTCGACAGGCTACGCCGACCCGACCGTGCGCCCGGAGGCCGCCGCCGCCTGGCTCGACGTCACCCTTGCCCACCGCGAGCTCGGCGAGGCCGCGAGCTGCGCGCTGCTCCAGGCGGCGCTGCGCCGGCGGCTCGAGGAGGTGGGCAAGCCGGTGATCCCCATCGACGGCGACTGCGGCCCCGGCACCCAGAGGAACCTCGCCGCCGAGGTCCTCGCCGTCGGCTGTCCCGCCGGCACCTACCGAGCCCAGGCCGCCTGCTTCCTGGAGCGGCGCATCGCCCGCACCGAGCGAGCGGACTGCCGGCCGGAGTGGCCGTTCGTCCGCAACTGCTCCTGGCGCCGCGAGGAGGCGGGCCGCATGCTGGAGCTGATCCGCGACGCCTCCGCGGTGCCGGCCCTCGCCGGCGGCGCCTGGCAGCCGGACGGCGGCAACCTGCCGGAGGGCCTCACCCGGGCGGACGCCGAGCGCCTGCTCCAGCTCGCCTACCTCGCCGACCAGGCCGCCGGCGGCGAGGCGCCGTCGTCGGCCCCGCGCCTCGACCGGCTCACCGCCGACGAGCTGCGGGCCCTCGCCGCCTACCTGGATCGGCTGGACGCCACGGAGGACGCCGCAGCTTGAGCTTGGCGGAGCACGAGATCGCCCACCTGGTGTTCTCCACCGCCGCCGCCAACCCGCAGAGCGGCACGGAGATGGGGCGCGAGATCATCGCCACCAGCCGCGGCCTGCCGGAAGGTGCGGCCCAGGCCATGGCGGAGTTGGCCGACATGACCGGGCCGGCCCTGCGCCGCGCCGAGCTGCCACCGCTGTGGGCCTGCCGCCGCCTCGGCGAGGAGCACTGGCTGGTCGTGCGCGGGGTGAGCCTCGGCACCTACCGCGGCGGCACCCACCGCCTGCTGACCCAGGGGCTGGTGCTGGCGCGCCATCAGGTGGACCTGCTCGACGGCAACCCGCTGCTGCTCGGCGCCCCGGAAGCCCGGGCCGCCGGCCTCGAGCTGCTGGACCACCACCCGGAGGGCCGCCGCGACCTGCCGCCGCTCACCCTGGACCCCGCCTTCGAGGGCACCGCCCGGCGCCTCAACCGCGAGCGCTTCCGCCGCGGCGGCGAGCGCTTCGCCGCCCTCGATGCCGCTTTCCCAGCCCTCTACGACTCGGTGCGCGACACCACCCGTCCCACCGCCTGCATTCCCGGCGACTCGCCGGAGCCGGGCTTCGTCGAGTGGCTGCTGCTCCACTTCCACCCGGCGGACCGTGCCGAGCTGTCGTTCCACACCTGGTACGCCTACGAGAAGAAGGTGCGCTTCGATCTGCTGGCGGCGCCCCCAGAGTCGGTGGCCGATCTGCGGCGCCAGATGCGCGAGCTCGACGTGTGGCCCCTCGAGACGTCCGGTGCCGGCGGCGCCCTCGCCCTTCGGGTGGCGGCGCTGCGCCGGCGCGACCCATCCCTCCACGAGCAGGTTCTGGAGCAGTACTACCTGAACCTGCTGCCGAGCGGCTTCCACCGGGATCTGCGCCGGCGGCCCATCGAGCCGCTCGCCGAGGAGCAGGCGGTGCTCTGCCTGCGCGCCGCCCTCGGCGAGGAGCTCACCGCCGACGAGCGGGAGGCGGTGCGACGCCTGGAGCGGCGCGGCACCACGCCGGTGATGCGCTACAGCGCGGAGCTGGCCGACGCATGGGAGGAGGGGGTCGAGCGCTTCGCCGCCCGGCTGGAGCGGTACCGGCGGACGCCACCGGACATCGAGGCCGACGACCTCGACCGCCTCCATCCGCCGGCCAGCCCCACGCAGCGCCTCGCGCTGCTGGCATTCCTCGGCGTGCTGGCGCCGCTGGCCGACCCGCAGCGGCGGCGCCAGCTCTGGCCGCGGGTGGTGCACGAGGGCGATCTCGAAGAGGTCCTGGCGCTGCTCGCCACCCCCGACGCCGCCGCCGTCGGCGAGCGGGTGCTGGCGCCGTGGATCGACGCCGTGGCGGCCGGCGAGATCCGCATCCGGCAGGCCGTCGCGTGGCCGGCCTGGCTCGGCTGGCTGGCGGCCGCCGGACGGCCCGTGGCGCCGGCGGCGGCGCGCCTCGAGCAGCACATCGAGCGGCAGGTGGAGACGGGGGCGCCGGACGCCGCCCTCGCGGCCTACCGCCGCCTCGCCAAGGTGTGCCTCGACGCCGGCCTCGACGCCTTCGCCCTGCGCCTGCTCTTCCAGCGCGAGGTGCCCCGCCTGCCCCCCGCCGCGGCCGCGGTGCGCGTCGGCGACGGCGTGCGCTGGCTGCTGGCCGGCGACGGCGCCGCCGACGCCTTCCTGGCGCCCTACCTCGCCGCGCCCCACACCGCCGCGGCGGCCTTCTCCGTCCTCGAGGAGCCGCTGGCGGCCGCCGGCTCGGCACCGGAGGGGATCTGGCGGCGATTGCGCTCCCTGCTCGCGGCGCAGCCGCGCCCGGCCCTGTCGCACCAGGGCGCCGGCGCCGCCGGCGCCTTCCTCGGCCGCGTCGCCGTCTCGCCGCTGACCGAGCACACGGCGGACGCCTTCGACCTGCTCGCCGCCCTCGCCCCGGCCGACGACGCCGCGCACATCCGGGAGTCCCTGCTCGTCGCCGCCGCCACCCGCGTCGCCGCCGTCGTCGAGGGCGAGCGGCCGCCGCGGCACGCGCTGGCCCGCGGCGTCGGGGGCCTGCTGGCCGCCCGCAACGCCCTGTCTGCCGGCCTCGGCTCCGGCGCCCACCGGGCCATCGACCGGGACGCCGAGCCCTCCGCCGAACCGGGCGAGGCGGTGGATCGGGCGCTGCTCGACCTGGTGCCGCCGGCCCTGGTGCTCACCGCCCCCCACGGGCCCGGCGCCGGCATGCGTGGGCAGTTCACCCTCTATCTCGATCACCTGCTGCGCCTGGACCGCCTGCCGCGGCTGATCGCGGCGGCTTCCCCGTGGCGCCACCTGCTGCTCGACGAGCTGCTGGCGTCGCCCTCCCCGGCGCCGGAGGACGATCCCCGTCTGCGCCTCGGCCTGCTGCTCGCCTGGCGGTGCTGGAGCGAGCAGCGCCCCGCCGCCGGCGGCGCCCGGCCGGCCGACCTCGCCGTGCTGCGCCTGGCCCGGGAGGCCCGGGCCGCCGCCCTGGAGCTGCTCCCGGAGGTGGTACCGTCGCCGCTCCGGGGCGAGGCCGAGGGGCTGCTCCGCGACAGCCTTCTCGGAGCGACCTGATGGAACCGACGACGCGGTACTGCCCCACCTGCAACGCCCTGCGCACTCCCGAGCAGCAGCAGGGCGGGTTCTGCGTCGTGTGCGGCACCGACCTGCGGGAGGAGGAAGGCTCGGGGGAGCCGGCCCCGGCCCCGCGGCCGGACCGCTGGGACGGCGCGGAAGACGAGTCGTCGCTGGCGGAGGCGCCGAGACCGGAGGAGAGCTCGGCTCCGGAGCCGGTGCAGCGGCCGGAGACGAGGACCGGCACGGAGCGGACCGGGCGAACCCGACCGGCGACGGAGCCGATCGAGCCGGCGGAGCGGGCAGGCGCGGCCCCGCCGGCCGCGCGGCCGGCGGGGCCGCGCCTGCCCGCTCCGCCGGCTCGATCGG